>JABDMU010000018.1 GCA_013001285.1 Flavobacteriaceae bacterium
TGTTGTACCTATGTTGTACCCGTGTCTTTTTTCAGTGTGTTTTTGAAATAAAAAAGCCGAAGATTTCTCTTCGGCTTTTAGTGCGGGTGAAGGGACTCGAACCCCCACACCTTGCGGCATCAGATCCTAAGTCTGACGTGTCTACCAATTCCACCACACCCGCATAAAGTGCAATTTAACACTTTTTATTTGGTTTAATCCTAAGTCTAGCGTGTCTACCAATTCCACCACGCCCGCAAAAGGTCTGCAAATATAAACATTCCTTTTAATATTTAAATAGAGTACCTAATTTTTCTACTAGCTTTTTGTAAATTTATCATCCTTTAAAATTTCAAAATGAATACAATAAAATCTTATTTACAAGAAAACAATGACCGTTTTCTTTCAGAATTGATGGCACTTCTAAAAGTTCCGTCAATTAGTGCTGACTCGGCTTACAAAAATGACGTGATAAAAACAGCTGATATGATTGTGGAAAGCCTTGAGAAAGCTGGCTGTGATAAAGTAGAACTTTGTGAAACACCCGGCTATCCCATAATTTATGCCGAAAAAATTATCGATAAAGATCTCCCTACTATATTAGTCTATGGACATTACGATGTCCAACCACCAGACCCTATTGATCTCTGGGATTCGCCTCCTTTTGAACCCGTGATCAAAAAAACTGACTTACATCCTGAGGGTGCCATTTTTGCTAGAGGATCAAGTGACGATAAAGGACAAATGTATATGCATATCAAAGCACTTGAATATATGACCAGTACAGATCAATTGCCATGTAATGTCAAGTTTATGATAGAAGGTGAAGAAGAAGTTGGGTCGGAGAGTTTAGCATGGTTCGTTCCAAGAAATGTTGAGAAATTATCAAATGATGTCATTTTGATCTCAGATACGGGCATGATCTCAAATAATATTCCTTCCATTACGACGGGATTACGTGGTCTAAGTTATGTAGAAGTCGAAGTGACTGGTCCAAATCGTGATCTGCATTCTGGAATTTATGGTGGTGCCGTAGCAAATCCGATAAATGTTCTTTCGAAAATGATTGCTGAGTTACATGATGAGAACAATCACATTACAATTCCAGGATTTTATGATAAAGTTGAAGAATTATCTTCAGAAGAAAGGGCAGAAATGGCCAAAGCGCCATTTTCGTTAGATGCCTATAAAAAGTCTTTGGATATAGATGCTGTCTACGGTGAAAAAGGATTTACTACTAATGAACGCAATTCAATTCGACCAACCCTTGATGTCAACGGAATTTGGGGCGGCTATACCGGAGAAGGTGCCAAAACTGTGATCGCAAGTAAAGCTTATGCTAAAATATCCATGCGTCTCGTTCCACATCAAGACTGGAATGAGATCACTCAACTTTTTAAAACTCATTTTGAAAACATAGCACCTGAAGGTGTAAAAGTAAAAGTAACACCTCATCATGGCGGTCAGGGTTATGTGACACCAATAGATAATATAGCCTATCAAGCCGCGTCTAAGGCTTATGAGAAAACCTTTGGAAAAGTGCCAATTCCACAGCGAAGCGGTGGTAGTATTCCCATTGTAGCATTGTTTGAACAGGAATTGAAAAGCAAAACTATTTTAATGGGCTTTGGTCTCAATAGTGACGCCATTCATTCTCCAAATGAGCATTTCGGTATTTGGAACTATCTAAAAGGCATTGAAACCATTCCATGGTTCTATAAATACTTCACAGAACTCAATTCATAAATTTATTTAGGCCTCGATAATCGAGGCTTTTTTATGTAACAAAAAGGCAATAGTTGCGTTCTAATAGGTAAATCAATCAAAAACTATCATCATGCTCAAGCAATTCTTTATCATCTGCTCAGGGTCAGATCACAAAATCCTTGAAGACTGTTCTATTGGCGAACAAAATAAATATGCAGGTATTGGAGCCACAGTTTTCTTTACAGCCTTAATGGCTTTTATTGCCGCAAGCTATGCACTTTATACGGTATTTGACAATCTGTTAGCAGCAATTGCCTTTGGTTTTATTTGGGGTCTTCTTATCTTTAATTTAGACCGATATATCGTTTCAACAATTAAAAAAACTGGTAATGTTGTTGATGAATTAATCCAAGCATCACCAAGAATCCTATTAGCCGTCATTATAGCCGTTGTCATTTCGAAACCTCTCGAATTAAAAATATTTGAAAAGGAAATAAATCAAGTGCTTTTAGAACAGAAAAATGATTTCACCTTAGCGAATCAAGAACAGATTGCCCAACAGTTTACACCTGAGATCGAAGCCTTGAATTCTAATATTATTGGACTTCAACAACAGGTAGATTCGAAAGAAGCAGAAGTAAATGCACTTTATGACACCTATATTGCTGAAGCCGAAGGACGTGAAGGCACCTTATTATTAGGGAAAGGACCAGTGTATAAGGAAAAAAGAGAAAAGCATGATGCTGCTTTAGCCGATCTTCAAGCTTTGAAAGAAACAAACAAAGCAAAGATAGATGAGTCTGAAGCTCAAATAAAACTTTTGAATTCAACTTACGAAGATAAGGTAGCAACTTCGCAGCCAATAATCGACAACTTTGATGGTTTGATGGCACGTGTTAATGCATTAGGGGAATTGCCCTGGCTACCCTCCTTCTTCATATTTCTACTGTTCCTAGCTATTGAAACTTCTCCTATTTTCGCTAAATTATTATCCCCTCGAGGTGAATATGATATTAAATTCAACGAAAATGAGGATCTATTAAAAAGTTGGGCAGCACAAAATGTGAGCCAGCGAAAAGCCGTCCTTGACACAGACAACTTAGTTAATGATCGCGTTTATGGCGATATTTCCGAAGAAGAAGAACTTTATGCTTACAAAAAGAAAATTGCACGAGAATTATTAAAAAAACAGCAAGAGGCCTTTTATAACAAACAGACTAAAATTCTATAATCCTTGATTTGATTTTTCTACATTTATCTAATCCTTTAAAATGGAATTGGAACGCTTAGAAAATGAATAAAAACGCTAGTTTTAATATTTCAAGTACAAAAGTAGAAGCACTTTTATTAGAGCATTATGGTATTGAAGGGAAGGCATCTGAGCTTCCTGGCGAAAAAGATTTAAATTTTAGAATTCAATCCGAAAAAGACAGGTTCATATTAAAACTTGCTCCAATTGATTCCAATCCAAATTTTCTTGAATACCAAAGTGATTTACTAAATCATCTATCATTTAAGTCTGAAGTCATTGCCCCCATGATCGTCGCAAACAAGGCATCCAAGCAACATGCTATTGTTCAAAGTGATGATGGTCCTGAATTTCAGTTGAGATTATTGACCTGGATCAGTGGACGTTTATGGAGTCAAGTGAATCCGCATACCGATAATCTAAGATTTGACCTAGGAAAAACTTGTGGTCAGCTTACATCTTCACTTCAAGATTTCGACCATAAGGAAGCCCATCGTTATTTTGACTGGGATATTGCTCAATCACTATGGACAAAAAAACATAGTCATCTTTTCACTTTAGAACAGAACCGCATTCTCTCCTATTTTCAGAATCGTTTTGAAGCACATTTCACGGCCTATTCATCGTTGAGAACATCGGTTGTTCACAATGATGCCAACGATAATAATATCATTGTTTCTGAAGACCTTATTCAACCTGAGGTCGTTGCTATTATTGATTTTGGGGATACTATTCATACGCAACTAATAAATGATGTAGCGATTGCATGTGCCTATGCGATCATGAACACTGCAGACCCTTTAATGGCAGCTCTTCCTGTTGTAAAAGGATATCATGAGTGCTTTCCACTTGAGGAAAGCGAACTTTTACATTTATACAATTGTATCGCCATGCGTTTGGTGATTTCCGTTACGAAAGCTGCTATCAATAAAAAAGAACATCCAGAAAATGACTATTTGATCATAAGCGAACAATCTGCATGGGAATTGCTTCACAAATGGAAGGCAATAAGCCCTGACCTCGCCCATTTTGCTTTTCGACATGCTTGCAATTTTCCGGCTCATCCTGATCGTGAGAAATTTAATACCTGGGCTCATCAGCATTCATTTTCATTAGCTGAACTTTTCCCAACAATTCAATCAAATTCAGCTTTGCTTCTGGACCTCAGTGTTTCAAGTACATGGATCGGGCATCAAAGCGAATTTAATGACCTCGATCTATTTCAATATAAAATTGAAAAACTACAAGCCGAAAACCCCGGTAAAATTATTGCCGGAGGCTACTTAGAACCACGCCCACTTTACACATCAACCGAATATGATAAAGATGGGAATAATGGTAAAGAAAGTCGAACCCTGCATTTAGGTGTCGATTTTTGGCTAGCACATAAAACGCCTGTTCACGCCCTTTTAGACGGCGAAGTTGTTCTTGCTGTTAATGATGCCGGCAACAAAGAATATGGTGGCTTAGTCATATTAAAACACTGTATAGATCATTTAATTTTTTATACGCTCTATGGTCACTTAACAATTGAAAGTGCTCTAAAAAATGAGGTTGGAAAACTAATAAAAAAGGGAGAGCTCATTGCTGTACTTGGTAATTACCCAGAAAATGGAAACTGGGCGCCTCACCTGCATTTTCAAATCATGCTTTCTATGTTGAATTATAAGAACGACTTTCCTGGAGTTACTTATTTGAGCCAAGTAGACCTATGGAAAGATTTATGTCCTGATCCCAACCTCCTATTTAAATCAGAAGGCCTTTTTCCAAGGCAAAACAAGTCTAATACAGAATTGCTCGAATTTCGAAATAATCATCTTGGGAAAGGGATGAGCTTACACTATAATAAGCCTATCAAAATGGTTCGTGGCTCTGCTGTGTATTTAATGGATCAATTCGGACAAAAATATTTAGATACCATCAACAATGTAGCCCATGTTGGTCATGAGCACCCTGACGTTGTAAAGGCGGGTCAAAATCAGATGGCATTGTTAAACACAAATACACGGTATTTGCATGAAAACATCAATGTACTTGCTCAAGAATTAATGGAATCATTGCCACCTGAGTTATGTGTGTTTCATTTTGTAAATTCTGGAAGTGAAGCGAACGAATTAGCCTTACGCATGGCCAAAACATGTACAGGGCAAAAAGATTTCATTGCCTCCGAAATGGGATATCATGGCAACACAAATATGTGCATAGACATTAGTTCCTATAAATTTGATGGTAAAGGTGGGACAGGTGCGCCCGAGCACACTCATATATTTCCGATTCCCGATACCTTTAGAGGCCAATTTGTTGATGCAAATGCTTCAGAAAACTATGCCAATGAAGTAGTGAAATGTATCGATTCAATTCACAAAAAAGGGCGAAAGGTTGCGGCATTTATTATTGAACCAATAATTAGTTGTGGTGGCCAAATTGAACTTCCAAAAGGATTCTTAATGCAAGTCTATGAAAAAGTAAGAGAAGCCGGAGGTTTATGTATTTCAGACGAGGTTCAAACAGGTTGCGGACGCATGGGGAAAACGTTCTGGGGATTTCAACTCCATGACGTTACTCCTGACATCATCACAATTGGAAAACCAATTGGCAATGGTCATCCTTTAGCTGCTGTAGTTTGTACTAAGGCAGTTGCACATAAATTTGCAAATGGCATGGAGTATTTCAATACCTTCGGAGGCAATCCTGTGTCTTGCGCAATTGCTACTGAGGTCCTTCGTATAATAAAAAGAGAAGATCTTCAAAACAACGCGCTGAAAGTTGGTGATTTTTTAAAAAATGATCTTAACAGGTTAGCTATTGAATTTCCTATTCTTGGAGACATTCGGGGTCAAGGTCTTTTCTTAGGAATAGAATTGGTCGATAGAAATCTACAGCCATTGCCAAAACATGCTTCTTATATGATAAATCGAATGAAAGATTATGGCATATTAATGAGTATTGATGGTCCTGATCATAATGTATTAAAAATTAAACCCCCTATGATTTTTTCAATGGAAAATGCCGAAGATCTCCTATATTATTTAAAACTAGTCCTTTCCGAAGACTTTATGAAATCGTTTTAATCATGAAAAATTTAATTTTACTACTCAGTGTTATTTTGAGCCTACAGGCTTGTCAAACTAACAACAGTGAAACAGATAAGGAAGCGATCATCTCAGTCATGCGAATTCAAGAAAAGGCATGGTCTGACAATGATCTTGAAAAATTTATGGCAGGCTATTGGAAAAGTGACTCCCTCAAATTTTATGGCAGCAGTGGCCTTACCTATGGTTGGTATAATACTTTAGCCAATTACAAAAAAGGATATCCTACCAAGGAACATTCTGGGACCTTAAAATTTACAATAGATGATATCACTAATATCGAGAAGGATTCTTACTTCGTAATGGGGCAATATTTTTTATCACGAGATGTAGGCGATGCTAATGGTGTTTTTATGATCATCTTCAGAAAGATCAATGGTGAGTGGAAAATTGTAGCCGACATGTCCTGCTAACAATTAGGCAGCATTATTTTGGTCTAAAGAATTATATTTATCTGGGTTAATTAGGCCAATTAATGATAGTTTTTTCTTTTTTAAAATAGACTGGTTATGTAAATTGGCTATAGCTTGAACACCTGACCTATCAATTTTATTCAGCCCTTCAATATTAATTACGATCCTGTCTAATTTTTCAAAAATATTTTGAAAGGTATTTTCAAAAATGTGAAGATTATCCTCATTCAGATTACCTATTATTTTAAAATAATCCTTATTGTTTGTGATTTCAAGTAGCATCTATTATATGTTTAGTTCCATTTAAAGTTGCTAAAAATCAAGGAGTTAATAAATAACTGAAATAATAACTTTACATCAATAAATAATCGATGAACTGAATAAAAATTAGTTTTATCTTTAATTTCGACTAAAATATTGGACGTATTGAATTAAATATTATGTCATGAAGACGATCGTTAGAAAAGCAAATTTAAGTGACCTTCCTGTATTATTGGAATTCGAACAGGACCTGATTGAAGCTGAACGCCCTATGGATCCTACAATAAAGGATGGAAAAATTAGCTACTATGATATTTCTGAATTTATCAAAAATGAAGATTCTGATGTTTTTGTGGTTACAATTAATAATGAAATTGTTGCATCAGGCTATGCTAAGATCAAATCTGACAGGCCTTATTTAAAACATACTAGACAAGGGTACCTAGGATTCATGTTTGTTCCTGAAGCACATCGAGGGAATGGTTACAATCAATTAATTATTGATGCCTTACTAGGATGGTGTAAAGAACGCGGCATATATGAAATACGCTTAGATGTTTATGCCAGTAATCCATCAGCAATACGCGCGTATGAAAAAGCAGGCTTTAATCATCATCTTATTAATATGAGATTAGACCTAAGTGACTAATTTAAAATTTTCGATCTGGATGGAACAACTCAATTGCCATTGACCTAGGTTTTTCATCAATGATCTCTTGAACCAATTTTCCAGTAGCTGTTGCCATGCTCCAGCCCATCATCGCGTGTCCAGTAGCAATGGTAAGATTATCACATTTTGAAGATTTTCCAATATAGGGTAACCCATCTGGAGATACAGGCCTTAAACCGCTTGCAGCACTTTCCTTTTCTTCTACAGTGAGGACAACATTTGGATAATAGTTGGTCGCTGATTGCGCTATAGCTTCAACTCTTACTTTGTTAATGTCATGGTTTATACCGGCAATTTCCATTGTTCCTGCAAATCGTGTAAAACCATTCATTGGGGTCACCGCTGATTTGGCTTCGGCTAAAATCGCAGGAATGGTTATTCCTGTAGGTTTCATTGTGTTAATCCTATAGCCCTTTCCAGCTTGCAACAATAATTTCAACCCGAGTTTCTTACTAAGCATCGCACTCCATGAGCCAGCAGCCAAAACAAATTCGTCTGCATTAAATACTTCTCCCTTTTCGGTAATCACAGTTTTAATTTTTTGACCTTCAATATTAAGATCAACTATCTTCGTATTCAACTTGAATATTACGCCTTGTTTCAAAAGATACTCCTTCAATTCTGACATGAATTCATTTGGTGTAGTGTGATGATCACATTTAAAATAAGCTGCACCAATGGCGTTGATCTCAACGTTTGGTTCCATTTCTTTGATTTCAGTATTTGAAACTTCCTTTGCTTCTAATCCTAACGATTTCGCCATATCTACCATTTTTAATTCCGCTTCAAGCATTTTTTCAGTTTGGCAAAGCATAAAAAGACCTTTCTTATCGTAATGAAATGAAAAGTCTTCCATTTTTTTTATGGCATTGAATAAATCCTGACTCAATACTGAAATATCACGAATGGCAGGGGCTGCTTTTTCAACATGTTTGGTATTACACGACCGGTTAAAAGCCAACGCCCATTGTAAAAAATCTAGATCTAGTCGAGGTTTTATATATAATGGACTTGATTTATTAAACATCCATTTTAGTCCTTGTTTCATAACACCTGGTGCCGATAATGGAATGATATGACTTGGCGATAAATATCCAGCATTAACATAAGATGCACCACTATCAAGATTAGATTGATCAATAACGGTAACCCGATGCCCTTCTTTTTGTAAGAAATAAGCAGAACACAGTCCGATTATACCACCACCGATAATAATTATGTTTTTCTCCATTTTAAATAACTTGAAAACCATGGGCGTAAGGATCATCTTCATCATCTATGATAATCGTATTATACCCATAAATTTTAGCCCATCCTTGAATGCTTGGGACTATAGCTTGTTTGTGGCCAACAGTTGTAACTTCCTCGATACGACCAATGAAGGTACTTCCAATAAAACTCTCATGTATATAGTCTTCACCTATTTTAAGTTTTCCCTTAGCAAATAACTGTGCCATTCGTGCTGAAGTTCCTGTACCACAAGGACTGCGGTCAATGGCCTTATCACCATAAAAGACAGCATTTCTTCCAGAAGAATTCGGGTCAATAGTATTTCCCGTCCAAAGCACATGTGAAACATCTCTTATAGTATCATCTTCTGGGTGAATAAATGTATTTGGGAATTTCTTATTGATTAGAGCTCGTAGGTTTTGCGAATACCTTATGATATCACTTGCCGAACAATCCTGAATTCCCGAAAAATTTTTCTGCTGATCGACGATGGCGTAAAAATTTCCTCCGTAGGCAACATCGAAATTTAATTCTCCTAATTCTGGGCATTCAATTTTTAAGTCTTGTGCTGCTAAATAGCATTTTACATTCTTCAGCTTTACCCAATCAACCTTTTTATTAGCCTGTCGGTATTCAATTTCAACCAATCCAGCAGGTGCTTCCATTTTTATGAACCCAGGAGTTTTTGGCTGAATAAGACCTTCTTCCAAGGCTATTGTAATGGTTCCAATGGTACCATGGCCACACATTGGTAAGCAACCTGAAGTTTCTATAAATAAAATAGCAAAATCATTGTTTGGGTCGTGCGGCGGATATATAAGGCTTCCACTCATCATATCATGCCCACGGGGTTCAAACATCAATCCTTTACGAATCCAATCAAATTCTTTTAAAAAATGTTGGCGTTTTTCGCTCATGGTATTGCCCAATAGCACCGGACCACCTTCTTTTACCACGCGAACAGGATTTCCGCAGGTGTGTCCATCTATACAAACAAAAGTTGACCTACTCATTTTTTATGCGATCGATATAAGTATTAATCCGTTCTTCTAAGATAGCTAAGGTTACTGTGCCTTGTTCTAATATAACTTCATGAAACTCCCGAATATCGAATTTAGGTCCTAGGGTTTTTTCGGCTTTTTGCCTAAGTTCTCTAATTTTCAATTCTCCAATTTTATATGAAAGTGCCTGTCCTGGCCATGAAATATAGCGATCGGTTTCGGTATTCACCTCATGTAAAGACAGGGCTGTATTAGACGACATAAAATCAACTACCTGTTCACGCGTCCATCCTTTTGCATGAATTCCGGTATCTACAACTAATCGGCATGCTCTCCACATTTCATAAGTGAATTTTCCAAAATGCTCATAGGGTGTTGTATACATTCCCATTTCATCAGCTAAAAATTCGGTATATAAACCCCATCCTTCACCATAAGCCGATAAATAAAGGTTCTTTCTAAATTGTGGAATGGAGTCCCCTAATTCGTTATTTAGAGCGCCTTGCAAATGATGTCCTGGAACAGCTTCATGAACGGTGAGTGACGGCAAGGTATACAAGGTTCTACTTGGCAAATCATAGGTATTGACCCAATAATAACCTGGATCTGTACTATTAGCATCAGTACCAACATAGCGTCCTCCAGTATACTTTGGAGCAATAGCATCGGGAACAGGCGCTACGCCATAAGGTTTTCTCGGTAATGTTTTAAAAAATCGTGGAAGCTGCTCATCGGCACGTTTGGCCATATCTCGAGCAATCATCAAGAGTTCTTTTGGTGTTTTCGCATAAAACTGCTCGTCTGTTCTCAAGAACATTAGGAAATCGGCAAAGGTTCCTTGGAAATTAAGTTCTTTTATTATTTTTTCCATCTCTGCTTTAATTCTCGCCACCTCCTTTAAGCCAATTTGATGGATATCATCGGCAGTATACTGCGTACTTGTTGTGTAAAAATTTATCCTGTTTTGATAATAGTCAGACCCACCTGGAGTTTCCGATACACCTAATGATTTTCTGGTCTTTGGAAGGTACTCATCCTCGAAAAATGATTTTACACGTTCGAATTGAGGAATAACATTAGATTCTATAGCTATTTTCGCAGCTGCGAGCACCGAATCTTTTTGAGTTTTCGTAAGATCGGAGGGCAAATTTTTAAAAGGCGAATAGAAATAACTGTCCTCATAATTGTCGACGATATGATCATTATAGGTGGATTCATATCCGTTGAAAATAACTCGAGGTTGTGACACCCCTTTTTCCAGACCTTCTCGAAGATTTACAAAATGTTGATTCACAAACTCTGGAATAGCGTTCAGTTTATTCAGATATTTTTTTGTGTTCTTGTAACTGGATAGTGGTCTGACCATATAATTGAGATTACTATGAAATCCAGCGTCTGAAAGTAAGGGATTCAAGAAGCGTTCAAATTCGTAGTAATCAATTCTATTCTTAAGAACAAACTTCAAAAGGTCTGCCGAAATACGATCAGTTTCAGATAAATTGGAGAGATCAAGTTTTGACAATTCGTCAAGTTTAGATTTGGCATATTCAGCCTCTTTTTTATAATGTTCTCGTGTAAAAAGCCCAAGAGGATAATCATCTTCTTCGTAGCTTTCATAGTCCTGATATTCAGTAATGAGTTCATTTAAAGGATTTGCTTTTGAGTCATTTTGCTCAAATGAACATCCCATGAAAAGGCTTAAGCAAAAACAAAGCGCTAAAGGTTTTAGAATATGAATCATGATTTTATATTTTATCTGTAGTTAGATTTCCATTAACAGTTCTCAAAATTTGATTAGGGTTTTCATTTTTTAATTCATCAGGTAAAAGATGATTGGGCCAATCTTGAAAACTAAAAGGTCTCACCCATCTATTAATAGATTTAATTCCAACAGCGGTAAATCTGCTATCGGTTGAAGCAGGATATGGTCCGCCATGCACCATGGATGGGCATACTTCTACACCTGTAGGCACACCATTATAAATGATTCGACCAACTCTATTTTGCAAAGCATCGATGACAGATCTAAATTTATTTGCTTCATCATTTTCGGCGATCAATGTACCTGTTAGCTGACCTTCTAATTTTGAAATTATCAGTGTTAATTCCTCAATACTTTTGCATTGTACTACCATTGAAAAAGGCCCAAAAACTTCTTGATGCAGGGTTGGATTGTTTAAAAAAATACTGCCTTCTACTGTGCTAATTGCCTGTCGTGCAAAGTTGGCTTGAACATCAGACTCATAATCGGCTACCAAATGGAGATCTGGTTGATTGACGGCCTTCGACTTGTTTTTCTCATAGGCTCCAATAATATTCGGATGTAACATGCAACTAGGTTCAATTTTAATTATTTCATCCGCTAAGTTCTTAATGAATTTACTTAGTTCATCACTTTCAATTCCTAGGATCAGCCCAGGGTTCGTACAAAATTGACCTGTTCCTAAGGTAATAGAACCAGCATATGTTTTTGCTAAACTTTCTCCTTTTTCATGTAAGGCTTTAGGTAGAATAACAACAGGATTGATACTCCCCATTTCTGCAAAAACAGGAATGGGTTCTTCACGCTGACTTGCCAAATCAAATAGTGCTCGACCACCGTTGATACTTCCTGTAAAACCTACAGCTTTTATTCCTGGATGTGCAACTAGTTTCTGACCTACTTCAATTCCGGAACTATTAATATTTGAAAATACGCCATTTGGCATGTTTGTATTCTGAGCCGCTTTAATTATTGCCGAAGCCACTAATTCTCCTGTTCCAGCATGCATTGGATGTGATTTAACAATTACAGGACATCCCGCTGCCAAAGCTGCCGCAGTATCTCCTCCAGCCGTTGAATAGGCCAAGGGGAAATTACTTGCTCCGAATACTACAACTGGGCCAAGAGGAATTAACATTTTTCGTAAATCTGGTTTTGGAATGGGTTTGCGTTCAGGTTCAGCAGTATCTATTGATGCGTCTACCCAATCCCCTTTCTCAACAAGATCAGCAAATGACCTTAATTGACCAACAGTTCTACCTCGTTCACCTCGAGCTCTTCCTTCTGGTAATCCCGTTTCTGAGCAATAGACCTGAACAAGTTCTTCATCCAATTTTAAAATTTCGTCTGCAATCGCTCTTAAAAATTGTGCTTTCTTTTTACCAGAACAAGTTCTAAATTCCTTAAAGGCATGAGACGCCAACTGTACAGCTTCATCAATTTCTTGTAAGTTGGCCTCTGTAAACTCGTGTTCGTTCTCGATATTTAATTTCGGATTAAAGGTTTTATAATGAATCGTTCCCTTTGCCGAAAGCTTGTTTCCAATATAATTTTTTCCAGTTATCATTTTTTTATATTTAATTGATGCTTCTTAAGATCCACTGGTTTTTGTATCACATTAGTAGAAGCAGGATACTTTTCTAATAAATTTTTAGGTCTAATTGGACGTTTTTCAAATCCGCCACCACAATTCGGGCAGACATGATGAAGCAAAGTTTTAACACAATCATAACAATATGAACATTCAAAGGAACATATCATTGCTTCAGTAGAATCATAAGGTAATGACCTATTACAGTGTTCACACGTGGGTCTGATCTCAAGCATATTTCCTATTTAAGCAGGAATTTGTAAATTTTTATAATCAGGTAATGTTGGTCGTTCCTTAATACCTTTTTCAATGATCTTGATCACCTCATTTCTTTCTTCTCCATGAAGCGGTAATCTTGGAGCTCGAACATTTTCAGTACCTATTCCAGTATACACCTCAGCCAATTTAATATTCTGTACTAATTTAGGGTTTATATCCAATTCTAACAATGGTAAGAACCATCTATAAATTTGAATGGCCTCTTTTATTCGACCTGCCTTTTGCAATTCATAAATCGCAACAGTTTCTTCAGGAAAAGCACAGACCAATCCTGCAATCCATCCATCGGCTCCCATGATCAAGCTCTCAAGAGCAACCGTGTCTACACCTGTCATTATTTTTAAGCGATCGCCAAATCTATTCTTAATACGTGTCACATTCGAAATATCGCGAGTTGATTCTTTTACAGCTTCAATAGTATCACATTTCAAAAGTTCTTCAAACATATCTAAGGTCACTTCAATTTTATAGTCCACCGGATTATTATAGATCATGATTGGTAAAGACGAATTATTAGCAACTGCCTTAAAGTATTCTACAGTTTCTCGATCTCCAGCCTTATATCGCATGGGAGGTAACATCATGAGGCCGGATGCACCATCTGCTTCTGCTTTATTAGCGGCCTCAATAGCACCTTTAGTACTTTGTTCTGCAATGTTCATTAAAACAGGCACTTTTCCGGCAACTATCTCAACAGTCCTTTTGGTAAGTTGACGTTTTTCATGATCTAAAAGTGTACTTGCTTCACCTAGAGTTCCTCCAAGGACAATCCCGTGCACTCCAGCATTTAATTGAGCCTCAATATTAGTCTGGAACATATCCAGATCTAATTCATCATTATCGGTAAATTTAGTCGTAACTGCTGGCATAACGCCTTTCCAATCTATTTTCATATCGTATTGAATTATTGTATAAAGATACTGTGAAACGAGGCCATAAGATTAATGTGTATTTATCCAATTATGATACTATTTTATCCCTTTTATATATTTCAATTTGTTTTTTGCGTATTTTTGTATTATGAAAGTACTCCCTTTTAAAATTCCTAAACCCCATTCTGACACCATTGTTTTTCAAGAAGATAAGGGCAATTATTTTTATGATAAATACCACCAACATGAAGAAATCCAACTTAGTCATATTGTTGAAGGTGAAGGCACTTTAGTAGTTGGAGAAACCGTGAATAATTACAAAAAAGGAAGCATAATCGTTATTGGCAGTAACCTTCCTCATGTCTTTAAAAGCAGCCCGAACACAGATTCACAATCTATAATGCACAGTTTGTTCTTTACACGAAATTCGTTTGGAAAGGAATTTTTTAACTTTGAAGAATTAAAACCATTACAATCCTTTTTTAAACGTGCTGATACCGGTTTCATTGCCACATCAAATATCTCTAAATTACATCAATTATTCTATCAACTGGAAAGCAGTTCGAAATTTGAGCGTTTCATGCTTTTAATGAAGATCCTTAGACTTCTTTCTCGATCACAATTTTCAATATTGTCAAATTTTACAAATGATAGAAAATTCTCAGATGATGAAGGCAAACGGATAAGCGCAGTCATGGAATTCACTATAAATAATTATCGAAATTCTATTTCATTAAGTCAAATAGCTGAGGTTGCTACGATGTCGAAAAATGCGTTTTGTAAATATTTTAAGAGACGAACAAATAAAACATATTTCCAATTTTTAAATGAAATGCGTATTGAAATGGTTTGTAAAGAAATGGACGAAAATCGTGAACTAACCATCGCTGAGATAGCTGAAAACTGCGGATTTAATAATATATCGAATTTTAATAGGAAATTTAAATCAATTTGTGGCATGAGCCCAAGTCAATTAAAAAACCACAAAAAAACAGAGTCCCATTTTTCAAAAAATAATTCTTCTATTTGATTTCCATATTTGTTTTTAGATCTTTAATTGAGTAAACATTTCTTAATAAATTTCGCATATAGGAACTTTTTTTATCTATTACCATTAGTATTTCTTTCCATTTTGATTCTTTAAAAGAAAATGTTTCAACCCAATTTATAAAATCTTCAAAATTCAAAATGTCATTGCTATCTATAAAACCTATCAATTGATAGTCTTTATGACTTTTTAAATATCTTATTCCGGCCTTTAATGCAGCATTCAAAGGTTTATGTTTCTTTATATCTAAAACACCTACTTGATCTTCATACAAATGCTTTAGTTCATAAAGCCTTTTTAAAGTCTGATCATCACTTCCATTGTTCACGAGACACAAAGAACATGATTTCTTGTAATTCCTCAGTTTTATAAATGCGTCTAAGTTCAGGCGATGTTCATCATTATAAAAAATGATAATGAGCCCAAGAGTCTTTTCCATAATAACTAGATATTAATTTTAATTAATTTAGAAAAGATGGATTTACTAAGTCATTCAGTTGCTCAGTTTTAATATTTCTGTTTGATTTCTCTTTTCTGTAATGCCAAGCAATTTGAACCAATTGAATACCGATCTTCAAAGAATCTTTCATCGACAATTTTGAGCCATCAGCGTGAATCCAACGCTTTAAAGGAAGCTCACAAATTAACGCCTTTGCTTGTTCTGATCCATAATGCAATTTCATCCGCATAAAGATTTCGACATCAAATAACCAACGCGTTATAAACTTCTTATTAAAGGCCACATCAAGACAATCTCGTCTGAAAATTTTTGCACCGCATTGTGTGTCTTTAAAGTTCATTGAAAGGATTAATTTGATCATGTAATTAATGGTAAAACTGATTATTTTTCGAGACGATTCTTTAGTGATATTTGCCCCCATTCTAGAGATACGTGAGCCGCTTACGATTTGAAAATTAGAGGATTCAATGGATTTAACCAAGTCGTCAAAATCTGCAAAATCTGTTGAAAGATCTGCATCAAGAAAACCGATATAATCCAATTGTTCATTCTTCCTAAGAAACAACATGCCTTGCCTAACTGCTTCGGCTTTTCCTCCATTTTTCTCACAATCAAAAACTGAAATATATTCTTCACGCCCGTTTTGAATAGTATGAAGCACCTCAAGGGTATTATCAGTACTCCCATCATTAACAAAACATAAATGATATCCAGAGTTGGTTTTGATAAATTTTAAGAATTCTTCACTTAATAATCGATCTTCTTCATTGAAACAAGGAATAACGACCCCAACACATCTTTGCTGAATCATAATATGATCGCCCTTATAAGGAACTTTATCATTTAGAGATCCTCCAATTAAATTTTGGACTCTTGCGCAAATCTCATTTAAACTCATCGGCTTTTTCATAAAATCATTGACCCCTAATTCAAAAGCTTGAAGTATAATTTGATCTTGAGTGTTTCCTGATAGTATTAATATGGGCGTATTAGAATCTCGTTCACGAATTGACTTAACAAGGTCAAGGCCTGAAACATTCGGCATATTTATATCTATAATAACAAGGTCAGGATGAATGGTTTTAAACATTTCAAGTCCTTTAACTGGATCTGTTTCAATAAAGACCTGATAACCAAGTTCATTCAATCGCTTTTGAATAGGAAGTAAAACTAGTTGTTGATCGTCAATTGCTAAAATTTTCATAATTGTGATTTTTATTTTACAGGACAAAAGTATGTCTGTAATCTCTTAATCTGAGCATATTTCTACCAGTTGGTATTTATGTGTCGATGAATGGCAAATTCCTATCGGTATATTAAATATAAAGCCGTGATCAATTTATTTATCTTTACGCACAGAACGAAGGAGTCTATTTATGTATAAAACAAATAAATATTTAGTAACTGCGCTATTAATTGGACTGGTCTTTCATGGAACCTCAATGTTTTTCACTCTTGAAAGTACTTATGACGCCTTAATTCACCTTTTTTTTGGAAATCACTATGCTGAGAGTTGGTTTGAACCCTGGAATTTTAAATGGTATACAGGTTTTTCCGTTATGGGTTATCCACCATTGGTCCACCAAGCCATTGCATTGCTTTCCTTTATTGGTGGGTTAAAATTTGGGCTTTTCACAGTGGGTTTTATTGGTGTCATTTTATTTATAACAGGTGTATATAGATTTTCAGCATTATTGACAGGAAATAAGACTGTTGCTGGGTATGCTTCCATTTTAGCAGTTTTTTCTTCGTCATTCCTGGAAACCTTTCACCTTTTTGGTCAATTACCCAGTATAATTGGGGTTTCTGTATTGTTACATGCGCTTCCAGAAATCTATTTGTGGATAAAAACAGCCAAGTATAGGTATTTATGTACGTCATTATCCTTAATTGCAGTTACGGTAACTTCACATCATGTAACGCCAATATTTGGAATGGTCTTTTTTATTTTTCCTCTTATTGGAATGACTATCATGGATGTTTCAAGAGAAAAAGTAGGCTCAATGAAAGCAATTACTTTCAAAATTTTCTTGGGCACTTTTCTTAAATTATTAAAAAGAATAATAAGCTTTGGGTTATTTTCATTGGTAATAATTGTAGGTTCTATACTTCCATATTGGATAAATTCTAAAAACAACCCAATTACTCAAGTTCCGATTCCTCATGGTTCACGTGATAATTTTCTGGAAATCACATCATCTGGATTGGTTTTCTTTTTGATCCCTTGGGGCGTGTTATTGATTCTTATTCCATATATTTTCTATAGATATTTCAGTAAGCGTTATTTGTTTTTTGGCTTATCAATAACCCTTCTTACGATTCTTGGAACTGGAGGTACTACGCCAATTCCTAGATGGATTTTAGGGGAAACAGCTTTTAATATATTAACATTAGATCGCTTTACACTTTGGGCATCTATTTTGTCCCTGCCTCTTTTCGGTGAATTTGTTTATAGGTTTGTTAATGGAGATTTAAAAACACTTATTCAGACCAAATTTGGCACTATTTATTATCGTTTAATAGGTGGAATACTAGCCGGTTTGTTTATATTCATGACTATTTTCACGATGAGTTTGGGCTACTTTAGACCATCTCAACCGCAGAAATTAAAAATGCTTCCCATCATAAACTTCCTTAATCAAGATCAACACGATCAATGGCGCTATATGACTTTAGGATTTGGAGATCAAATGGCATGGCTATCTGCACAAACCAATGCTTTGAGTATTGATGGAAACTACCATTCGGCGCGTCGATTACCTGAACTTACAACAAGACCTATTGAGCGTTTAGAAAATTCGAAATTTAAGGGTTTAGAAGGTATAGGTTCATTACAACAATTTTTGACAATTCCAGAAAAATACAATCTCAAATATATATTTTCTAATGATAAATTTTATGACCCTATATTATTTTTCAGTGGATGGCAACGCTTGCAGCAGTTAGAAAACGGGGTTCAAGTTTGGGAAAAACTAAATGTGCCACCAATTCCAGCCATTTTACCAAAAGATGATGTTCCGAAATGGCAAAAAATACTTTGGGGCACAATTCCCTTTTTAGCCGTTATCATTGCATTTATCTTAAATTTAAATCTGTTGTGGTTTCGGACATTAAAACTCATCCCTGATTATTTGAACTTTCAGGAATCTTATTCAAAATTTTCAAATAGAATTTTAAAAGTGACACATTTATGGTCGATTGGTTTATTGATCTTTGTGATTTATGGGATCTATAATTTCTATATTAAAAATTACTCTCATCATTCGCCTGAAAATGCAATTATGGCATACTATAATGCCTTAGATTTCAAAGAATATGAAAAAGCATATGAACTAATTAATCCACAAAGTAATTTATCATTGGCTCAATATATGTTAGAAATATCTGTAACCGATGGACTCATGAGTTCTTATGCTAAATTAGATGTTATTGAATCATTTGTAACTTCTCAATCTGACAGTCTAGCCAGTGTAAAAGTGAACACCAAATGGATCACTCCATTGGAAAAGATTATCAAAACCGATTATAAATCTCTCGTTAAATTAAATGGTAAGTGGTATATACAACCCGAAGATTTAGATTTAGATTTACCACCTGACCAGCTGTATTCAAGCAATCAAACTAACTATTTTAACCAAGGTAGAAGACGTATCACAACAGAACAAACCTACCATGAAGATATATTGAAACAACCTGTTTTAGAAATTCTATCGGCAAAATTGGTAAAATACGATAACAGTTATGCTTTGATTGGTGAAGTCCAAAATATAGATAATGTGCCTGCTGATGTTGTTTTAAAGGGCACCTTATTTAATAATGAAAATAAAGAATTAGCGACTTACAATGCGAAATATCACATTAAACATAAATTAATGCCCAAAGAAGTAAGTTCTTTTAAAATAAATTTCGAAGGTATTGCATGGTCTAAAACCCAAGACTCCATTCCAAAAACTTTTAATCCTGATGAATTTACACCTGTAGAATTTGATCAGCAACCTACTAAATTCAACCTTCATGTTGCAGGTAATGTTTCGGGTTCCGACCTTTATAAAGACATTACGTTAAGCAATTTGAATATTTCCTCTCTCTCCATCAAAGGAAAATTATTCAATTCAGGACTAGAAGAAATCACAATACCACAATTACTTATTTCATATTATGATGAAAACAAAAATTTAGTATGGGTTGATCATCAATTTATAGAAGAAGGTATAAGACAACAACGTCAAATAGCATTTGAATACTTCCTTTTAAATAAGGATAGGATTCTCGTGATAAGTGATGATTTGACTAACTGCTTTGTAAATGGCTTGCCAAATGAATCAATTTCTAATAAGTTAGTGCCAACAAGAATTATCAATCAAACGCATGCCGTATTACAACCTATAAGTCATATAGAATATAAGTTTATAAAAATTGAATTAAATTCCTATATAGGAAATCCCAATTGATGAAGATAAAATTTACATACCTGTTCATTTTCGGACTGTTATTTATATCAGCTATAAATTCGTTTAAAAAGTCTGATAACATTGATAATTTTCAACTTCTGACTACTGAAACTGAATTTGTGGCTGACACTAAAATTGAATTAAATTTTTCAAGTATCAACGAAAAATTACCTAAACTTTATTTGAGCAATAGCTACGGTACAACCATCCTTAAACCAAACCTCCTTAACGGTGTTTTGAATTTTCAACTTCCGGAATCAATTAGCAAAAAAACCGGAATAGTCACCTGGAAATTATTACTTGACACTGTTAAATTAACTGGAAGTTTTAATATTAACCCAAAACAGGAAGTATCAACACTTGAAACCTATATAGGACCACCTAGTATTGTAGCAGGCGGAACCGATTTCAGCATGATTGTAATTATTCCTACAGATTTATTTGATAATCCATTATTAGATAATACAGAAGTGAATGTAAGGCATTTGTTTTTAAAGGACTTAAGTAATAAGGCACATTTCACCAAAAATCGGTTTGCCTACCAAAACATTTATTCCCCAGCACTTTCGGGGCGTATTCTTGTAAGCTCTGAAAGTTTAAATAAGAATTCAAAAGAGTATGATGTAAATGTATTGCCTGCAATTCCTAATGATTTTACGATCTCTTATAAACGTAACCATGCGTTTGCTGATGGTAACCAAGTAACTTCATTTTTTACTTCAACAATAAAAGATCAGTATGGCAATATTGTTAGTGATGGTACCTATGTCGAGTATTTTATTCGGACCGATTCAAATGTAATTTTAAAAACTTCAGGAACCACCATAAGAGGCGTTGCCACTGCAAAAATGATTCATCCAGACCATGAAGAAAATTGGATAGTAAAAGCATTTATAGAAGGTATGGCAGAAAGTAATGTACTAGAATTAATGTACGAACCGGTGATTTCAGATTTTGAAATTTCATTTTCAGAAAACAAGAGAATTATTACAATTGGACCTTTAAAAAGTTTTATGAGTCAACTAATTCCTGATGGAATTGAAGTCAAAATCTCAATTTATCAAAATGATTCAAAAATGAGCACGATTACTAAAAGTTCGTTTGAAGGTTTTGCAATTTTTAAATTGAATGCCAATACATTTCCAAATGATACATATACACTTAAAATTGAAGCTGTTGGTATAGAAAAAACATTCAGAAATTTAAAACTATGGTAAATATTAATAAGAACATATTACGCAGTTTTTTATTGTTGTCTTACGTTGCAATCCTTGCTTTAATTATTTTCGGTATCAGTAGTTTATACAGTTATTTAAATTTAGGTGCTGATCGAAATACTATGCTACATACAGAAATAAAAAAAATTGATCAGTATATACCGAGACTGGATTGGGCCCCTTTAAGTAACGAAGGACGCAAAATAGATGAACAAACCTTAAGCACTATTGAAAACGATTATCTAGATGCCTGGTATGTGAAACATGTGGCCTATAAAACTAACAATACCGAAGGCATTGATGATTATTATACCGAAAATGCCAGAAGAAATATCATCGATTTTGTAGCTCTCAATTTATCTTCTACTATTACAATTGATGGCACCACATTAGAACATCATCCAAAACTTGAATTTTTTAGCGAAGATGGGCAGCTGGCGGTCATCACAGATAAGGATGTAATAGAATACAAACGTATCTATCAAAATGAAAAATTAGTTTTAGAAACTAAGGAAAGAAATACCTATAAGTCCATTCTGCTTTTGGAAGATGGTTTTTGGCGAATACGGCATATGATAAAAGAACAGAGTGACGATTATGAAATGAATATTGTTCCATCTTTACATCAAATCACGACTTTGCAAGGGATTAATTATTATCCACAAGCCACCCCTTGGGACATGTTTGGCGATACTTTTTCGAAAGAAATAATTTCTAAAGACTTTGAAATTATAAAAAATGCTGGCCTTAATTCTGTTCGTGTTTTTGTACAATATGATGACTTTGGAAAAGCAAACATCAACGAAGTAAAGCTTGAAAAACTAAAACAAACTTTGGATTCTGCAGAGGAACATAATCTAAAAGTACTTGTGACCCTTTTTGATTTTTATGGTGATTATTCTGTTTTGAATTGGACACTAAATATGCATCATGCTGAAACCATTGTTTCAACCTTAAAAGATCACAAGGCTATTGTAGCTTGGGACATTAAAAATGAACCTAATTTAGATTTTGAATCTAGGGGAAAAGAAAATGTCATCGCTTGGTTAGACAACATGATAGATTTAGTGAAGTCAATTGACAAAAAAAATCCAGTAACCATTGGTTGGTCAAACACGCAAAGCGCTACTATTTTAAAAGATAAAGTAGATTTTATATCGTTTCATTATTATGAAGATCTTGAAACATTAGAGACTTCAATTAAAACATTAAAAACTGAAACACTTCATAAGCCATTGGTGATGCAAGAATTTGGAAGGTCATCTTATAATGGATTTTGGAGTCCTTTTGGAAGTTCAGACGAGGATCAGGCAGACTTCCACAAAAAAGCCCAAGAGATAATTGCAGCAAATGACTTACAATTTATGTCTTGGACCTTATACGACTTTGAGAATATACCAAAGGAAGTCGTAGGTAGACTTCCTTGGCGAAAAAATGCTCAAAAGCAATTTGGGTTTATTAATAATAATGGGGCAAAAAAGGCTTCGTTTAAATATATTTCTAAGCAGTAGCTGGTTGTAATACTGGTTTTCTTTGAGGTGCTTTTAAAGTCTTGATCCTATCAAAATTCTGCAAGTATAAATTTGTAATTTTCTCCATTGGATATGCAGTTGCAGCCTTATAATTAGCTTTTGCAATATTCATTCTATGTGCTTCATTAGTTACCAAAGCTTCAATTGCTAATGCTAAACTATCAACACTATTAGGCTCAAAAAATTCACCCTTATAACCTTCATCTTTTACGAGTAAGGCCAAGTCTCCTAAATCAGGCATCACTACAGCTTTACCATAACTTCCAGCTTGATGCAATACACCGGAACTTCCTGTTGTAGATGTGTATGGAAATACAACTACTGCACTTTCCTTAAATAAGGTCGGCACTTCATATTCTTCAACATAACCTGTAAACCTTACTTGGGGCACATGCTTATAGTCATTTTGTACTTTTGCTAAATACCCTGGCACGTTTGGATTATCTGTTCCTGCAATCACTATTTCAAGATCTAGACCGGTATTTGCTCTAACTTTTTCAACTGCTTCAATCATAGATTCTACTTTTTTGTAAGTTCCAAATTTTCCGAAAGTCATTACTTGTAAAGGACCCTTTGGGATTCTATATTCTGGCTTCTCTTTGGTCACTTCAAAAGTACCGTGAGGAATTAGGGTTACATTTGTTGCCTTATATTTGAATTCTAAAACATCAACATATTTTTGCATAGTAACAGCAACCGTATCTGCTTGCAGTATTAATTTTGTTAGAGTTGTTCCAATAAAACCATATATTTTTTGTAGAATTTTATTAGATGTGAAACCAGCCGATCCCAAATCAACTTCTTCTAAAATATTATGTAATAACACAATGTTTGGAATACGTTTAATTTTACAAACCAAGGGTAACATTAATCCCAAAGCAGCAGCAATTTTCTTATCACCAAATTTCATAAATTGTAAATTAAATAATACAGCTTCTGGTTTTACTTGGTTAATGGCTTTAGTGACATTAACAATGTTTAAATAACTATTAAATTCCCAACATTCCTTAATCGTTATTTTGCATCCGTGCTCAACAAAAGAGATATCTTTTTCCCCTTCTGTCTTATCTGTTAATAACACTAACTCAGTAATATTCTGCTTTTGCCTAAAGTGTTTGACTAAGTGATATGCATATTCATTCAACGTGACCTTACTAGGTGGATATGCTGTTACAATTGCTAATTTCATAATCGTTAATTTTATTGTATTTATGATTAATTACTGTGCAAATTTGCGTCAATATTAGGGGCAATAAGGCTAAGATTAGTTAAGATGCAATTTGCTGTAGACGAATGAACTAAAGCTTTAGATATTGCTATTCGTCGATACTGTTTTTGTGTTGGAAATGAAGAAACATATCTGTACAATTAGTAATAAGAGCATTGCTGCTATTTGTACATGAACCACCTCTTCTAGGCTGTCGTGAAAGAAAATAACAAGCATCATTTGAAGCATTCCGAAAAGGCCAGATATAACCACTGGAACATACTTATCTAATGATAAATAGTAATAAGCAAATATGTTGGATACAGCAAATAAGCCAGTAGCAAATGCATATTTCCATAATAATGGCGCAATCGACAGGTAACTGTCTCCAAATAATAATGTAATTGCAGTTTCTGGAAAAATTGCAGTACAAACAACTATTGTAAATGCTATCAATGCTATATATCCTACATACTTAAATAAAATTGGTGAGGTTTTTTTTCCTTCCTTTTTTAACTGAACTACTGTTGGTAATAACAACATGACAAACATCCAGGCAATGAAATAAACAATACGTCCAATAAGGGCTAATGACGCATATAATCCAGCATCATAAGGATCGAAATAATGTTTAACTAACAAAATGTCACTATTATTGATGACGATTTGAGTCAACTCATAGAATGCAGTAATTATAAAAAAGTGTCGTACTTGTTTAGACTGGTTTGCTTCAATATTTCCAGTAGATTTTAGTCGAATATTTTTAAATTTAAATGGTATTAGTCCAAAACCAAATGAGATCAAAATCCCGATAGCAATTACTACTGAAGATTTAATAGTAAATAGAAATAGTAAACCAAGGGTAATTAGCAACCTACTAAGCATTTCGGTTTGATATGTAATCGATAGGGAATTAAGTTCTTTTTTACCTTGATAAACACCCCTGTTCACACTCATTAAAAAGTATAAAGGCACCCCAATTCCAAAAATGACGAACATACTTGATGACGAAGTTTGAAATAGCTGTTGTAATTGCTTAGAAAATGCAATGATTAAAAGTCCTAAAACAATGCCAAATATGGTTGCATTCTTATATGTTTTTGAAATGAAATACCTAAACGTATTCTTCTCAAAGATTACAGAGAATTTTGCAGTCACTAATTGAAAAGTCATTGCTACAAATGATAATACCAGTAAAAAAGTAATGAGTACGGCAGCATCTGAAAACTGGGCTGGACCTAATATACGGCCTAGTATAAGATTGTAAAGATAGTTACCTCCATTAACAGCAAGCACACTTAGCATGAACAGCTGTTCAGAAGAAATTTTTCTTGATCTAATTTGAGAAATGATTTGCACAATCTTGAGGCTTTAACAATTGATATTAGGTATTACGCAGCTTGATTGGACTGTTTGAATTCATTATAAATTTCCTTACATCCATTACCAACTATGTAAAATTTCTTTTTATAAATAATAGCTTGGTTATAAATGTCATATAAGGCATTTAACCCTGCTACATCAATTTCTTCAATAGCATCTATATTCAAGGTCAATCCTGTATTTGTTTCTAATAAAAATTTAAAGTGGGATTTAAAATTTGTCGCTGTAGTCGTGTTTATCCTTCCTTGGATAAAAAAAGTTCCATTTTGTTCTGAAATTTTGAGAGCCATTTATTTTATTTTTTTATGATTTAAGGTGCAAATATCCTTCAAGGTGAAGCCAAATTCGATAATATTTCGATGAGTGAACTATTGCTGTAGACGAATGATTAATGAGTTATGCTTAACTTGCACCTGTTTAACGAATAACACATGAATCTCAAATCACTTTTCCTATTTACATTATGTTCATTTTCAACTTTTGTGTTTTCACAAAATATGGACAAGGGCTTTGCCATGCTAGAATCAGGGAACTATTCAAAAGCAGAAAACTACTTTGAAAATATTTTAATTGATTATCCTGAAAATAAAACGGCGAAATTATGCTATGCAAGAGCAATTGGACTCAAGGGAGATCCGGAGAAAGCTCAAATTATTTTTGAAGAATTACTTATTAAATATCCACTGGATTTCGAGATTAAGCTCAATTATGCCGAATCTTTGCTTTGGAATAAAAATTATTCTGAAGCGAAGACCTATTACGAAACTTTAATTATTGAAAATGACCAAAGTTTTCCAGCTTTATTAGGTTATGCTAATACGCTTTCCAATCTAAAAATTTACGACCGAGCACTTAATTATATAAAAGAGGCATTAGTATTATCACCTGAAAACCCAAATGCATTGAATTCAATGAAATTCATTTATCTGGGATATGCATACCAAAAACAACAAGCCCAAAATTTTGATGAAGCAGAACAGCTTTTACTTAAGAATTTAAAGCTTTTTAAAGATGATAAAGACACTTTATTAAATCTTGCTAATCTGTATCTAATTTCTAATCAATTAGAAAATGCCGAGATGACATATAATAATTTAGCAGAACAACCAGAAAACCAAATCCTAGCTTTAAACGGATTGGCTTTAGTAGCGCATTTACGTAACAAGGAAAAGAAAGCACTAGACTTAAGTACAAAGGCTTTCAATAGCCTAACTGATAATACAAATCATCTAGTATCGCAAACAACAGAACGTTACGTACAAGCACTAATTTGGAACAAAAAATATAAAGCGGCCAAACGCCTTATAGACAGTCTGATAATAGAACAACCCAATGAAAACTGGATTCTGGCCTTACGAGCCACACTTAATATTTATAAAAGTGATTTTAAAAAAAGTTTGGATGATTATAATAAAATTTTAGAAAATGATAGCTCATCATTTGACGGTAACTTAGGGAAAGCCAATGCACTAAAAGCCTTAGGTCGATTTGACAATGCCTATTCCTCAGCAGACAAGACTTTAAATTTTTATCCCAGGCAAAAAGACGCATCGAACTTCATCAATCAATTGAACAGTAGTTTTACACCCTTTTTAGAATCCAAAGCCCTTTATAGCTATGACAACGGTAATAATGAAGCATATGCTATACAAAACCGCCTGAATTTTCCAATCTCGACTAACCTTAAGGTATTAGCCAATTATAATTTCCGAACAACCTCTAATACCATTACTGATGCAAAAGCAACATCAAACGATTTCTCCTTAGGATTGAATTATCAACTATTCCCACTTATTACCTTTAAAGGAATTGCCGGGTTAATCTCTGTTAATACAAATTCTGAAAATTTTAATAATTTGCTTATTGATGTTTCCTTTAATATCAAATCATTCAAACTTCAAGACTTAGATATTGGTTACAAGCGACAAACAGAAAATTTTAACGCCGCCTTATTGGAACGCGAGTTGATTCAAAACAGTTATTATGTGAATTACAACTTAAGTACTAACTTTAATCTAGGCTGGTACACACAATACATTTATACGTCACAAAGTGATAATAATAACAAAAACTTGTTTTTCACATCGCTTTATTATAACATCTTTAGTGATCCTTCGTTAAAAGCGGGAATCAACTATCAGCATATTACTTTTAAAGACCAAGTACCAACCCTTTATTTTAGTCCAGATCGATTTAATGTTGTAGAAGTCTTTGTTGATCTGTTGAAAAATCAGAACACTACTTGGATGTATGGTCTGAATGCAGCTGCTGGTTTACAAATTAATGAAGATGATAGGGCTCAAAATACCTTTAGATTTAAAGGGAAGTTGGGTCATAGCTTTTCAAACCGATTTATGGGAACAATTTATGGCCAATATAGTGACATCGCTTCTGCCACCGCAGCAGGTTTTAATTATACAGAAATTGGAGTTCAGTTAAGATGGGGTTTGTGTAACAAGCCAATTTTCAGAAAATAAATTTAGATAGTAAGAATTGATTCCTAGCTAAGGAAGTAATTTGATTCAGATTTCATAGTTGCGCGAACAATTAAAATTAATCTCTTTAAAGTAAATTTAATCGCTTCATGAGTTCTGGCCTGTTTGAACGACTTACAGGAATAACATCCTTTTTTATAAGCACACTATTATCTTCAATATCGATAATTTTTTGAATGTTAATAATATAGGATCTATGTACCTTTAAAAATAAGTTATCAGGAAGTTTATCTTCAATCTTCTTAAGTGTAGAGTGAACCGTATAATTTTTATCTTCAGTTTTTACATTTATGTAGTCTCCTTTTGCTTCTACTAAGTAAATGCTTGGTATATCAATTTTTATCAATCTTCTGTCGATATTTACATAAAGGTCATTTCCAGAAGTTGTTTCAACCTTATCGATACTTGTGTCTACAGTGGGATTAGACTTTGTGCTTTTTGCCTTTTGAATCGCTTTTTCAAACCGAGGTAAAAGTATTGGCTTCACTAAATAATCAACAATACAGTCATATTCAAATGCTTGAATAGCAAAGTTAGCATCTGAGGTTGTCAGGATAATTTTAGGAGGATTTTTTAGGGTTTCTATAAAATCAAATCCTGTAAAATCTGGCATATGAATATCTAAAAAGATAAGGTCCACACTATTCTGGTTCAAATACTTTATGGCTTGAATTGCATTTGGAAACATTTCAAGAACATTTAGATCTTCAACTTGAGAACATAATTGTTCAATTACAGCTCTTGCTGTTGCCTCATCATCAATAATAATACAATTCATAAATTTAAAATTAAATAGTATTTAAAAACTCGGAAATGTTTAATAAGATGTTACCGAATTCTTGTTCGAGTACCAGCTCTTGCTCTCTCAAACCATTCTCATAATCTTCAGCGATTTGATAACTCTCTTCAAGGCCTAAAATACTAATTTTATGTTTAAGTTTATGAACGTTATCAGCAGCTAGTTCAAATTTTTTCAATCTAAGATTCATTTGATAAACCTCAACTTCTTGTGGAAATTCCATTTTAATGATACCCAGTAGTTTATCATGAAATGATTTATCTCCACCAGAAAGCTTTTGTATATAATTTAAATTTGGGGTTTCTTTCATCATTTTTTAATTGTGAAATAAAATGTCGTTCCTACTCCTGGCTTTGAACTTAACCAAACTTTTCCTTTGTGCTTTTCAACAATTTTTTTTACGATTGATAACCCAATTCCGCTAGATTCTTTGCTTTTATTTAAAGATTGAAATATCTTAAATATCTTATCATGGTATTTTTTATCTATCCCAATTCCGTTATCCTTAATTGAAAATTCATAACATGATTTTTGATCTTTATAGTCAATCTCAATAAGACCTTTTTTCTTGTCTATGTAGCGTACCGAATTCCCTACAAGATTCTGAAATAACTGTAGCAACATTGTGCGATCTCCCATGACATGCGGCAATGGCTTAATGATCTCTATTTTAATGTGATCAGGAATATGCACAATTTGTTGGATATCAGAAATCAAATCATTCAAATCGACCTCTTCATAATCCAATAAATTACTGCCAACACTAGAATATTTCAGGATATCAGAAATAAGTTGTTCCATTTTTTCCAGTGTAGATTCTATTAAGTCTAAGTTTTGCAGGCTTATTTCGTCCAATTTGCTCTTATTATCCTCTTTTATCCAACTCACTAAAGCATTTATACTGCGCAATGGCGACTTTAAATCATGAGAAACTATATGAGCGTATTCCTGAAGCTCATTATTACTTATCTCAAGATCTTTTACGAGTTTTTCTTTTTGAATTTGCAGGTTCTTTAAATCTGTAATATCTAAATGAATTCCAATCGAACCCATAACTTCGCCATTTAAATTATAATTAGGGGCCCCACTAACCAACCAATTTCTAATTTCACCATCCTTTCGTTTTACAAGAAGTTCATAGGAGTTGGTCAATCCTTTTTTACGATCATTATTCTCTTTTAAAAGGATATTTTTTCCATTTTCTATTGGAAAGATATCACTCGCGACTTTGCCAATAATTTCTTTTTCAGAATACCCAGACATTTTGGTAAAACTGTTATTTATCATTTGAATTTCATCCTTAAGGTTCACTTCTATAAGGCCCAAATTCATATTGGCTATGATATTACTATACTTTTGTTTTTGTGATTCAAGACTTTGTCGGTACTTTCTGCTTAATGTCACATCTTTATAAGTCCAAAGATGACCCATATATTGGTTATTTTTAAATATAGGAATAAAATCCCTTTCCAAAATTTTACCATTAACCATTTTTAGTTCTTCACTGAGCACAACTTCTTTATTTAATAAGATAGCTTCGATGTTTGTCACAAATTCTTCAGGATTTTGAAAGAGCTCCTTACTTTGTTCAGCAGCTCCTGTGCAATCTTGGCCAATCATGACTTCCGGTGATGCTGGGATATTAAAAAACTCACAAAACTTTTTATTGGTAACAACAATTTTTCTGTGCTCATCTTCCAAAAGAACGGCACTATCAAGGTTCGATATTAGTGTAGACAGCCTTTTCTCAGATTCGATAAGTTTTTCCTCAATCATTCTACGCTCTCTGAGATCGATAGCGCTCTTAAGTTGCAAAGCAACAATACTGGCGATACTCATTAACATATTAAGATGCTTTCTTGTAAAAAAGTTTTCAACCTCATGCTCTGAGTCTATAATTCCAAGAACCTTGTCACCAATCATTATTGGTATCGTGATTTCCGATTTTCTAGCCACAATATCTTTGACATATCGCTTATCCAAATCTGTATTATTCACAATTACGGGCTTTCCCGATTTGGCTACTGAACCTACTATGCCTGAGCCTTCTTTTAAAACAATTTTATTGACAATTTGCTTGTTTTTATCCAATTTTTCACCATAAGCTGAGATTTGTTCAAGAGTATTATCGGACTCGTGATACAGATAAATCACACAATCTTCTGATTTTAAATATTTAGCAATTTTATCGGTTATTTGATAGGCAATTTCATAAATATCAAATTTTCCAAGGATCGATTGAGCAATATCATTTATAACCTCAACCACCAATTCTTTTTCTCTAACAGCTGTAATATCTCTTATAATCCCTTGAGCCGCAACGGGAACACCATTATCATAGATAATACTGGCATTAATATGAACTAATTTATGCTCTTGCTTATATGTCTTTATGCTTATTTCGAAATCTGTTAGAACTCCTTTATCAAATAATTTCTTAAAAGATGTTGATACCTTATCAAAATCGTTAGGAAAAACCATTCCCCTGACATTGAAATCTACTTTTTCATTCTCAAAATCCAGTAAAATGACTGCAGCATTATTCATTTTCAGAATATTACCATGTAAATCAATGATAACATAAGCATCCACTATATTCTCAAAAACACCTTGTAACTGGGAATCGGTCCTTGTAAGTAAGGATTCTAAATCTTTATTTAATACAGTTAGTTGATTATTGACTTCGTAGAGCTCGGAAGATTTTTCTTCTAGAATCTTTTCGGCCTGTCTTCGGGCTGATTTTTCACGCTCTAATGCACGCGTTAATATTCCTATTTGATCCTTAGTCATTAATGTCTTTCAATAGTAAACTTCACTTCAGTTCCTGCCTCATTAAGTTTTTCTACTTCAATGCTGCCATCTACTTTAAATAGTTCAAAAGTCTCTTGCATGAGGCCTTTACCTAGCATATATAATGCTCTATCAGATTTGTAGATCATCGTCATTTTGTCTTCACGGCGTTCTAACATTTCAAATGTTGGCAGTTCGGCATCCGGATAAATTTTTTGTACTTCTACATGAATGTGATTTTCAACTGATGCCAAGAATTCCATAGGATCTTTATAGTGCTCAATCAGATGAGGATGTGACCTAAGCAACACAACGAATAAATGTTTTGAATAAACCAATAAAAGGTCATCTATTGGAATATCGGTATTGCTACTAAGGTTACTGATTAACCTGAGCATTTCAGAAAAATCATAGGTGCCAATGGAGGTATAAATACCTCCCGATTCAAGTTTAGATTGCGTTATGATTTTGTCAACCATTTCCAACCCAAATTTATCTTCAACAAGGTCGAGAAATTCAGTAAAAATAAATCCTTTCATTTAGTGTTTTATTAGTTCATTTATACTCCAGTAAGAGAGTAAATTAGATATCTTAGACACATAGTCTTCATACTTCAACGGTTTTAGGATATAGCCAGATACCCCAATTTTATAACACTCTTTTAAATCTTTTTGATTACTGGAGGTCGTTAAAATTATGGTTGGTATAAAACGCAATTGATCATCTGCCTTTAAAATACTTAAAAATTCAATGCCATTTAATTTTGGCATATTCAAATCTAATAAAATAATATCGGGTAAGTTATTTTTTTTCTCAAGCATCTTAAGTGCTTCCTCGCCATTGCTAGCTTCAATAATCTCATGATTTATCTTTAATGATGAAATGGTCCTGTTTAATTTCATCACTTCAATCATATCATCTTCAATTAACAATATTTTCAATTTTTTTATCATTTTGGATAGGGAATTAAATTGAAAATTACGTTTTGAAGGTTAGAATGACTTATTATTTCGTCAAGACGGAATTAAGTGTAGGTCAATAACCAAAAAGTGTCGACGAATGGAGAACCCTCTGGGAAGTTATAAGCACATGGATAAATTTTGATTTAAACGCCTAGAGGTCAATAAGGTATTTTTTTGTACATCTTTTTTTACAAGTTCCAAATTCTGAAGAAAATCTAACGAGAATAATTCAGGATTCTTGTTTTCCAAATAAGTTTCCATATGAGCTATAAATTCAAGATGTTTCAAATTTTTCTTCAAAAGTTTAAAACTTTGATCTATTATAACGGTCTCATTTTCGTCATTTTTTATTTGTTGATCTAATGGATCGAATGCTGATGCGTTCTTCCGGTTAAACTTAAAATTTAAACGTGCACAGTCCTTTATTTGGTTTATGTTATTTAGTAATTGCATACCATTGTTTTCTTTTGAGAAATGCCATTTAAAATATTTTAAACTCATTTCTTATGTTTAATATGCACCGAAAGTAATATGAACATTAAAGTTATTTTTAAAAAAACTTCCAATGATGATTACGGAAAGCCGACTAGTAGTTTAATGTCGATGATTGGAAATTGAAACTTCATACATAATACCGTTTCTAAAAATTTTGTACAAAAAAAGGACGCCAAGGGCGCCCTTTAAAATTGAAGACAATTATTAATTTTTTGCCAGTTCAGCAATGTAGGTGTAAATTGAATCACTATGGATCCCTGTATAATACTTTCCGTTTTTTTCTCCGAAGGCTTTTCTATCTTCTTCATTTGGCATAAATTCATTGAATAGTTCTCCGTTACGCGCATTCATTTTTTCAAGATCGGCCATCGATTCCACAAAGAATGCTTCTAGATATT
>JABDMU010000031.1 GCA_013001285.1 Flavobacteriaceae bacterium
ATACCAATTAATAAACAGACTAGAAAATAGGTTTTCATTTTTGAAATCATAGAGAATGGATTAATAAGGTAATGCTTCATAGGTTTGTCCCTGAATAAGGCTAAAAGGATTAGCTGAAGTATTACTAAAAGTTATTGGATATGACATATAAGGTGCTTCAAAACCACCTCTTGAGGCTACAAAATGCAAATGTGGATATCCAGCTTCACCTGAAGCACCACTATACCCAATAGGATCGCCTTTTTCTACAAATTGTCCTTGTTCTACTATTGAACCATTATTTGTTAGGTGGTGGTATTGCAAAAAATAACCATCTTCATCACGCAAGACTACAATGTTATTTGGTAATTCATAATCGAGGCCAGATTCTTCCACAAACATGATAGTTCCCTTCCTGGAGGCGGTAACCAAGGTGCCAACATTCATGTTAATGTCAATGGCAAATTGATCGGGCAACCCTTCTATATGCGGTGTTCCGCTACAATGACTCAAACCAATCGAATAACTTTGACCTACGGGATAGGGCAGAACATGTTTTGAAGTTTCCCAATTTGGATAAGCAGCACCTTCACAACCATTAGCTATTTGATTTCCTCCAACATTATCACTTACAAAACCATCTTTTTTTGTGCAAGACCATATGGTCATTAAGATCATTATTAAAAATATCTTTTTCATAGTTTACTTGGTATAATTGAATTTCATGACGTCAACAGATCCATCATCATTATGCATATCGACATACACGTTCATTTCATTTGCACTGATTTTTTCGAAAACCATACCTTCAAATACAACCTTATTTGGAGTGATCTCCTTCAGTGGGAAATCGACGGTTTCGTCTTTAGTTTCCCATCCTTTTAGGTCGTTATTGAAATGTTTAAGTTGCAATATAAGGGTGTTATTAACTTCTCGAATGATCTCGATTTCATAAAATACCACTTCACCATCTTTGATCAGTTTAAAAGTAGCCATCATACTACCACCACTAGGTTTACTCCAGTTTTCTTCTACATTGCCTCCAAAAGCCTTGCCCTTCCAATTCCCCGCTATCCAAGCTATATGTTCTAATTTAGGCTCTAAGGGCTTATTAGGGTCTACTTCTTCAATAGGTCCGCCTTCGCCAACCACTGCAAGTTTCGTACCTGAGGAATTCACAGCCAAACGCGTGATGTTCGAGATATTATAATTTTCTAACGATGCCACTTCAATCCAATCGTAGTCAACTCCTGGCTTATATTTGTACAAGACACCTTCATGCCCCATTAATATGTTGCCATCTGGAGTCCAGCACATATCTTCAGATTTTCCTAAGGTGCCCATTATTCCTTTTGTCTGTCCAGAAATTGGATTAACAGATTTGATCTCCCAAGCATTATCATCCTCCTTCGAAATATAACTAACCAGTTCAGTATTTGGAATTTTATGTAGCGATCTGCCTATCATTTTCTGGAGTTTATAACTTTTTTGCTCCTTTAAATAAGTTGCATACAAAGAGAGTCCGCCATCTTCCAATACAGACGACATCAAGATGTCGTTCTTGTACCACACATGATAACCAATGATGATATCATCAATGAGCACCATTGATTCACCATTTGATAAATTGTATTTATATAGTTTCTGATCACCATTTTTCTCTAATCGAATGGCAGAAACTGCATTTTCATTAGGAATTTTTAAAGGAGAGTATTCACTTCCTTCAGTATAATTGATCCAAATTTTGGAGTCGTATTTAAGATTATATCGAGCGATATCTGTTTGCCCTTTGCGTGTAGAAGCAAATAAAATGGTATGATCATCTAAAAACGAAGGTTGATTGTCATAACCTTCATTCTGACTTATATTTTTAAAATTTGAAAGTTCAAAATCTGAAGTCGTGGTATTTAGGTCAAATAGAAATACTTCAGTATTAGGCTGTGCATACCCAATTATTCCTGTGAAAAGGATAATATATAGACTGCGTTTTGACATAGGAAACTGTATTTAGTTATAAAGATAAGGAATCAATATCAGTTCTTTTTAATATCAGATTCAATTGCCCTAAAACAAGCGCTATAATTTTATAAAACTTATCATTTTAAGAACTTAAGTATTTAAATAAAACCGCGTTCCTTATCGATTATTATGACAAAAGGGAACCATTGAACGAAAATTCATACTGTTCATGGAGCTCTAAATATTATTAAAAGTGAATTTGTAGACATTAGCGCTACCCTTTTATCTATTATAATAAAACTTAACCTCTATGAAAACAACTACCCTCTTTTTGAGACTAGGCCTTGCGCTGAGTTTTTGTTTTTCAAATTTTACATATTTACATGCAGCTAACAATGGCAATGAGCCAGTGTTGACTGATGCTTCTAAGTTACCTTCATCTGCTGATTTCGATGGTGTGGATGATTACGTCAGTAGAAATCCTTTTTTGGGAGGTAAATCTAACGTTACCGTGATGACTTGGATTAAATTAGATGGCAGTTTTAATGGTGGAGATGTCATCGGACAAGCTAATTTCAGATTATTTATCGATGCGAACAATAGATTAAAAGCATATATTAAAACTGATGATATTGACGGCATCAATAGTCTGCAAACTCCAGAAGAAAATGCGCCGGAATTAACAACTGAAAAATGGAACCATATTGCATTAAGCTATAATGGATCTAGAGGAGAAATTATCATGTACCTCAATGGTAAAGTTGTATGGTGTAATAACGGACTCTCAGGTGGTAAACTCAATAGCTTACCGGAGTGGAATTCAAATCATGATTTTGAAATAGGAAGAAATTCTGAAAATGATAATAATTACTTCGAAGGCGATATTTACGAATGTCGTGTTTACAATAAGACCTTATCTGAATCTCAAATTGGACAGCAAATTTTTCAGGAAATTGAAAATAACAATGGTGCCGTTAGGGGTACTGTAATTCCGAAGGATATAGATGACTTGCAGTGGAGCGATTTAGAATTATATTATAAAATGGATGCGGTTAGTGCTGGAATGACCACTGACTATTCAAATAGTGGGATTGATGGTGCTTTGTTCAATATGACCACAGTTCAAGATAGAACGGCTCCTATGCCTTATATTACGGTGAGTAGTGGTGGTGGAAACGATAAATGGACCCATAAAAACAATTGGTTGCATGGTGATGTTTGGAATGTTATGAATGAACATTCTGATTATGCAATTATTGTGGTCTCACGCGATTTGACTACAAGTGTAAATCACAAAACTGCCGGGCTAATTATTGAAAGTGGAAACACATTAGAAGTAACAGACGATTCTGGTATATATAATTCCTGGTATTTAAAACTCGATGGTGTCCTTGATTTACAAGGGGAATCACAATTGATTCAAACAGAGCTTAGTGAACTAGATCCTGCATCTTCTGGCAGATTAGAACGTGATCAACAAGGTACAGCAGATCAGTACACCTATAATTATTGGTCATCTCCAGTAAGTAAATTGAACGCTACCATAAATAATATTGGTTATACTGCGAAAGATGTGCTCTTTGATGGTACTCAAAAAGTCAATTTTTTAACAACAGGGTATGACGGAATGAATACAAATCCAGTAAGTATTGCCGATTATTGGATTTGGAAATTTGCTAATAAATTAGATGATGATTATTCGTCTTGGCAACATGTTCGAAGTACAGGAACTATAGAAGCAGGAGAGGGCTTTACAATGAAAGGCCCAGGCTCTGGTTCAATTTCAGAAGAACAAAACTATGTATTTGTCGGAAAACCAAATAATGGCAATATAAATTTAACAATCAATGGGGGCAATGATTATTTAGTCGGTAATCCTTATCCATCTGCAATTGATGCACATCAATTTATACTAGACAATGCTCCATTAAATAATGGCGACGGTGCAACAACCGGAACTTTATATTTTTGGGAGCATTGGGGTGGTGGATCTCACAATTTGACAGATTATCTGGGAGGTTATGCCATTTATAACTTATCAGGTGGAACTCCAGCAGCTTCTTTCGGTACAAATGATGCTAATTTAGGTACAGGAGGAAAGCCTACCAAGAGACCAGGACGATATATCCCAGTGAGTCAAGGTTTCTTTGTTGTCGGACAAACCGATGGCACTATTAATTTCAATAATAGCCAACGTGTCTTTCAAAAAGAAGCTGTGAGTTCCGTATTTATGGAAGCTAATCCTGAAAATGGAGAAAACTTTATACCTGGACGAAATTTTGATGATGGATCTGAAACTAGTGAAGATACAAGACCAAAATTAAGAATCGGATTAAACTCCATCAATGAAATTCACAGACAGTTATTAGTTACTGTTGATCCCAATGCGACAGAAGGTGCTGACTGGGGTTATGATGGCGTTTTATATGAAACTCAAATGGATGACATGTATTGGATGATAGATAATGAAAAATACGTGATCCAAGGCACAAATAACATCAATGGTCAAACCGTACTCCCTCTAGGAATCCATACTCAGAATGATGGGCTTAACAGCATAATGATCGATGAACTTGAACAGGTTGATGAAACTCTCGATATATATATTCATGACAAAGCATTGAACATTTATCATGACCTTAGAATAAGTGAATATACTGTGTTTTTAACAGCCGGTTCTTATTTAGATCGTTTTGAGATCACCTTTGGAGAACAGGAAACTTTAGGGAATTCAGAAAATGAACTTGAACTTTTTGATGTTCATTATTCTAATAAAATCGAAAGTATTGTGATCACAAATCCAACCAACAAAAAAATTGATGGTCTGTCAATGATCAATATCTTAGGTCAATCGGTTTTCTCATCCATCAACATTGAAGAAAAAAATTATTCAGAATATAGGGTGTCTGGACTTAGTACTGGAACGTATATAATTAAAGTCAAAACACCACAAGGAACCATCTCAAAGAAGGTTCTTGTAAAGTAAACTTAAAGGGGTCGTTAAGTTTTATTAAAAAAGCCATTTTCTTAATTGAAAATGGCTTTTTGTTTCCACTAAACTTCTTATACTGTTAGAAGCAATATTTATTTTCAGCCTTAACTTTTTCGGCGATGACCTTTCTGAGATCAACGATATCTGGATAATTCACATATTTTGTAAATCGTTTAAGTCCCATAAGCATCATACGTTGTTCATCACCTTCGGCAAATGAGATAATGGCTTCTTTACCATTCTTTTCAACGATCTCTACAGCATGATACAGATATAATTTTGCCATGGCAATCTGGCCTTCTTGAGCATCTTCTCCAAATCGTTTCGCGTTTTTTTCAGCTCTTAATACTGCAGATTCGGCTAAATAGATCTCTATAAGAATATCACTTGCAGCAATTAACAATTGCTGATGTTCTTCCAACTGTGGACCATATTTTTGAACTGCTGCACCAGCAACCATTAAAAACACCTTTTTCAATTTAGCGATCATGGTTTTCTCTTCTGAGAATAATTCAGAAAAATCTGGAGTATCAAATGAAGGAATGCCCATAAGTTCTTCCTGGACTTTCATGGCCGGACCAAGAAGGTCGACATGACCTTTCATAGCCTTTTTTACCAACATGCCAACGGAGAGCATTCGGTTAATTTCGTTAGTGCCTTCATAGATACGCGCAATTCTTGCATCACGCCAAGCGGCTTCCATGGGTGTCTCTTCCGAGAAGCCCATTCCACCAAAAATTTGGATACCTTCGTCGGCACAATTCTGAACATCTTCAGAAACAGCAACCTTTAAAATAGAACATTCAATAGCATATTCTTCAACACCTTTTAATTCTGCTTCTTGGTGCGAATTACCCGAAGCTTGTCTCAAGGCAATCCGATCTTCAATATTTTTAGCAGCGCGATAACTCGCCGATTCACCAGCATATAGGCTTGTTGCCATTTCGGCAATTTTAACCTTGATTGCACCAAAATCAGAAATACGAGTCTTAAACTGTTTTCTTTCATTAGCATACTGAACACCAAGTGTTGTAATACGTCTTTGAGAATCTAAACAGGCAGCGGCCAATTTAATTCGGCCAACATTTAAGGCATTCATTGCAATTTTGAATCCGTTACCACGTTCAGAGAGCATATTTTCAACCGGTACAACAGTATCATTAAAGAATACCTGTCGTGTTGAAGAGGCTCGGATACCCAGTTTATGTTCTTCTTCACCTAAAGTGATGCCATTCTCAGGGTTATTTTCAACGATAAATCCTGTGATATTCTTATCATCCTCGATTCTAGCAAAAACTATAAATAACTTGCAAAATCCAGCGTTTGAGATCCACATTTTTTGTCCATTGATCTTATAGCTTTTTCCATCCTCTGAAAGTACAGCAGTCGTTTTGCCAGAATTGGCATCACTTCCTGCACCCGGCTCAGTGAGACAGTAGGCTCCAAACCATTCTCCTGTAGCTAATTTCGGAACATACTTTAATTTTTGTTCTTCAGTACCATAAAGGGTTATCGGCATGGTACCAATTCCAGTGTGTGCACCAAAAGCTGTACTAAATGATCCCGTACCGCTTGATATATATTCACATACGATCATTGTAGAAACAAAACCCATTCCTAATCCACCGTATTCCTCAGGTACTGCCACACCTAAGAAGCCCATTTCTCCAGCTTTGGTCATGACTTCTTCAGTTAAAGCGAAGTCTTTTGCTTCAAAGCGATCACGTTTCGCAATGATCTCACGGTCGTTGAATTCAATCACCGAGTCACGCATCATTTGTTGTTCTTCATCAAAATCTTCAGGCGTGAATACATCCTCACAATTCGATTCTTTTACTAGGAATTGACCACCTCGTAAAATGTCTTTTTCAATTGTTTCCATTATATATTGTATTATTTTTTTATTAGTTTAAAAATTCAAATATTCCAGCGGCACCTTGACCAGTACCCACACACATGGTTACCATACCATATTTTCCTTTCATATTTTGTTTTCGCATTTCATCAAATAATTGCACCGACAATTTAGCACCTGTGCATCCTAATGGATGACCTAAAGCAATTGCGCCACCATTGACATTTACGATATTTGAATCAAGATCCAATTCTCTAATCACGGCTAATGACTGGGATGCGAAGGCCTCGTTCAATTCGATTAATGAAATATCATCTTGTTTTAAATCGGCCTGCTTAAGTACCTTTGGAACAGCTGCAACTGGGCCAATCCCCATAATACGTGGTTCTACTCCTGCCGCAGCATAATTGACCAGTCTTGCAATTGGTTCTAAATTGAGTTCTTTTACAAGGTCTTCACTCATCACCAAAACAAATGCTGCGCCATCACTCATTTGTGAAGAGTTTCCAGCAGTTACACTTCCTCCTGCCGCAAAAACAGGTCTTAATTTAGCTAAAGCTTCCAGGCTGGTACCTTTTCTTGGGCCTTCATCCTTGGTCACTGTATATGAGCGTTTTGCTTTTTTACCGTTTTCGTCAACGTAAGTTTGGTCAACTGTAATAGGAACAATTTGATCTTGAAATCTGTCTTCAGCTTGGGCGCGAAGAGCTTTCATATGAGAATGGTAGGCGAATTCATCTTGATCTTCCCTTGAAACATTGAATTCATTAGCTACGGCTTCGGCTGTATTTCCCATACCCCAATAGTAGTCTTCATGTCCAGAACTAATGACATCATAATTAAGATCGGTTTTGTAACCTGTCATAGGTACCGCACTCATACTTTCGGCACCACCTGCTATGATGCAGTCGGCCATTCCTGCTTGAATTTTGGCAGTAGCAATTCCAATTGTTTCAATACCTGAAGAACAAAATCTGTTGACCGTTACACCAGGAACATCAACGATATCTAATCCCATTAAAGAAATCAATCGGGCCATATTCAGACCTTGTGATCCTTCTGGCATGGCGTTTCCTACGATCACATCATCAATACGAGTTTTTTCAAGCTGAGGTAATTCCTTCATCATGTGTGCTATGGTCTCCGCAGCCAATTCATCTGTTCTTTTGAATCGGAAAACCCCTTTTGGTGCTTTTCCTACTGCAGTTCTATATGCTTTTACTATATATGCTGTTTTCATTGTTTAGTTTCTTAAAGGTTTACCAGTTTTTAACATGTGTTGAATGCGTTCTAAAGTTTTGCGTTCGGTACATAAACTAAGGAAAGCTTCTCTTTCCAGGTCTAGTAGGTACTGCTCGGAAACCAAGGTAGGTTCTGAGAGATCACCACCAGCCATGACATAGGCAAGTTTATTCGCTATTTTATGATCATGTGCACTGATATAGTTGCTGTCTTCCATAGCGTCTGTTCCAACTAAGAACATGCCTAGAGCTTGTTTTCCTAGGACTTTAATATCCTTTCGCTTAACTGGCTTAGTATAGCCCTGTTCTGCCATAAGCTTCGCATGTGACTTCGCTATTCCAATTTGTCTGTCTTTATTGACAACCACGATATCTTTACCTTTTTGTAGTACACCAAGATCAAAGGCTTCGTATGCAGATGTCGCTACTTTGGCCATTCCAATAGTTAAGAAATATTCTTGTAGAACATTCAATTCAATATCATTTTTCTTAAAAGTATCTGCCGCTCTCAATGCCATTTCTTTAGAACCGCCACCACCAGGTATAACGCCAACACCAAATTCAACTAATCCGATATAAGTTTCGGCTGCTGCAACAACCTTGTCAGCATGCATTGATAATTCACAACCACCACCTAAAGTCATACCGTGAGGTGCTGATACCGTAGGAATTGATGAATAGCGCATACGCATCATACTATCTTGAAAATATTTGATAGCCATATTGAGTTCGTCATATTCTTGCTCAACAGCCATCATAAAGATCATTCCTATGTTGGCACCAACCGAGAAATTCGCAGCTTGGTTACCTACAACTAAACCGTCAAAATCCTTTTCCGCAATATCGATGGCTTTATTAAGTCCTGTTAAGACATCGCCGCCGATTGTGTTCATTTTAGATTGAAACTCGACATTAAGGATGCCATCGCCAAGATCTTCAACAACAACGCCAGAATTTTTGTAAACCTCATTCGATTTTCTAATGTTATCTAGGATAATAAAGGCATCTTGACCTGGTATTTTTTCCTGAGATTTCTTTGGAATGTCATAAGCGTATGTAGATCCGTCCTTTACCGAGTAAAAACCAGAACTCCCACTTGATAACATCTCGCTCACCCAGGTTGCTGGTGCTAAACCTTCGGCTTTCATCATTTTTATTCCCTCTTCAACACCTATTGCATCCCAAATTTGGAAAGGTCCGTGTTCCCAGCCAAAACCGGCCTTCATGGCATCATCTATTTTATAAAGCTCGTCGGTAATTTCAGGAATACGATGAGACACATAAGCAAATAAAGAAGAAAGGGTTTTTCTATAAAATTCACCAGCTTTATCTTTTCCAGCAACAAGCACTTTAAATCGGTCGGCTACCTTATCGATGGTTTTGGTCAATTCAAGAGTTGCAAACTTGGCTTTTTGAGCTGAACGATATTCAAGCGTATTTAGATCTAGTGATAGGATCTCTTTTTTGCCATCGCTTGACACGTTTTTCTTATAAAATCCTTGACCCGTCTTACTTCCCAGCCATTTATTTTCAACCATGGTATTAATAAAGTCTGGTAATTTGAAGAGTTCAAGACGTTCATCATCCTTACAATTCTCTGCAATGCCATTAGCGACATGAACAAGTGTGTCTAATCCAACAACATCAACAGTTCTGAAGGTTGCAGACTTAGGTCTTCCTATTACTGGGCCTGATAGTTTATCGACCTCTTCAATGGTAAGATCCATTTCTTTCACTGCATGAAAAAGACTCATGATACTGAAGATCCCGATGCGGTTACCAATAAAGGCAGGTGTATCTTTTGCCACAACTGAGGTTTTTCCTAAGAACTTCTCGCCATAAATATTAAGAAATTCCAGTACTTCTTTTGAGGTTTTAGGTCCTGGAATAATCTCGAACAGTTTTAAATAGCGCGCAGGATTAAAAAAGTGGGTGCCGCAAAAATGCTTCTGAAAGTCTTCACTTCGGCCTTCACTCATGAATTTGATTGGAATACCTGACGTATTTGACGTGATCAAGGTTCCGGGAGTTCGGTGCTTTTCTAAATTCTCGAAAACCATTTTCTTAATATCGAGTCGTTCAACAACAACTTCAATGATCCAGTCTACATCTTTCACTTTTGAAATATCATCCTCGAGGTTGCCAGTAGAAATTCGACTGGCAAATTTTTGATGGTAAATAGGCGAGGGTTTTGATTTTAAAGCTGCATTAAGAGAGTCATTGACCAATCGGTTTCTAACTACCTTATCTTCTAAGCTAAGTCCCTTAGCTTTTTCCTTGTCATTAAGTTCTCGTGGCACGATATCCAGTAAGAGGACATCTACACCAATATTAGCAAAATGGCAAGCAATACCGCTTCCCATGATCCCAGAACCAATGACGGCTATTTTGTTTATTCTACGTTTACTCATTATTATTTATTAATGCGTTCCTTTTGGTTGTATATTTTTTTATTTGAGATAAGCTCATTGATAACTTCTGCTACTTCATAAAAATGTTCTAATTGTTCTTCAGAAACCTCTTTACGAACAGTTTCATTAAATCGAAGCACGCGCTCACGTGAATATTCTCTTTTTTCACGTCCAAATGGCGTGAGATGAATCAGAACACCTCTTCCATCGTCAGGGTTTGGTTTTCGTTCAATCAATCCGCGTTCTTCCATGCTCTTAAGAATTCGTGAAAGACTGGTTGCTTCCATTCCCATTTTAGGTCCTAAAGAAGTAGATGGTGTTCCATTATCTTTATCAATATTTAGAAGTGCAAAGCCAGTAGCCATTGTACTCTCAAATTTTGAGGCTTCTTCATTATACATTTTTTGTACAGCGAGCCATGTAGTTCGGAGCACGTAATCTATGGTTTTATCTTTCATACCTAATTATAGATCTCAAAGATACAAAAATTTATTATGCGTGCATAATAAATTATCAAAATTCCGTTAAGCTATTATTGAAAAAATGGAAGGGATGATGTTTTTAAGAAGTATAGATCTTATTATAAAGCTCTTTATAGATCTGTTTGATGATGTCACGCTTCATTTTCATAGTTGGGGTGAGATGTCCGCTATCAATACTCCAGACCTCAGGAGTGAGTTCGAAGCGTTTGATCTGTTCCCATTTCCCAAATTTCTCATTACAATCATTTACTTCACGCTGAATACGTTTTATGATAATTTCGGAAGAAGCGATCTCTGCATCTGTAGTGCCCACTTTTTTCTCTTTGCGTTCAATCCAATCTCTGATAAACTCAAAATTTGGTTGAATAATAGCTGCAGGCATTTTCTCACCTTCACCAACAACCATAACCTGTTCAATGAAACGAGATTGTTTCAATTGGTTTTCGAGAAGTGTTGGGATGACATATTTTCCGCCGGAAGTTTTGAACATTTCTTTTTTTCGTCCGGTGATCTTTAAAAATCCATCAGCGTCGATCTCTCCTTTATCACCTGTATGAAAGTATTCGCCAGTCATGACGCTTTTGGTTTTTTCTTCATCTTTGAAATAACCCAACATGACGTTTGGTCCTTTGATAAGGATCTCACCATCTTCGGCAATTTTAACTTCAACATTATCGATTACTCGACCTACAGTTCCAATTTTAAAACCACCATTACGCTGATCATTTACTGAAGTCACAGGTGACGTTTCTGTAAGTCCGTAGCCTTCCATAATCGGCATTTCTGCAGCAGCGAATACACGCGCTAAACGTGCTTGTAAAGGTGCACTGCCAGAAACCATAAGTTCAAGATTACCGCCAAGACCAGCTTTCCATTTACTAAAAATGAGTTTTCTTGCAAGTCCTAACTTTTTCTCGTACCACCATCCGTTTGCACCATATGGTTCATACTTCAAACCTAGTTTAATAGCCCAATAGAACAGTATTTTCTTGATTCCTGAGAGGTCTGCGCCTTTAGCATAGATCTTGTCATATACTTTTTCATATAATCTTGGTACAGCGGTCATGACATGCGGCTGAACCTCCTTTAGATTATCACTGATGGTTTCTATAGATTCAGCAAAATGTATCTCTACACCACAATACTGATATAAATATAGGATCATGCGCTCGAAAACATGACATACTGGAAGAAAACTCAATGCTTTTGCTTTGCCATAATTTAGTGGTACCCGCTTTTCACTATCGATCACATTGGAAACCAAATTATGATGAGACAGCATCACCCCTTTAGGCTTTCCAGTTGTTCCAGAAGTATAAATAAGTGTAGCAAGATCTGATGGTTTAACCTGGGACTTACGTTGTTCAACGTCATTCTGATTGGATTCGTCTTCACCTAATTTTAAAACGTCTTTCCAACTTTTTTCACCTTGAATATCTTCAAAAGTATAGATGTTTTTAAGCTGAGTATTTTGCTTTATGGCATTCAACTTTTCTAGAATTCCAGTATCTGAAACAAAACAATATGTAGATTCTGAATGATTAAGAATATACTCATAGTCTTCCTTGCATATGGTTGGATATATTGGCACATTTTGGGCACCAATTTGTAGGATGCCGATATCGACTACATTCCATTCAGTTCTATTCGTTGTAGAAATAACAGCAACTTTATCACCAGGTTGAACACCCAGTCTGAGAAGTCCGCGACTTATCGCATTCGCCTTATTAATGTAGGTTTTTGTCGAAATTGATTTCCATTCTCCATTATATTTGGTCGTAAATGCCTTATCAAGATTATATTTTTCAAGTTGATAATAGGGGAAGTCAAAAATTCGAGTAATAGCTACAGGCATTTCATTGTTTTTAGGATTCTGCAAATTATAAAATAAAACAGCATAAACAAACTAAGCCAATTCGTGAAATAGATTCTAGAGGCAACTTTATTGTTTTATGATCTTAAATGTTCGAGATTTTCCAGCCGATTTAATGTTCAATAGGTACATGCCGCTAGCATATTTTGAGTAATCTAATTGCATGGAACCTTGCACAAGTGACCGATTTAAAATCAATTGCCCTTGGATATTTCGAATTTCGATATCGTAATCCTGAAGGGAACTTTGAATGTTCAAAATATTTTCAGTTGGATTTGGAAAGATCTTGAAGTTATTGATAATAAAGTCTTCAATACCGAGATTGTTTTCAAGGATATTGATCTTTAGGTCATCGAAATAAAAACCGTCTTCTTCCACAACTCCATCAGATACAATTCTAAATCGGATTAAAATGGATTGGTCAATATAATCACTGAGCTCAATAGTTTCTAATACCCAATCATTTTGTACACCATCATAAACAGGTTCGTTGTTTGCGCCATTCTGATTAGGGACACCGGTGTTGGTATACTTTCCACATTGGGGTATCCAACTGGAGCCATTATTAGTAGAAACTTCAATTTGGACATAATCAAAATTGTTTTCTATATTCCATTTGGCCTGGAAGGTGAGGTTAGCATCAATTAAACCGGTCAGGTCAATAGCATTTAACAAAGTAATGGCACTGTTTTCATTACTTGAATAATTGGAATTAGGAGAATCGGTAATTGAGGTTGAGGCTGACACAAAATCTTCAGATGTTGTAAACCACCCGGAAGTCGACCAATTTGAAGTGTCATTACCAAGGTCATCTAAGGCAATTGTTGGTTGACCAAATACTTTTGATACCATAACAGATTTATCGAAAACACCGTTATTGATGATCAGTTCATATTCAATTTGCTCACCAGTGCTGATGTTATTATTTAAATTAATGGTAATCGCGCTAGATATTTCTTCGGCATAATTAAGGTTATTATGAGTATTTGGAGCACCAACAGACACGATATTGGTTGAAATAGGATTGACACTAACCGTAAAATTTGCTGGATCTGCTAACCCTAATCTTTTAATAGTATATGCTGCCGAAGCCGTGGTTGATGTGATGAAGGTTGGTGTATTATCATTAAGCGTTGCAAAATTGTTAACCATATTAGCCGCAGTTAAATTTAAATACATCATGTCTTTACATAGATTTTCAATTTGATTTGAAGCCGGCCAAAAGCTGTTGCCAACTTCAGTAGTCATAGCAAATATCTTAGAATGAGTTCCAACCGTTCCATACATAAAATCATCACTATCTCCAGAAAATGGAAAATCACGTAAGGCATTATAGCCATTTCTTGAAACGAGTTCACCAGTTAAACTTTGATATAGCGCTTCATCAGGAGTAGCTACATCAGCATAGCCAAAAGGAAAATAAAGTAATTGGCCGAAACTGTGATTATTTAAAGCAATGACAAAATTATGTTGTTCTACGAACCATTTTACAGCTTGGTTTTCAATTTCAGAAAAGGGAGCATTACCACGATAGATTTCAGAGTTGGTATTGCCAGATGAACCAGGACCTCCCCATGATCCGTTATTGGCATCGCCATTGATGTGATAATTATAATTTCTGTTATTATCAACCCCATGGCCGTTGTATCTATTCTTTCTCCAAAAGCCACCACCATTGGGATCGATTTTCTCGTTGTAGAGATAACCGTCGGGATTAACCACTGGAATAAAATAAAGTTCAGTATTATCTACAATACTTTGAACCTCTGGATCTGTGGCGTAATTCTCCAATAAATACCACATATAAAAGACAAGTTGAGATAAAGTTGACGGTTCACGAGCATGGTGAATTGAAGTATATAATATTTGAGCTTCTCCTTCGGCATTACTATTTGGATTGTCACTGATTTTCACCCATTTTATACCGTTACCACCAATAGGAGGTGAGGTAGAATTATCAGCTTGTCCCTCGGTTAAAAACGTGCTGATGTTAGCCTTTGTTGTGATTAGATTTGGATACAGACTGGCCATTTCATCCAATTCATCTAAAAGCTCTTGATAGGTCAAATAACCGCCCATTGTTCCCAATTGGAAATTTGACGGTGTATTGTAGGTTTCATTACCAGTTAAACAGGAAGGATTTCGAGTTGAACCAAGTGGATGTCTATTTTCTTCAAGAAATTTTGCCTTAAGATCGTAAATAAGGATCTCTACAGAATAACCAGCAGTTCTAGCACGTTCTAGCTCAGATTGCGAAAATTCAGAAATGATAAAATGTCCTGGTTTATGAACACCATGATCAATAGGAATATCTAATTCACTTAATTGAATAAGGTCTGATATCCCGGTGTAACTAATTTTAGCTCGTTGATATAGTTCCTGAATTTCCTGAGCAAATGAAAAATAACATAGTAAAATAAAAAGTAGAGTAAGTATCTTTTTCATCAACAAAATTTTGATGTTAAAGATAACAATTTTCTTGCGTTCTAATGCGAATGATCCTTTAGCGCTCTTAGTTCCTGTTGTCTAATAAGAACTTAGCAAATCCTTTACCGTTAATATCTGAATATTTCGAATCGATATTTTTCTCTACCGTCATATTGTCAATATTGAAATCGCCATTGACTTCAACATATTTTATATCCAGAGTATCTTCAAAAGTTGCATTATTAAAGGAAACACCCTCTTTGAATTTCGTATACTTAAATATCGCCAATTCTTCAAAGTTAGTATCTGCAAAGCTTACATTTTCGTCAAAAGTAGCATACTTAAAGGTTGTTTTACCATGAAATTTTGAGCCTTTAAAATTGGCTGATTGTTCAAAATCTGAATATTTAAACATGGCGTTTTCTTTGAACGTACATCCTTTAAATGTGACATCATTTTCAAAATGTGCGATAAAGGTATACTCGCTTTCTTCATCATGATAATAGGCATATACATTATTTTCGAAAACACAATTTACAAATGAGATTTTCACTTCTATTTGTTCTTCAACTGCATTGCTTCCTCCATTTTTGTACCATCGTTTTTTGGCTGGAAGTTCAGATATTTTTTCATTCATGAAGGTCATATCAAGATCTCCAATAATGGTAACATTCTCATAGGAAATGGATTTTCCAGATTTGATATCTTGAGCGATATCTGAAGCGTTTACGGTTTTTTGGGCAATACTATGCGTTGTGAACAGGAACGTGATTAAAAGAGCGAATACTCCCGATCGTCTGACAAATGGGTTGGTTTTCATAATGGTCGTTTTTTTTAGTGTGATTATATAAAAGACAAGCTAAATTTGGGAATGTTACAGTTAAACTGAAATATAATTATAATCTTTTAATAATTATCAATCCAAAGTCTAGCATTAACAAAAGCTTCTAACCATGGTGAAACTTTATCTTGACGACCATCAGGATAATGCGCCCAATTCCATTGGAAGGTTGAACGCTCAATATGAGGCATTGTCACCAAATGCCTGCCAGTTGCATCGCACATCATGGCCGTATTGTAGTCAGAACCATTAGGACTAGATGGATAAGAATCATAACCATATTTTGCAACAAGATGATAACGATCTTCAGCATACGGCAGATTGAATTTACCTTCACCATTACTGATCCAAACACCTAAAGTAGTGCCTGCAAGGCTGGAAAGCATCACCGAATTATTCTCTTGAATTTTAACCGAAGTGAACGCGCTTTCATGTTTTTTTGAATCGTTATAGGTCATTTTTCCATGAACATCGTGATCTGGATTGATTAGATCTAATTCCATCCATAGTTGACACCCATTGCAAATGCCTATCGATAAGGTGTCTTTACGCTCAAAAAATTTCTTCAAGGCCAAGTTAGCCTTCGGATTGTAGAGAAATGCACCTGCCCATCCTTTGGCCGATCCTAGAACATCACTATTGCTAAAGCCTCCAACGGCACCAATGAATTTAATATCGTCAAGCGTTTCACGACCAGAAATAAGATCGGTCATATGAACATCTTTTACGTCAAATCCTGCCAAGTACATGGCATTGGCCAATTCACGTTCACTGTTACTGCCTTTTTCTCTGAGCACTGCGGCTTTAGGACGAGGCTTTGAAGTATCTATCTTTGGAAGTTTTCCATCGAACTGAGATGGAAATTTAAAACGTAAGGGCTGCGATTTATAATTTCTGAATCTCTCCTGAGCGAGATCATTGGCAGTTTGCTTTTCATCTAACAAAACTGAAGTCTTGTACCAAACGTCTCGCAAACGAGATATGGTCATCGTAAAAACTTCATTGTTATTAATCACGCCTAAAACATCTGAATTTGTTACCGATCCAATTTTAAAGAACTCTAGGTTGGCTTTATTCATTGCGGTTTCGAAACTTGAATCTTCAGCTTGAATGACCAGTCCTGCATTTTCTGAAAACAGAAGTTTCAGAGCATCTTTTTCACCTAATTCAGAAAGATCGATCTCAGCACCAATATCAACACTCGCAAAACATAGCTCTAATAAAGTTGTGATCAACCCGCCAGAGGCAACATCATGACCTGCAGTAATTTTCTCATCAATAATCAAGTTCTGAATTGTATTGAAAACTGATTTAACATAGTCAGAATTGGTGACATTTGGCGTTTGTGATCCAATTGAATTTCTAACCTGTGCAAATGAACTTCCTCCTAATTTATAGTTATCTTGAGAGATATTGATATAATAAATTGACCCTCCATTTGCTTTAAAAACGGGCTCAACAACTTTGGTGATATTCTTGCAATGTGCTGCAGCCGAAATAACGACGGTTCCTGGCGAGATCACATCTTCATCGGCATATTTTTGTTTCATCGATAAGGAGTCCTTTCCTGTTGGAACGTTTATGCCAAGTTCAATAGCGTACTCTGAAACAGCTTGTACTGCCTTATATAATCTTGCATCCTCACCTTCATTTTTACAGGGCCACATCCAGTTTGCAGATAGCGAAATGCTTTTGAGTCCGTCATGCAATGGTGCCCAAATGATATTTGTCAAAGCTTCAGTTATACTATTGCGGCTTCCAGCTATAGGATCAACTAATCCAGAGATCGGTGAATGTCCGATTGAGGTTGCAATGCCGTATTTTCCATTAAAATCTAAGGCCATGACACCACAATTATTTAGCGGTAGTTGAAGTGGTCCTGCGCATTGTTGCTTTGCAACTAGGCCTCCAACACAACGGTCTACTTTATTGGTGAGCCAGTCTTTACAAGCAACGGCCTCTAACTGTAGGACTTGATCTAGATAATCATAAAAATCCGTGTTGTTATAGTTTGGGTCTCTATATTTTGTAGAAACAGTATGATCATTCATTACAGTCTTTGGAGAACTTCCGAACATATCTTCCAATGCCAGATCCATTGGTGAATTTCCTGAGTTTTTTGATGTGAAGGAAAATCTATGGTCACCTGTAACTGCACCAACTTTATACATTGGAGCACGCTCTCTTTCAGCTATTTTTTGAAGGTAATTGGTATGCTCTTTGGCAATGACCAACCCCATACGTTCTTGAGATTCATTGCCGATAATTTCTTTATTAGAAAGCGTTGGATCGCCAACTGGTAATGCATCTAACTGTATTTGTCCTCCAGTTTCTTCAACAAGTTCTGAAAGACAATTTAAATGTCCTCCAGCCCCATGGTCATGTATGGAAACAATAAAATTTTCTTCACTTTCAACCATCCCGCGAATGGCGTTTGCAGCACGCTTTTGCATTTCTGGATTTGAACGTTGTACAGCATTCAACTCAATTCCGCTTGCAAATTCACCGGTATCTGCCGAAGAAACCGCTGCGCCTCCCATACCAATGCGGTAATTATCGCCACCAAGAATGACAATATCATCACCTTTTTTAGGTGTTCCCTTTTTTGCTTGCTTTTCTTTGCCATATCCAATGCCACCAGCCTGCATGATCACCTTGTCATAGCCAAGTTTCCGGTCATTTTCTTCATGCTCAAAGGTGAGTACAGAACCACAAATAAGTGGCTGCCCAAACTTATTACCAAAATCGGATGCTCCATTACTGGCTTTAATTAAGATGTCCATAGGCTTTTGATATAACCAAGGGCGTTCTGGCATCGCATTTTCCCACGGACGCTCCTGTTCAAGCCTTGAATAAGAGGTCATATACACTGCAGTTCCAGCTAGTGGAAGACTTCCTTTACCACCAGCTAATCTATCTCTTATCTCACCACCAGAACCTGTAGCTGCACCATTGAAGGGCTCAACTGTTGTTGGAAAATTATGGGTTTCAGCTTTTAATGAGATCACCGAATTGAAAGTTGTCTTGGTATAGAAATCAGGAATGTCTGCGCGTTTTGGTGCAAATTGCTCCACTTTAGGGCCTTTTATAAATGCCACATTATCTTTATATGCCGAAACAATTGTATTCGGATTTTGCTTCGAAGTTTCTTTGATCAATTTAAATAATGACATCTGTTTTTCAACCCCATCAATAATGAAGGTGCCATTGAAGATTTTATGCCGACAATGCTCTGAGTTAACTTGTGAAAATCCGAAAACTTCCGAATCGGTGAGTGGACGACCAATTTTTTTTGAGACGGATTCAAGGTACGACACTTCTTCATCGCTTAAGGCTAATCCTTCTTGCTGATTGTAGGCAGCTATATCCGAAATATCTAAAATCGGTTCGGGTTGGATATCAATTTGAAATATGTATTGATCAAGCCCTTTATATTTCTGAGAAATCATAGGATCGAATTCAGAAAAGTCGGGATTAACAGCTTCGAACTCTTCAATTCTTATGATCCCTTTTATTCCCATGTTTTGGGTTATTTCAACAGCGTTTGTACTCCAAGGTGTGATCATGGCTGCTCTTGGACCAACAAAAAAAGCATCGAGTGATGCTTGTTCTATCTTTGGTTCATTTCCAAAAAGCCATGTTAATTTTGAATTGGTTTCTTCTGCTAATTCTTCTGCTGTTTGAACAGCATAAACTGTGCTGTTTACGTTTCCAAAGAAATGGATCATTTAGTTTCAAATTTTAAAAGAACAAATTTAGGTCATTTGCTAGTATTTATTTAAAAAAATACAAGGATATTTCAGGAGTTATTCACGATGTTTTAAACATAAAAAAAAGCGACCAAATGGTCGCTCTTCATTTTTTCTTATTGGCGAATTAATTTCTTTGTTACAATCCTATTCCGCATTTTAATTTGCATTAAGTAGATGCCTTTTTCTAAACTAGTGACAACAAGATAAGATGCATTTGGATACACAATATCCGTTATCACCGGTTTGCCTAAAATATCATAGATTTTGATCTCGGCCTGTTCGGAAATTGAAAACATCAACGTATTTCCTTTCACTGGATTTGGATAAAATTTTACCTTAGATGGACTCAAAGACTCGGTTCCAAGTGTTTGATTGTGGGTGCCAAGATCATCACATGTGTCAGAAGTAAATGTCATCCATTCAGAAGGCGAATACGAGGTATTCGGATTAACAACTTCAGGTCGTCTAACAAGCGTCGTATTTTGTGCATATATCTGAGTGTCTCCCAAGGTGCCTAATGCGTCAATTATGATATCGTTTTTAAACAATCCTAGTGCATCATTACCATTAAAACTTGTGATGGCATTATTAAGATCATCATATTCTGCGCTACAAACCGTCGCGCCTCCATTAGCAACAACATAAACATCACCATCCAAAATTTCAGCATTAACTGGGAAACTGTACGTTGTTTGCCAACTGGCATTGCCGTTTGCACTTAATTTGATGGTATGTGAAGCTAAATTCACTGTGGCTCCCGTAAAATTGGCGATCTCTAAAATTTTATTATTTGAAGTGCCTTCAATATATTCTGAAAAGAAAAGGTCAGTGGTTGATCCACCACCACCGGTTGTTGTTTCACAAGATGTATTGCTGACTGTAGAAATGTTATTTGCAGCATCTCTAGCATATACGGTAAAGCAATAGTTGGTATTGCCAACGAGCCCAAAGGCAGTGAATGAGGTAGCCACCGAATTGAAAGTGTTTACACCATCTACGTAAATATCATATGAGGTCACTCCAACATTATCAGTTGAGGCATCCCAGCTAAGGTCTATTGTACTCGCAGATGGATTTGAAGCTAATAAATTTGTTGGTGCCGAAGGCGCTTCCGTATCACTAGACGGATTCCAAATAGCATTAGCATAATCTGGAACATCGATAAAAGGGTTTCTATTATTTTGATAGGTAAATGCTGCATTGTTTCGGTCGATCTCACGTTGAGAAACAGGATCTGAATTATGCCAATCTAATAGTAAACTCACAAACCAGGTATCATAATATTGATCACTGGTGCCATTTAAGGGATTATTTGTTGTTGTTGGACTATCCCATCCGGTATCATTCCAATTATCTTCATAGCGTACCGCAAAATATAGCATCATTCTTGCCACGTCACCTTTGAATTCATCGATAGGTTCAAAAACATTTCCTGTATAACCATAGTTGTTACCACCACCACGTCTTGAGCCATTGCTATAAGTGTCGTCAACCGAGGTTACAACACCAAAAGGAAGATTTCCCCTTCCGTTATTTACAAAACCATCAGTTGGGATGACATGATGAATATCTGATCGCATAGGTTCCTGTTCACTATAAAACCCTTGCGGAAAAATATGTTCTCTATTATAACAGGTGCCTTCAGCAGCAGTATTTCCACATTGATTAACACCATGATTATAATTGTAAGCATCTACAGTTGCAGGCCTTTCAGAATAGATATCTAAAACAGTTCCGTCATTTTCATAATAGCTATCCGAATCTGTAGCAACGTAACCAGTAAACAAGTTATCATAACCTTGATTCGTATGCAGATATTCAGTGGTTAACCCGTCATTTGAATCGTTTATGATCTCTTTTAATTGTGTTTTTAGGGTAAATCCAGAAGAAGTAGCCGAGTCGTAATAACCAGCAGGAGGTTGTGAGTAACATAAACTAGATATCAGTAAGATTAGGATGTAGATTTTCTTCATATCATTTCTTATTTTCTCTCTAATAATGCCATATAAAAACCATCGAAACCGGATTTATGAGCAAAAATATTTTTTTGTTTTACAAAGGTAAACTCTTTTCCGAAATCTGAATTTAAAAAGTTTTTTACTTGATCTTCGTTTTCCGAAGGTAAAACTGAGCACGTAGCGTAGACCAACTTCCCACCTGGTTTAACCATTTTAGAATAGCTTTGAAGTATCTCTTTCTGAACCTCTCTAATAGTGTCAATAAATTCAGGTTCCAATTTCCATTTTGCATCTGGATTTCTTCGCAGTACACCCAGGCCTGAACATGGTGCATCAATTAGGACACGATCGGCCTTATTGTGTAATTTTTTAATGGGCTTAGTCGAATCGATCACCTTCATTTCAATATTATGGGCACCATTGCGTCGGGCTCTTATTTTCAATTTTTTGAGCTTACTCTCATAGATATCCATGGCAATGATCTGTCCTTTATTTTCCATGAGTGCTGCAAGATGAAGTGTTTTTCCGCCAGCACCTGCACAAGTATCAACAACTTTCATACCTGGCTTAACATCTAAAAATTCAGCCACCAATTGAGAAGAAGCATCTTGTACTTCAAAAAAACCTTTTTTAAAAGCTTCTGTTTGAAATACATTAGCACGTTCTCTTAATTTTAATGCCGAAGCATGATTATTAACGAATTCAGTTTCAATATTGACAGCTTCTAATTCTTTTTGTAGCTCCTTTTTGTTGATCTTAAGTGTATTGGTCCTTAAAATAACATCGGCTTGCTGATTTTGCGCGGCGATCTCTTTCGTCCAAAGATCGTCACCAAGTTCTTGAGAGCCAATGTCGTCAATCCAATCAGGGATCGATTCTCTGAATTTTCTAATTTTTGATAATTCATCAAATCGTCCTTTGATCTTTCTTGTTGGTGTACTTGTAAAGTATTTCCAATCGGGTAGTTTAATTCCCTTTAAAGTGGCCCATACAGCAAATATTCGCCATAAATTATCACGGTCAAAAGGGTCCTTGACATCAGCGATTTCAGCATAGAGACGTTTGTATCTCACGATGCTATAAACTGTTTCTGCAATAAATCCGCGATCGCGGCTGCCCCAGCGTTTATCGCGTTTTAAAAGTTTCTGTATGACCTTATCGGCATATTCACCTTCATTGAAAATGAGATGCAATCCGTCAATGACAGCAAAACAAAGATTTTTATGTAAGCGCATTTATTTTTTAATGAGGGTGCAAAGGTACGTTTAAATAATTATTTTTAGTGAAAATTTGATCAAATGCTAAGACCACTATTGTATCTCATATGTTCGATATTATTTTGTAATGCTCCAGGTTCAAGTATTAAGACCCGAAATATTAATTCTGTCAGTATTGAAACTATTGTACAAGATTCCACTTTAAATGTTAGAGCTATTGAAATTGTACAACTCACTGATCGCGATAATGCATGTATATTTTTAACATCAGATGGTAGGTTTGGTTCCATATTTTCCAGTGCTTTTGTTTCGTCTTTTGACGATTCAGAATTTGGCATCCATATGGTTGATCTTAAGACTGATTCAATCCGTCCAAATTTTCGGGCCTTGGCAGCAAGTTATAATAATGGCTTCGGAATCACCATTGGTTCGCCAGCATTGATCTATAAATTAGACGCCGATCTAGAAAAGAATAAAATTGTTTATCGCGACAACCATCCGAAGGCTTTTTATGATGCCATGGCCTTTTGGAATAAAAATGAAGGCCTGGCCATTGGCGACCCAACAGATGGCTGTATGAGTATTTTAATCACACGTGACGCTGGCGAAAATTGGGAAAAGCTGCCCTGTGATAAACTTCCAAAGGCAATTGATGGTGAAGCCGCCTTTGCGGCTAGCGATACCAATATTGCCATAGTGGGTGATCATACTTGGGTAGCAACAGGAGGGAAGGTGAGTAGAATATTGTTTTCGGCAGATAAAGGACATTCCTGGACGGTTTATGAGACACCCATTGTACAAGGTAAGGAAACAACTGGCATGTATTCTATCGACTTTTATGATGACTTATATGGCTTCGCGATAGGAGGCGATTATACCAATCCAGATGACAATATGGCGAATAAAATTAGAACCGAAGATGGTGGAAAAACGTGGACAATTGTAGGTGCAGGTAAAGACCCTGGATATAGGAGTTGTATTCAATATGTTCCTAATGGTCACGGACAGGAATTGGTTGCTGTGGGTTTCAAGGGTATTGATTATAGCAGGGATGGTGGAAAACGTTGGAAACACCTGAGCGATGAAGGCTTTTACACTATTCGGTTTTTAAATGACAGTATAGCTTATGCCGCTGGTAAAGGAAAGGTAAGTAAATTGCTATTTAGAGAATAAAAAAAGAGGCACATGGCCTCTTTAATTATGGTAAGTTTCTATTATTGCGATTGTCACGTGCTTGTTGCATTTTCTTCTTCCGCTCTTGTAGAATTTCCATCAAGCGCCTGTTAAAGGCATCTTCTGATACTTTTAATTGTATGATCTTTTGCGGTGGAATAACGTTTGATAGATCTTCTACAAGTTGATTCTTTGCTTCATGCATACGATTTTCAACCGACATGAATTGATCTAATAAACGTTGGGCTTCTTCTTTAGACAAATTACCTTTTCGCATGGCTTGACGAACCTCTTTGAGGTCATTTTTGCGCATCTCATCGATCTTGTCTTCATAAGCATTATAAATAGGCCAAAATTGTTGCGCTTCCTTTGAAGTAAGATCAAGGCGTTCTGTAATAAAGGCTACCTTTTGAGCTTTGATGCGTTCATTCATTTGCCTGTCATTTTGAGACCAAGCTGAAAAGCACATCAATAGCATTATAATAGGGATAATTATTTTTTTCATTACTTTTTTTTTATTGTTCAATGATATGTTCTAAATCTATGTTTTCTATGATGTAATCTTCTAATGCCTCATCACCAAAAGCTTCGCCCATAATTTCTGAATTAACCTCAGATAATTCATCTTCTGTTAATAATGCGGCTAACTCATAAGAACTTATATTTTGCTCTAAGATATAATCTTCAACCAATTCATAATCAAGATCATTTAAACTTTGCTCATCCTGATTTATAAAAATACTGAACATCAATACTAAGGCCGCAGCAATTCCGGAAACGTACAATAGTTTTCGTTTAGAGAATAATGATATGACCTTGACGTCCTTATTATCGGTATTTAATTTTTCGAATACTCTATCTTCAAAGGTTTCAAAGTAGTCCTCAGGCATATCAAATCCCGGCACATCAATTTGAGTCTTTATTGACTCGGTGTTGACGCGTTCCAAAATAAGGGCATCAAGATTTTCAAAATACCCTTTCGGGGCTTTAAAACCTGGATCTTTTATATGTTTTAGTTTACTCATCGTACTGTTAGACTCAATTTACAATAAATGGTTTAATCTTGGGTTAAATAGGATTCTATTTTTTTTACTGCCAGATGATACGATGCCTTTAAGGCTCCTTCACTTGTTTCAAGTATATCTGACATATCTTTATATTTTATATCATCAAAGTATTTCATATTAAATACCAGTTGTTGCTTTTGCGGTAATGTCGCTATTGCTTTCTGTAATTGCAATTGGATTTCACTTCCCTCAAAATACACATCAGATTGTAAATTATTTACGGCTCTAGTATTGATCTCTTCACTGGTAATCTGAAAACGTTTTGCATTTTGATTGATTAGGGTAATGGCTTCGTTGGTGGCAATACGGTACATCCAAGAAAACAATTTACTATTGCCCTTGAACTTATCAATGCTTTTGTACACTTTAATAAATGTATTTTGTAGCGCATCATCGGCATCATCATGCGATTTTACGATTTTACGGATATGCCAATAAAGACGTTCCTTATAGAGACTCATTAATTCTCTAAAAGCGCGATCTCTTGATTTGGGAGATTTTAGATCTGCAACTAATTGATCTTCTTGGTTCACGTAAATAGTGGTTTTACCCTTAGACGGGTTAAATTAATAAAAGTTTAATTCACTGGTGAAAATAATTCGATTTTTTTATTATTACCTAAAAAGTTGTAAATCAATGATTTGTCTTAAAAAACATCGATAAACGGTAATAAAAATACGATAAAATGCATTTTTTTCTTGGTGGATTTCTTTTTTTGTCATAGTTTTACATCACTTAACCGACTAATTGTTACCATTTCCCCAAATGTGGTAATATATGGTGAAAGAGATGGAAGAGATTCTATCTCTTTCTTTTTTTATTGAATGGTTTGCATTTCAACAAGGTTTTTATAAACCCCATTTTTGGCAATGAGTTCATCATGCTTGCCTTGTTCTACGATTTCACCTTTATGCATAACGATGATTTTATCAGCATTTTTAATGGTTGATAATCGGTGTGCGATGACCACAGAAGTTCGATTTTTCATCATGTTTTCCAGAGCAACCTGAACCAAGCGTTCACTTTCGGTGTCTAATGCCGAAGTTGCTTCATCCAGGATCATGATCGGTGGATTTTTTATAACAGCCCTTGCTATACTGAGCCGTTGCTTTTGTCCGCCAGATAATTTATTACCGGAATCTCCAATATTGGTTTCAATGCCTGATGGAAGTTCTTTTACAAATTCCCAAGCATTTGCAATCTTTAATGCTTCAATGACGTCTTCATCTGAAGCATTTTGCCGTCCTAATAGAATGTTATTTTTTATGGTATCATTAAATAATATAGAATCCTGAGTCACCAGCCCTAATAATCCACGTAACGATCGCTTCGTCATATCCTGTATATTAATACCATCTATTGATATAGCTCCTTCAGACACATCGTAGAATCGCGTTAATAGATTCGCAATGGTCGATTTACCACTTCCAGACTGTCCAACCAATGCAACGGTTTCTCCTTTTGAGATGTTCATGGAAAAGCCTTTTAAAACGAGATCCTCCTCATATTTAAAGTTGATATTTTCAATGGCAATGCTCGAGTTAAAATCAGATTTTTCAACCGCAGCTTCTTTATCATCTAAAGCCGACGTGGTATCTAGTACTTCTAGAACACGATCGGCAGCAGCATTTCCAGCTTTTACCTTATAGCTTGCCTTTGATATGGCTTTTGCTGGAGTTAATATTTGATAAGCTAATGCCATATACCCAATAAAAGCACCTCCGGAGAGGGTCTTTTCGACTAAAACCATGGAGCCGCCATACCATAGCAATGCTGCGATGGTAACAATACCTAAAAATTCGCTTGCCGGTGAGGCCAGATTTTGACGATTCATGAGTTTATTCGAGAAATTGAAAAATCGATTGGTAGATTCTTGAAATTTTGAATTGAATTTTTCTTCTGCATTAAATCCTTTTATCACTTTTAGGCCACCAAGGGTTTCTTCCAAAGTCGATAAAAACACGCCTTGTTCTTTTTGTACTCGAGTGGATTTCTTTTTTAAGCTTTTGCCAATTCTAGATATGATCAATCCCGCGACCGGAATAAAAATAAAGACAAAAATGGTAAGCTTTACTGAGATCAGAAACATGGCGACAATGGCAAATAGAATGGTCAATGGTTCTTTAACGATCAATTCAAGAACAGCTAATAGCGAATTTTTTACTTCGTCAACATCACCTGAGATCCTTGCGATGATATCGCCTTTTTTCTTTTCAGAATAGAAGGCAATAGGCAGGCTTGTGACCTTTTTATAAATCGCATTGCGAAGATCTTTCAGTACACCATTTCTTAAAAAGGTAATAAAATATAAGGCCAGGTAATTAAACAGGTTTTTTAGCAGAAATAAACTGATGATCACGACGATCATATAAAGTAACGCCCGCTGAGCACCATGTGCTTCAGTGGTTGAAGTAATAATATAATTTATTGAATCACCCACGTAGGACTTGATCTCGCTTAGTCCGGAATATATAGGTTTTGTAGTAATTTTTTTTCCTTCGCCAAAAAGCACATTGATCATAGGCATAAGAGATACCATAGCCAAAGTACTGAACAGGGCATAAAAAACATTACAAATAATGTTAAGGATGCCATAACGCTTATATGGAATAATAAATCGGGAAAGTTTTTTTAAATATTCCATTTAGATGAGCTTCATATCTTTTAAGATGTCATCTATTCTATTTTCAAGTTGCATCTGTGTTGCCTCAAAATCTTCAAAGCGTTCAAGCTGAGTTCTTACGCTTACATAAAATTTAATTTTAGGTTCTGTACCACTTGGTCTCAAGGCGATTTTACTACCATCTTCAGTATAATAGATCAACACATTTGATTTAGGAATAGCGATTGTTTCTTTTTCCCCCGAAAGGGTATTGTATGCAATAGATTGTTGATAATCTTCTATCCGAACTACTTTCGCATTATTCACAAATTCAAGCGGATTTTCCCGTGCATCGATCATCATTTGTTTGATCTCCTCGGCACCTTCGATGCCTTTTTTGGTCATTGAAATAAGCCGTTCTTTATAAAACCCATATTTAAGGTATAAGCCTATGAGTTCGTTGTACATAGAACTGCCTTTTGCCTTGGCTTGAGCAGCGATTTCACAAGCTAAAAGGGCAGATGTCACAGCATCTTTATCCCGAACAAAATCGCCTACCATAAATCCGAAACTTTCTTCACCGCCACCAATAAAATCAAGATCAGGAAAATCTTTTATCATTTTAGCAATCCATTTAAATCCTGTCAATCCAATTTTACATTCAACATTAAATGCATTTGCTAATTCAAATAGCATTGGTGTTGATACAATAGTGGACCCAATAAACTCTTTGCCTTTTATTTTCTGTGCTTTTTGCCATTGCTCAAGTAAAAAATGGGTCATTAATACCATGGTTTGATTCCCATTAAGTATAAGCATTTCACCATGTAGATCTTTAACAGCAATACCTACACGATCACTATCCGGATCAGTACCAATAACGATGTCAGCATCAACTGTTCTTGCAAGATCCAGTGCCATTTTTAAAGCTTCAGGCTCTTCAGGATTAGGCGATTCTACAGTTGGAAAATCTCCATCGGGCTCAGCTTGTTCTTCAACGATATGAACCTTTGAATATCCTGCTCTTTTTAATGTCTCTGGAATTATTGTGATTGACGTACCATGCAAAGATGTAAATACTATATCGAGATTGTCTTTAGCGGTTGCGGATGTATCAAAACTTCCGTTGGCAACAGAAGCATCGATGAATTCATTGTCCATGGCTTCGCCTATGATATGAATCAGGTTTTCATTTGCATTAAAGTTAATTTGACTATAATCTAAGGCATTGATCTGAGCAACAATTTCGGCATCCTGCGGTGGTACTAATTGACCACCATCTTGCCAATACACCTTATATCCATTGTATTCTGGTGGATTATGAGAAGCGGTTAAAACGATACCACAATGACAATCTAAGGATTTAAGCGCATAGGAAAGCTCAGGTGTTGGCCTGAGATCTTCAAACAGATACACTTCAATTTGGTTTGCTGAAAAGACATCGGCTACGACTCTAGCAAACGACTTACTATTATGCCTACAATCATATGCGATGGCAACTTTATGAGGCTCATTTGGAAATACTTTTTTTAGATAGTCACTAAGACCTTGGGTATTTTTACCTAAAGTGTATTTGTTAATCCTATTAGAACCAACACCCATAACACCTCTCATACCACCAGTTCCGAATTCTAAATTCTTATAAAAACTCTCCTTGAGAAGTTTAGGATCAAAGGCTATCAAGTCCTTGATCTTTTGTTGTGTTTCTTCATCAAAAGTCGGGGTTAACCAAGAATTAGCGGCCTCCAAAATTTGAGGTTCGATATATATCATGTAAATTTACTTTAATTACAAAAGTAAGTATTTGTTAATATTTTTGTTGATGCGTTTGGAATATTTTAATAAATCATTCCAATACGCATTTTTTTGCCTAGGAAAAAGAAATGAAAACTGCACTAAAAATTGCCATAGCATTCATATTGGTGACCTCTCCCATTTACGGACAAAGGGAGGCTTCAAATTGGTATTTTGGCAGTAAGGCTGGTTTAGATTTTAACTCTGGTACTCCCGTACCTTTATTGAACGGACAATTAGACACAGTTGAGGGTTGCGAAACCTTTTCGGATAGCGATGGTAATTTATTGTTTTATACTGACGGAAAGATGGTATGGAATCGGAACCATCAATTAATGCCGAATGGGGATAACCTGTTGGGAAGCTTTTCAAGTTCGCAATCGGCCTTAATTATTCCGAAAATTGACGACGAAACTATTTTTTATATCATCACTGCTGATGTTGTTCAAGCTTATGAAAATGGGGTAGCTGATGGTAATGGTCTCAACTATTCAGTTGTTGATATAACTTTAGAAGGGGGTTTAGGCGATGTGACTGAAAAAAATATCAACCTACTCACGCAAGGATCTGAAAAGATCACTGCTGTCAGTGCTTTTGATGGTACAGGATATTGGCTGGTTACTCATCGCAACAGTAACTTTTATGCATTTAAGATAGGTGCCAATGGTGTGAATACTACTCCGGTTATAACCACACTCGGACCAAACATATCTCATTTCGATAATATAAGAGGTAGTATTAAATCATCACCAAATGGTTCGCAAATTGCCATTGCTCATACCATTTTCGAACCGCTTTATAACGGCTATGTTTATCTCTATGATTTTGACACATCAACGGGAATACTAAGCAATGAACTTCTGATTGCTGAAGGTTACGTGTTTTATGGGGTTGAGTTTTCATCGAATTCAACAAAATTATATGCAAGTGGAAAAGCCGTTGATGAACTCACAAATTCTACCACTGACATCAAAATATTTCAATATGATCTTACGGTTCCAAATATTCCCGATTCTGAGTTTCTGATATTCGATTTTCCTAATTTGTTTTTAAGCGATCTCGCAGGAAGTTTACAAATTGGTATTGATAAAAAGATATATCATTCAATTCCAAATACCATGCTCTCTGTTATAAGAACGCCTAATTTGGCCGGATTAGATAGTGATTTTCGTTCGTTTGATGTTGATTTAGGCGGGCGTTCCACAAAATTTGGATTGCCTCCTTTTATTCAATCGTTTTTTGAAAGTGTTGTTCGTATTGAGAACTTTTGTATTGACAGTGACACTGAATTTTTCCTTGAGACAGATGCGGTGATCGATGCTGTGGCCTGGAATTTTGGAGATCCTAATAGCGGTGCAAATAATACCAGCAGTTTATTAAATCCGACACATACATTTTCTACTACCGGCGTTTTTACCGTTACACTTGAAGTCGAATTTGCCAATAGACCGCCAAAAACATTTGTGGAATTCATTGAAATTAGCGAAACACCGGATGCCGCTGCGAATGTCACCTTGATTCAATGTGATGTTGATGGGCTTGATGATGGGATTAGTCTTTTTAATTTGATGGAAGCTCAGCAACTTTTTGATTTTGGCAATAGCGATCTTACAGCAAATTATTTTCTGAATGTTACTGATGCACAAAACAATGAAAATGCGTTGCCGGAAATAGGCTATCAAAATATAGTTAATGATCAAATCATTTATGCGCGTGTTTTTGAAAACGCCGAATGCTATGTGATCACAGAAGTGACGCTCCATGTTGAGCCTATTTCGGATCTCGGGACCTATGATACGCTTGATATTTGTTCTCCGGTTATTTCCTTGGCCACACTTATCGAATACCAACAAATTTATGATCAACTTTTATCAGCCTTTCCTGATACGACCATTACATTATTCAGAACCGAAGAAAATGCCTTGCTCGAGTTAGAACCGGTTATAGAAGATATTTATATCGGAATTACCTCTCCTTTGGAAATGTATTTCAGAATAGAATCAGAAAATGCATGTAACTTCATAGGCAAGGTAGATCTCAACGTTATGGCGACCCCTGAAGTAGAGAACCAAACTCAGCTCTTTTGTCCAGGAGGATCCAATATATTGGATGCCGGAGCGGGATTTAATAGTTATTTATGGTCGACTGGCGAAATCACTCAAACTATAATAGTTGAGGATCCAGGATCTTATTGGGTAGAAGTATCCAACGCTGCGAATTGTATAAGCACAATTTCTGTGAACGTCATCAATTCGGAGGACATAGAAATAACAAATGTGATTGTTAATGATTTTCAAACTATTAATACTGTTGAAGTTTTGATCTCGGATTCTGATGGCTTTATAGAATATTCCTTAGATGGAGAAAATTACTTTACTTCGAATAGATTCAGATCGGTACAGCCTGGACTTTACGATGTTTATGTTAGAAAGGATAATTGCAGTGTTGTTACTGAGACTATTTTGGTAGGTGGATTTCCAAACTTTTTTACGCCAAACGGTGATGGCATAAATGATACCTGGCAAATGAAAAGACCCGAATTCTTTGAAAATGCCGTAATAGAAATCTATGATCGTTATGGAAAATTGGTCAAAACAATGACTACTACAAGTGAAGGTTGGAATGGTTTATTTAATGGTCAGATGATGACTCCAGACGACTATTGGTTCGTTATTAAATTTAGCGATCGATTTGTTCACGGACATTTTACACTAAAACTTTAGAGATTTTTCTTTTCTTCAATAGAATAACGTTCTTTTTCACGTTGAGATCTCAGTATCATTTCTCCTAAAAACCCAGCTACAAAAAATTGCGTACCAATGATCATGGTCACCATGGCAATAAAAAATTGAGGTCTATCGGTTAATAATCGCCCAGCAGGGTTTAAAAATAATTTATCGATCCCCAAATAAATCGAGAATCCAACACCTATCAAAAACATGAGTGCACCAAGCGCTCCAAAGAAATGCATAGGTCGCTTTCCAAATTTAGAAATGAACCAAATCGTGATCAAATCTAAAAACCCGTTTATAAATCTTTCCATACCAAATTTTGTTTTACCATATTTTCTTGCTTGATGTTGCACCACTTTTTCGCCAATTTTCGAAAATCCTTCGTTTTTGGCGAGTACTGGTATATAACGATGCATTTCGCCGTGAACATCTATTGTTTTAATGACATTATTCTTGTAGGCTTTAAGTCCACAATTAAAGTCGTGTAATTTTAGTCCAGAGGTTTTACGGGCTGCCCAATTGAATAATTTAGAAGGTATATTTTTTGAGATTACCGAATCGTAACGCTTCTTCTTCCAGCCTGAGACAAGATCATAATCATCTTGCATCACCATACCATAAAGTTCAGGAATCTCCTCGGGGCTATCTTGAAGGTCAGCATCCATAGTAATAACGACCTCACCTGAAGCTTCCAGAAACCCGGCGTGTAAGGCCTGTGATTTTCCGAAATTGGCCATGAATTTTATGCCTTTAACTTCAGAATACTTTTCAGCTAATTGCTCAATAGTGTCCCAGGAGTTATCAGTAGAGCCGTCATCCACAAAGATGACTTCATATGAAAAATGATTGGACTGCATAACATCTGCAATCCAATCATTCAATTCTGTTAAAGACTCTTGTTCGTTAAGTAGTGGTATGACTACTGATATGTTCATTCACTAGGCTTTGTCAGGATCATTCCTTTTCATAATGGCGGCAATAATAAGCCCTAAGATACTAAAGAGAATGATGTAAAAACCAAGACCTTTAGCGATATTTCCAATAGAATAGTCATTTTGGTCCTCCATTGCATCCACCGTTTCCGCAATAGCTTCGGCAGGTACACCCCATCGTTCCATACCGGTAATGGTATTTTCTATCGTGATCTTTTTCAATTCTACTGCCGCTTCAGGATCTATTATGTTGAACAAAACAAATGATACTACAGTGCTGATAAGTATACCAATAACCACTGTAATGAAATAACTTGTAAAGGCTTCCTTGAAAGAAATAAAACCATTAAGAAGTCCTTTTGCTTTCGCTACAGAAATAATCCCTAAAACGAGCATGATGATCAATAGTGTAATTCCGTACCACATATTAGCTAATAAGCCAATGTTTACCGCATAAGGAATAGCTGTTCCTATAGCAAGAATTACACCTAAATAAAGGCCATAGTTAATGGCACTTGATTTTACATTTTTTTCCATAAATATATTTTTTCAGTTGATTTACGTTAGTTAGTAAACAAATATACTAAATCGTTACATTGTAAACAGAATAAAAAAATAAATTAAAATATTGCCTTTTTATAAAAAATGATTAAATTTGCAGCTCGAAAAATGAAATGATTTAAGTCATGCAAAAAGATATACATCCAGAAAATTACAGATTAGTTGCATTTAAAGACATGTCTAACGACGATATCTTTATTACTAAGTCAACGGCTGATTCAAGTGAGACCATAGATGTTGATGGTGTTGAGTACCCTTTGATAAAAATGGAAATCTCTAGAACATCTCATCCGTACTATACTGGTAAGTCTAAATTGGTAGATACAGCAGGTAGAATTGATAAGTTCAAAAACAAGTATTCTAAATTTAAAAAATAATTTAGATAAAATATATTTGACCAAAGCCTTTCACTAATTGAAAGGCTTTTTTATTTTTACCAAAAGCAAGGTCATGAATTATATCCTTTTCGATGGTCCGCATCGCAATCATCTGTTACCATTTACATACACACGACCTGTAGCTGATATTCGAATTGGTATACTGACCATTAGAGAAAAATGGGAACGCTATTTAGGATATACCATTACTTCCCTTACCGAAGATTATCTCTCTGAAAAATTTCCTATGGTGGAATTTGAAGACAACATCATGATAAATGCTTCCTATTTGCCCAATTTTGAGATAGCCGAACTTATAAAAGGACTATCTGAGAATCAAGCCATTTTTAAAGGTGAAGATGTGATCGCGTTTTACACAAAGGAAACTCAGGACGATATTGATTTTTCTAGCTATGAGTCTATCGAATATGAAGCAGATATTCTTAAGATAGAGCGTACATGGGATATTTTTTCGCAAAATGGAGAGGCCTTAAAGGATGATTTTGAATTGATAACCTCAGGAAGAAAATCACAACCTATTCCTGCAAATATCAATGTTATAAAGGCCCAAGATATTTTTATTGAAGAAGGTGCTGCTATGAACTTTGTCACCTTGAATGCAACCAATGGACCTATTTATATTGGAAAGAATACAGAGATCATGGAAGGCTCTATAATTAGAGGTCCGTTTTCATTAAACGAAGGGAGTACAGTAAAAATGGGGGCTAAAATTTATGGCCCAACTACTATTGGTCCCTTTAGCAAGGTGGGAGGTGAAGTCAATAATTCAGTGTTCTTCGGATATTCAAATAAAGGCCATGATGGCTTCCTCGGAAATTCTGTTATTGGCGAGTGGTGTAATCTGGGCGCCGATACGAACAATTCTAATTTAAAGAATAATTATGCTGAAGTTAGGCTATGGGATTATGAAACCGAAGGGTTTGCTAAAACTGGTTTACAGTTTTGCGGATTGATGATGGGAGATCATAGTAAATGCGGCATCAATACCATGTTCAACACAGGAACCGTAGTTGGTGTAAGTGCGAATATTTTTGGAAGTGGCTTTCCTAGGAATTTTATCCCAAGTTTCAGTTGGGGCGGAAAAGCTGGTTTTTCAACATATCTCACAAAAAAAGCATTTGAAGTGGCTAATGTTGTCATGGCAAGGCGAACTATTGAATTCACCGAGAAAGATGCTACCATTCTTGAACATGTATTCGAAGAAACAAAACGTTTTCGAAGAAATTAATAGCAACAAAACCTACTTTTGACATATGCTCGGTTTATTACTCATATTTTTTATCGGAAAGTACTTTTATGAATTGGCACAAGACTATTACAAACAGCGATGGTTATATGCAATTTTAGGAGTCGTTGTGTATTATGCTGCTGGTGCTGTATTTGGAATTATATTGGGTGTTGCCGATGTTTTTCTTGGCCTTGGAATAGATTGGGAGAATTCTTTTGGATGGAACCTCGTAGGAATCCCAATTGGCATTGCTGCCGATTATGGGTTTTATATCCTTTTAAAACGAAAATGGGAAAGAGAAGTTGTTGTTCCAAAAGATGAGATCATGGATATTGGTAAGCCCACAGATGATCTTGATCCTCCTTCTTAATTTTTTTGCACTCTTTTAAGGTCCAACAAATTAACAGGATTAATCCCCAATCCAGAAACATTTTTTCGTGTAAATCTAACTACTTCATCATAGAACATTGGCACAATAGGAGCTTTGGCCATAACTAAGGAATCCATTTTTGTATATATGATCTCCCTTTCCTTTGAATTGGTTTGTGTAAACGCTTGTTCATAGAGGCTGTCAAATTTTTCATTATTAAAATGTGTATAATTAGGACCATTCGGAGCAAAATTCCGACTATAATAAAGCGATAAGTAATTTTCAGCATCGGGATAATCAGCGATCCAACTTGCACGAAACATATCTAGTTTTCCATTCGCCTTAGAATCTTTTAAGCTTGAGGCTGGAATAACATCGACATCTACGATCAGTCCAGTTTTTTGGAGCTCCCTTTGAATGTATTCACAAAAGCTAAGATAATTACTTGTGGTTGTTAATACGAGTTTGGGTTCTTGATCACCAGTTTCTTGAATGTATTGATCAACTAATTGTTTGGCCAGTTCGGGTTTATATGAATATCCAATAGATTCGGAATAACCAGGTAATCCTTTTGGGATAAAACCCCCAGAGGCTGGAATGCCAATGCCATTGCGCAAATAGGTCATCATTTTTTTTCGATCAAAGCCATGGTTAACCGCTTTTCTAATAAGTTCCGATCGTATTTCAGGGACCTCACTGTCCATATAAAAAGCGAGATACTCTGTATTTAAATAGGGACCTCTTATCATATTCACCTCGCCTTGATAAAGCGCTCTTAAATGGCCGTCGGCTGTAAGTATTTCATCTTTATAGGAGGCGTCTAACCCTGAGACGAAATCGATGTTGCCTTGAGCAAATTGGAGAAATTCACTTTGTTTATCCGGAAGAAACGTAACCGCAACAGCTTCAAGATAAGGTAAGTCGTTTTGATGCTCATCTTTTTCGAAATAGGCATGATTTTTTCGAAATACCAGTTTGATATTTTCTTCCCAGCGCTTGAACTTAAATGGACCAGTTCCAATGGGATTTGATCGAAAATCTGAGCCATAATACTCAACGATCTCGCGAGGAACAACCGAACAATATTTCATTCCCAGTAAACCAAGAAATGCGGGAAATGCTTGTTTTAACTCAATGAGAAAAACAGAATCATTTACGGCTTTAAAACGTTTGACTTTGTTTAAGACCCAACTGCCTGGAGATGCCAGATTTTTATCAGTTAATCGATTTAAACTGTATTCAAAATCATAGGCAGAAACCGTTCTTGTTGAGTCTTTGCCAAATAAGTCATGCTTATGAAAATAAACATCAGATCGTAAAGTAAATTCATAAGTCTGTGCATCCTCAGATATTCGCCAATGTTTTGCAATACAAGGTTGGACATTTAAGTTATCATCCATTTGAACAAGGCCATTGAATAATTGATTTGTAGCCCAAATGTCTGCAAGATCTTTGGAAAACGCTGGATCTAAGGATCCTATGTTTTTATGTTCATTATATCTAAATACAGATTTTTCTGTAGTTTTTTTAGAATTACAATTTAAAAGTAATAGAAGCAGAAAAGGAAAAAAAAACTTTGGGAAAGGCATTTATGCTTTTAATTTGTGTAATTTTAAGTAATATAATAATTAATCCTAACTATATCTTCGTATGAAAAAAAAATACTTCTTATTTTTTGTTAGTGTACTTTTGGCTTGCAATTTGTTTGGGCAGACTACAATTACGCATTCAAATACCGAAACCATAACCCCTGTAAATACAGTAGCATGTCCAACTGAACCTACACAATATTTAAGAGCATTTGATCTTACGAATGAATTTGGCATTTCAACCGATTTTGAGATCATCGAAGTTGAGTTTGGTGTTGAGGTCTCAGAAACTACTGCTATCACCATGAATTTATATACCTCAGATAGTGTTAACCCTACAACGGCAACATTAACAAATATCTATACTGCTGCCGTTCCTGTTGGGATTGCAGAAGAAGGAACCGTTGTTTCTCATGTTTTAACCGCACCTGTTACAGTTCCATCTACAGCTATTATTGTTTTTGAATTAGCAGAGGCAGTTGATGGTATTGTCTTTAGAATTGGGTCAAATATAGATGGACAGACCGCTCCGTCATGGTTGAGTTCTCCAACATGCGGTGCTGGAACTGTTGACAGTTTTGGATTTACAAATCACTATGTAATTAATGTCATTGGAAATGAGATTCTAGGTGTTGATGAATTCAGCTTGAATACAATGTCTTTATACCCTAATCCAACCTCAGATAAGATCACCATTGATATTCATGAGTCAGCAGAAGTAAAATCATTGGAGTTGTATAGTATTACCGGTCAATTAATAAATGCTAATGTGCCTAGAGGTGTTTTAGACATGTCTAACTTGAACACTGGTATTTACTTCTTAAAAATGATTACAGCAAAAGGAATTACAACAAAGCGCATTACAAAGAAATAGATCGCTTACAAATTAGAATTTTGAAAAGAGCATTTTTAGTTAAAATGCTCTTTTTTATTACCTTTGCACGCTTTATGTGTTGAAAATGGATACTAGAAAAAAAGTCGCATTTTATACTTTGGGTTGTAAGCTGAATTTTTCAGAGACATCTACTATAGCCCGCTCTTTTGAAGATGAAGGCTTTACTCGTGTCGATTTTTCTCATGCTGCAGATATATATGTGATCAATACCTGCTCAGTTACAGAAAATGCTGATAAACGTTTTAAAACTATTGTCAAACAAGCTCAAAAGTCTAATGCTGACGCCTTCATCATTGCCGTAGGTTGTTATGCACAATTACAACCCGAGGCGCTTGCAGATGTGAATGGTGTTGATTTGGTTTTAGGGGCAACCGAAAAATTTAAGATCACTGATTATCTGAATGATTTGAGTAAGAATGATCGTGGAGAAGTACATTCCTGTGAAATATCAGATGCAGATTTCTATGTTGGAAGCTATTCTATTGGAGATCGAACTCGTGCTTTTTTAAAAGTTCAGGATGGCTGTGATTATAAATGCACTTACTGCACAATTCCATTGGCTCGTGGTATTTCTAGAAGTGACACTTTAAACAACGTTTTGCAAAATGCCAAAGAAATTTCGGCACAAGGTATTAAGGAAATTGTATTAACTGGAGTCAATATAGGCGATTATGGAAAAGGCGAATTCGGGAACAAAAAACACGAGCATACATTTTTAGAACTTGTTGAAGCTTTAGATAAGGTGGAAGGTGTGGAGCGTGTTAGAATTTCTTCGATTGAACCTAATTTATTGAAGAATGAGACTATAAATTTTGTCGCGAACAGCGCATCTTTCGTTCCTCATTTTCATATTCCCTTACAAAGTGGAAGCAATGTCTTGTTAAAATTAATGCGTCGTAGATACATGAAAGAACTTTATGTTGAACGCGTAAACGAGATAAAACTGAAAATGCCTCATGCTTGCATAGGCGTTGATGTTATTGTTGGTTTCCCTGGTGAGACTGACGAACATTTTCTTGAGACCTATAATTTTTTAAATGCATTGGATATTTCTTATTTACATGTCTTTACCTATTCGGAAAGACCGAATACAATAGCTGCTGAAATGGAGCATGTTGTTCCTAAAAATATACGATCTAAACGCAGTAAAATGCTGCGAGGCTTGTCGGTGAAAAAACGACGAGCGTTTTATGAAAGCCAGCTGGGAACAATTCGAACGGTCCTCTTTGAATCCGAAAATAAAGCAGGCTATATTCACGGATTCACAGAAAATTATATAAAAGTAAAAATGCCTTGGAACCCAGAACTGATCAATACTTTACATCAAGTTCGGTTAACTGAAATTGATACTGATGGTTTGGTGAGGTTCGATTTTGTGCCGGCCTATGAAGCATCTGTTGCTTTCTAAAAGAAGGAAAAGCATTTTTAATATTTTAGTGCTCCAACAAAATAATAAATTAAAAAAGCGACCCGGAGGTCGCTTTTATTATATTCTTAAACCAACTGGCAGCATACTTTTATACCGTCGGTTTTTTCTAATGAATTTCGCTATAGGTGGACTTGTTGGTACCACACTGATATTGCGCTCTTGAATATTTTCCATCACTAATTTTAAAAAATCTTCAACAAATTCATCTGATTTAACATCGTCAGGTACAATTAACTTTGTTAAAAAGATTTTTCGTTCTTGTAAGGAGTATTCAATTTTGGCAAGTTGATCATCAACTTTTAATTCAAACTGGCGTAGAAATTCATTGTCAATAAGTTCTGCTGCATCAATCATAATTAGTCTGTTTTATACAATGGAGAACAATCTATTTTGCATAGATTTGTGGTACAAATTTACAAAAAAAAACGCAATATACCATAGATAAAGACACCTTAATTGCTTATGAACCAAGAGTTAATTCACGTCTATTTTATGCCTGGGATGGCTGCAAGTTCATCCATATTTGAATATATAAAATTACCGGAATCTCAATATAAAATTCACTTGCTCGATTGGATATTGCCAACAAAGGATGAATCTATTGTGTCTTATGCCGAACGCATGTCTGAAAAAATAGAACATTCGAATAGTGTTTTATTAGGCGTGAGCTTCGGAGGTATATTGGTTCAGGAAATGAGCAAGTTTCTCAAATTGAAGAAGTTGATCATTGTTTCAAGTGTAAAAAGCCACGCAGAACTCCCTAAGAGAATGAAAATTCTTAGAGCGACACGAGCCTATCATTTGATTCCAACACGACTGGCGAAAAATGTAGATGCTTTGGCCAAATACGCTTTTGGTAAAACCATTACACGTCGTATTGAGCTCTATAAGAAATACCTCTCTATGAACAATAAACAGTATCTGGATTGGGCCATAAAGGAGATGATATGCTGGCAGAAAACAGAGATTGAACATGAAGTCATTCACATTCATGGTGATAAGGATGCCGTATTCCCCATATCTCATATCAAAAACTGCATTATTGTTAAAAATGGAACTCATATCATGATCATCAACAAATACAAATGGTTTAATGAGAACCTGCCATCACTGATAATGCGTTAAATATTCCTGCTTTATTGTATTTTTTATTAAATTTAGAGCCTATTAAACTTTTAAAAATTATGAAGACAATTAAAACCCTCTTGGCTATTGTCGGATTATTAAGTTTATCTGGGCTGTTAATATTTGCAGTTCAAGATGCTCCAAGTGATGACAATTTAGAAAAGAAGATCATAAACGATTATAATGTTTATGCCCTTAATGTGCCGGCAAATCTAGATTTCGCTGGTGAAGCACTACCGCTTGATAATCCTGATATTTTAGAACGTATGGACCGCGAATTATTGGTCAATACCTATTGGCAATCTAACGGATTGCTCATGTTCAAGCGTGCAAACAAGTATTTTCCTATTATCGAGCCCATCTTAGAAGAGTATGGAGTTCCTGAAGATTTTAAATATCTGGCCGTTATTGAAAGTGGACTGCAGAATGTAACATCACCTGCGGGTGCCAAGGGCTTCTGGCAAATCATGAAAGCAACAGGACGTGAAAACGGTCTGGAGATCAACAATAATGTAGACGAACGCTATAATTTAGAATTGGCCACCAAAGTTGCCTGTCAATACCTTTTAAAGGCTAAAGAACGTTTCGGTTCATGGACCCTAGCTGCAGCCTCTTATAATGCTGGTGTGGCTGGCGTGTCAAGACGATTAAACGATCAAGGTGTCAATACCTATTATGACCTTCTTCTAGGTGAAGAAACAGGGCGCTATATTTTTAGAATTGTGGCCTTAAAAGAAATCTTGGGTAATCCGGAGCAATACGGATTTAATTTTAGACATAAAGATCTATATTCAGGTGTACCAACTTATAAAGTTGAAGTAGATACGGCAGTGACCGACTTCGTTCAATTTGCAAAAAAGTTTGGTATTAATTATAAAATATTGAAGCTTCATAATCCTTGGCTGCGTGAAAAGCACTTAAATAATAACTCACGAAAGCCCTATTTAATTGATATTCCTAAGGAGGGTTATTATTCAAATCCTTAGAATGGATTTTCTAAAAGATAATTTTTGGACCATTCTAATTGTTTTAAACTATATCATTGCGATATCAGCAGCGTTTACTATTCTGCTTAAGAATATCAACCCAACAAAGACCCTATCTTATCTTTTAATATTAGCTGTTTTTCCGTTTTTAGGCTTGATCGTTTATTATTTTTTCGGGCAAGAGTATCGAAAAAATAAAATATTTAGCAGGAAAAATATTCATAATCAAAGTGTCATTAAAAAAGTTCAAGAATCCCTTGAATTAGACAGTTATGAATTAGAGAAATTTGATGAATTGCTTGATGAAAAATCAAAGCTTATCAAGCTTCTTCACAATAATGAGAAATCAAAGCTAACCATTAATAACAAAGTTGATCTCCTAAAAAATGGAGAAGAAAAATTTAAATTTTTGTTAGCTGATTTAAAGGAAGCCAAAGAACATATACATCTAGAATATTATATATTAAAAGATGATAAAATTGGATCAAAGATCATTAACATATTATGTCAAAAGGCAGAAGAAGGTTTGTCCGTGCGACTATCATTTGATGATGTAGGAAGTAAAATTTCTTCAAAAGCGAAACAAAAACTAAAAAAAAGTGGGGTTTCGTTTTTCGCATTTATGCCTGTAAAATTTCCAAAATTTACTGGTAAAATGAATTATAGAAACCATCGAAAAATTGCTGTAATTGATGGTAGAATTGGATATGTTGGTGGCATAAATATTTCGGATACCTATATAAATTATGATGACTCAAAGAATTATTGGAGAGATATACATTTAAGAATTGAAGGTAATGCCGTAAGCTCGCTTCAAATTTTATTTTTAACAACATGGAATTTCGTTTCCAATAATACAATTGACATCAACCCTAAACTATTTCCTAAGATTATCACAAAAAGTGATGTTCCTGTTCAAATTGCGGCTAGTGGACCAGATACAGACTGGGCAAACATAATGGAGTCCATTTTTTCCGCAATCACTAATGCAGAGGACTATATCTACATAACAAGCCCATATTTTATCCCAAATGATGAAATTATTCTTGCTTTAGTAGTTGCTGCAAGGTCAGATATTGATGTTAAGATCATTATCCCAAAAGATTCAGATTCATGGACAGCACAATATGCCACAAATTCATATATAGAAGGACTTTTAGAAGCAAATGTTGGTATCTATAGGTATGAAAAAGGGTTTATTCATTCTAAAACGATGGTTGTGGATGACGTTTTTAGTTCTGTTGGAACTGCTAATATGGATTACAGAAGTTTTAACATTAATTTTGAAGTTAATGCGTTGATCTATCATAAACCAACAGCACAAGCATTAAAAGAAATTGTTGAACTAGATTTAGAGCACTGTGAAGAAGTTAATTACGAGGATTGGATGAATAGACCCAATATTGATAAATTAAAAGAATCCTTTTGCCGACTATGGGCACCTTTGCTTTAAATGGCTCTAGCCAACTTATAAAAAAGCAGTTGGCCATATAGAACGAGATGAGCGAAAAACTTGCAAGAAATTTACTATGTGCTATAAAAACATGAGAAATCAAACATGAATCATGCGTTATCTCCGTTTTGAAGGACGATGCTGTCTATGACCTCCAAAATGCTGATTTGGAATAGAAGCTTTCTTCATTTGTTGCTTCATCATTTTAATCTGATCGGCCAACATACCACGTTTATCTAATTTTTGAGCTTCAGATAATAATTTGTTCGCCTCTTGTTTTCTTCTTTTACTGAAGGCAATTCCAGCCAAATTCAACTTAACCATAGCAACATCATGATCCATTGACAAACCGAAGTTTAATGCGGTTTTAAAGTATTTTTCAGCTTCATTCATATTTGTTTGGGATACCATAATGCCTTTGAGGTAATTGTAATATCCTTGTTGTTTTTTGGTGAGCGCTGAAGCTGGATTATTGATTTTATCAAGCCATTTGTTAGCCCCTGGAAAATCCTGTTTACGCAATCTTAGAAAGGCCAAAAGAATAAATTCATTCTTAAAGTATAAGAACACAAAAATTGAAGAAAGCAATATGAACATGATGCCGTTACCAATATAGCCCTCCGTAAACTGATATACAGCATAAGCAATGATCAATAATGCTATGACTAATTTTATATTTTTGTTGTACATTTTTCCACTTTGAAATTGAGAATGCAAAGGTAGTAAAAACAATTATAAATAATTTCAATTTTAGGTTTGTGAAATAAAAAAGCCTTTGTATATTTGCGCCACCTTTTTGGGGTAGCCTCATAGGGTCTTATAAATAGAAATTACGATATTAAAGATACAGTATAATGAAAAGAACGTTTCAACCATCGAAAAGAAAGAGAAGAAACAAACACGGTTTTAGAGAGAGAATGGCTTCTGTAAGTGGAAGAAAGGTCCTGGCACGTCGTCGTGCTAAGGGTAGAAAGAAAATCTCTGTATCTTCTGAATTAAGACATAAAAAATAATGATTAACAATTGTTAATATATAAAAGGTGTTACTGGTCGTAACGCCTTTTTTTGTATCCCAATGTTAACTATTTTTGAAAAATTTTAAAGAAACGACACAAAAAAAATGCCTAAACGTAAAGATCTAAAATCTATTCTACTTATCGGTTCCGGACCTATCATCATTGGTCAAGCCTGCGAATTTGACTATTCTGGTTCTCAAGCCCTTCGTTCATTACGAGAAGATGGAATAGAAACCATTCTTATCAATTCAAACCCAGCAACCATCATGACCGATCCGTCAATGGCCGATCATGTGTATTTGTTGCCACTTAATACAAAGTCCTTAATTCAAATCTTAAAAGAACATCCCCAAATAGATGCCGTTCTACCCACTATGGGAGGTCAAACTGCTCTGAATTTATGTATAGAGGCCGACGAGAAAGGCATATGGGAGGATTTTGGTGTTGAAATCATTGGAGTTGATATTGATGCGATAAATATTACTGAAGATCGCGAAAAGTTTAGAGAGTTGATGCTTGACATAGGTATTCCTATGGCACCACAAGCCACAGCAACGTCCTATTTAAAAGGAAAAGAAATTGCTCAGGAATTCGGATTTCCATTAGTAATTAGAGCTTCATTTACCCTAGGAGGAGCAGGAGCCTCCTTTGTTCATAAAGAAGAAGATTTTGATGAATTATTGACTCGCGGATTAGAAGTTTCTCCTATTCATGAAGTTATGATCGATAAGGCTTTAATAGGTTGGAAAGAATTTGAATTGGAGCTGCTACGTGACGCTAACGATAATGTAGTCATCATTTGCTCAATAGAAAATATGGACCCTATGGGGATTCATACGGGGGATTCGATCACAGTGGCACCTGCCATGACGCTTAGTGATAAAACCTATCAGAAAATGCGTGACATGGCTATTCATATGATGCGCAGTATAGGTGATTTTGCTGGCGGATGTAATGTCCAGTTTGCTGTAAGCCCAGATGAAAAAGAAGAGATCATCGCCATTGAGATCAATCCTAGAGTTTCGAGATCTTCGGCCTTAGCAAGTAAAGCAACAGGATATCCTATTGCAAAAATTGCTGCCAAACTTGCTATTGGCTATAATTTAGATGAGTTAGATAATCAGATCACCAAATCAACATCAGCATTGTTTGAACCAACACTTGATTATGTGATCGTGAAGATCCCACGTTGGAACTTCGATAAATTTGAAGGGAGTGATCGTACTCTCGGACTTCAAATGAAATCGGTAGGCGAAGTTATGGGTATAGGGCGTTCCTTTCAAGAAGCCTTGCACAAAGCCACCCAGTCTTTAGAGATCAAACGTAACGGACTAGGAGCAGATGGCAAAGGATATAAGGACTATGACCAGATCGTTGAAAAATTAACTTATGCATCATGGGATCGGGTTTTTGCTATCTATGATGCGATTCAAATGGGCTTTTCGCTAAGTCGAATTCATGAGATCACTAAAATTGATATGTGGTTTTTGAAGCAGTATGAAGAGCTTTATCATTTGGAAAAGGAGATTTCTAAATTTGATATTGATACCATTGAGCGTGAATTATTGTTAGAGGCAAAGCAAAAAGGGTATGGTGACAGGCAGATAGCACATATGTTAGGTTGTTTAGAAAGTCAGGTGTATAAAAAGCGTGAGGACATGAATATCAAACGTGTGTACAAGCTTGTGGATACCTGTGCTGCCGAATTTAAAGCACAAACCCCTTATTACTATTCTACTTTTGAGAGTGAAGTTGAATTGCCTGACGGAAAACGTTTTTCTGATAATGAGAGCGTCGTTTCCGATAGAAAAAAAATCGTTGTATTGGGTTCAGGACCAAATAGAATTGGTCAAGGTATCGAATTTGATTACTGCTGTGTTCATGGCGTTTTAGCAGCTTCGGAATGTGGATACGAAACCATCATGATCAATTGTAACCCTGAAACTGTTTCAACCGATTTCGATATTGCTGATAAATTATATTTTGAACCTGTTTTTTGGGAACACATCTATGATATCATCAGACATGAAAAGCCTGAAGGTGTTATTGTTCAGCTAGGAGGACAAACAGCCTTAAAACTTGCAGAAAAATTAGATCGCTATGGCATCAAAGTGATGGGGACTAGTTTTAAATCCTTGGATCTAGCTGAAGACAGAGGTTCTTTTTCAACCCTGCTAAAAGAAAACAACATTCCTTATCCAGAATTCGATATCGCAACAACGGCGGAGGAAGCCTTGGCAGTAGCCGATAAACTGAACTTTCCGATTTTGGTAAGACCTTCCTATGTTCTTGGTGGACAAGGCATGAAGATCGTCATTAATAAAAAAGAATTAGAAGAGCATGTCGTTGATCTACTTCGAAAAATTCCGAATAATAAATTGTTATTAGATCATTATCTTGATGGAGCGATTGAGGCAGAAGCTGATGCCATTTGTGATGGTGAAGATGTTTATATCATCGGAATAATGGAACATATTGAACCATGCGGCATTCATTCTGGCGATAGTAATGCCACATTACCACCATTCAATCTGGGAGACCTGGTCATGGAACAAATAAAAGATCATACTGTTAAAATTGCCAAGGCGTTGAATACAGTTGGATTGATCAATATTCAGTTTGCTATTAAGGATGATATGGTGTATATAATAGAAGCCAATCCAAGAGCCTCTAGAACAGTTCCTTTTATAGCGAAAGCCTATGGAGAACCTTATGTTAATTATGCAACAAAAGTGATGCTGGGAGAGAAAAAGATTTCCGATTTTAAATTCAATCCGAAATTAAATGGCTATGCGATCAAACAACCTGTATTTTCGTTTAATAAGTTCCCGAATGTCAATAAAAAATTAGGACCGGAAATGAAAAGTACAGGAGAAAGCATACTTTTTATTGATAGTTTGAAGGACGATGAATTTTATGACCTTTATTCAAGGCGTAAAATGTATTTAAGCAAATAATCTAAATTCTTGTAGGCCTTAACACGTTAAAAATTATTATTTTAGCTATTGAAAACTCAAAAAGACTATGAAACAAAAATTACTTTTATTATTTATAAGTTGCCTATTTTCAACAGTTGCCATAGCGCAATTGGGAACTTTTACAGATGATTTTCAAACAGATACTTCAACCATGAATTGGTTTGAAAGTGGAGCTTCACCAAATCCGCCTACATATGCGGTAGATGATGGTCCATCAGGAATTGGAGATCACTATATGACAAATGTAGCGTCAGGAACTGGAGGCCCTGGAGGACGTATGGTTGTTCGTAATGTTACGCAATGGACAGGAGATTATACCTCGGCTGGAGTGCTTTCAATTAAATTTGATGCACGAGCTATTTCTAGTGATCTGGATTTTAGAGTTGCCATGAATGGTGCAGGAGGCACAATTAGTTCAACAAATTTTGTTACTGTAACAGTGGGCAGTGGTTGGCAGCAAGTAATTATCTCAGTTGTGGCTGCCGATATGATTGAGGTCACCTCCAATGCGGGATCTGGATTTGATAAAGTTGCAACATTAGCAGATGTTAATGAATTGAGAATACTAAGTAGTCCAACGCCTGCTTATGCTGGAGAAATAATTAGTGCGACCATGGATCTTGATAATATAAGTGCGGGAACTACGCTGGGTATAGACCAGTTTAGTATTGTAAATGATTTCAAAATATCACCTAATCCTAGTACTTCCGAATTAAATATTCAATTGTCTGAGGTAAATGATGATTTGAAGGTTGAAGTTTTTGATATACTCGGAAAGCGCATTTTATTTAAGGATATAAGTCAGGTAAATACACGAATTAATGTTTCAGGATGGGAGAGTGGTGTTTATTTGGTCAAAGTATCTAACGATGGTTCAACACAAACAAAACGCTTTATTAAACAGTAATAGAGCTTTTAATACAAAATAAGCCACTAATGAAAGTTAGTGGTTTTTTTATGCGACGAAATAGGTGAATAACAGTGCCACAATAATTGCAATGCCGAAGCTTATCAATGTACCAATAAGAATATACTCTGTAAGTTTTCGATGTTTTGATTCCTTGAGGTCTCCAAAACGAAATACCGATTTTGCTGTAATGAGAAACCCAACGGCTTCCCAATGTCCAACCACAATAAAAATAAAAACAAGTATTCGCTCAAGAATACCAATATAGGATCCTGCATCTTTTAGGGAAGCATTGTCTTTTGTAAGCGCTTCAATATCCCATTTTGAAAATATGATCTTCATTATTATTGATGCAGGCCGTGTTAAAAATATAAGGCAAACTATGAGTAGTAGGGTATCGGGTTGGGACAAAACATCAAGGTCTATTGTGGCATCGGTAAAAAAGTAATAGGCAAACACAATTGACAACAGATGAAAGATCTGATCTAGAACGAAAATAAGTCGCTTATTCTTTTCTGTTTGAATACTCAATTTAATAGCATCAATAATGAAATGAGAGGTACCAATAAATACGATCAATGGCCAATAGGAAAGATCCCAAACCAGTATGAATAGCAAAACAAAGTGAATGGCAATATGCAGATATAATTGCGGAGAGCGCAATTTTTTAGTTTCATTTTGCCTTACTGATGCTTTGGTCTGTAGGAAAAAATCACCAATAATATGTGCAAGTAAAAGCTTTAAAAACAGAGTCATAACTTTTTAATTAGTTGTTGGTACATCTCATTTAACTCTAAAATACTATCAAGTTGTGCGCGTTTTTGTCTCTTACTAACCGCATTTTGATTGATATCTAACATTGATCCCAGATCCTTTTGCAACGCATTTGGGTGCTCTAATGACAATTTAACGACTTCAGCTGAGTTTGGCGTCCAGGTGTCCATGACCATTAAAGCAAATTTAAAGTACAAATTTAATTGCGCATTTAGGTTCTGGTCAGGTGTTTTAATTTTCAAATTGAGTTTGTCTTTTTTCAAGGATTCCAGGGTTTCACCTGAAAATTGAAAAGCTTCTCCGTTTGATTCAACTAAAGATGCCCCTTCAAATGACTTCTCACCAAGACCTAAGGCCAATCTAACATCCAATCCTTTTGTCATTTTAATCACAGATTTTATATAAACCACAGTAAAGAATCCTTTTGTATTGTCCTGAAGTTCTAACTGGAAGCTATCGCCTCTGTAGATCTCCCATAAGTTGTCATTGGGTTGTACAAACCGAAGCGCCTTTTTTAAAGGTTTGAGCCAGATCTCCTGGTTCTCAATCGATCTTGATTTTATGATATCTCCGGTAAGTACTGTGACCATAATACGTTATAGATTGTCAAATGATAAGTCAAATATATTCTTTAAAAAGGGAATAAACAAATATATTCCATAAAAAAAGAATAATTAATAATATTCCATAAAAAGGGAATATATGTATATATTCTATAAAAAGAGACTATTCAGAAAAATGAGGATCAGTTTTCTGATTCTTGGGCACGACTAACAATATTATCAGGAAGGGCTTTTTTAGCTTTTGCGCCCATTTTTTTAAGTTTTTCAACACTGGTGATCAAATTGCCTTTGCCTTCCACCAATTTGTTCATAGCAGAGGAATAATCAGATTTTGCAGCATCAATTTTCTTACCTACTCCTGTGAGATCCTTTACCAGGCCTTCAAATTTATCGTACAAGGCTCCAGCCTGACGTGCTATTTCAATAGCGTTGCGCTGTTGTTTTTCATTATTCCACATGGTATCAATGGTTCGTAAAGTCGCCAATAAGGTGGAGGGTGTTACAATAACAATATTCTTTTCGAAAGCTTTGTTATAAAGCACATTATCTTCATTAATAGCAACAGCAAAGGCTGGTTCAATAGGTATGAACATCAAAACGAAATCAGGAGATTCAATATCATAAAGATCTTGATAGTTTTTTTCAGAGAGTTGATCGACGTGCTTACTTATAGAATTTACATGTGCTTTTAAATAGCTCTCTCTACTATCATCGTCGGCATTTACATAACGCTCATAATCGGTTAAGGATACCTTCGAGTCAATGATCATTCGCTTATTGTCAGGCAAGTGTAAGACTACATCAGGAAGGACTCGTGTACCATCGTCAAGCTTAAAACTTTGTTGAACAAAATATTCTCTGTCTTTTTCTAATCCAGATTTTTCAAGAACGCGTTCAAGAACAAGTTCGCCCCAATTACCTTGCATTTTACTGTCACCCTTTAAGGCTTTGGTTAAATTGGTAGCCTCTTTGGTCATTTGTAAGTTAAGGTCTTTTAATCCCAATAACTGCTCCTTCAAGGCCGAATGCATACTGATGCTCTCCTTCTGAGTATCCTCAACCTTTTTTTCAAAGGTCTGTATCTTTTCTTGTAAAGGATTTAAGATCAGTTTAAGTTGTTCTTTATTCTGTTCCGAAAATTTTGTCGATTTTTCTGCGAATATCTTATTTGCGAGCAATTCAAAATCCTTCCGTAATTGTTCCTGTTGAAGCTTTAGTTCTTCGTCACGTTTTAGATTTTGTTGTTGCAGGTTCTCGTATTCCGAATTTTTTCTGGTGAGTTCTGTATTTAAAAAATCTTTCTCACGCCTGATCTCTTCGCGTTCTTGTTCAGTTTTCTCTATAGTTGATCTTAATTCATCTATAGATTGTATCAAATTGTTCTGACGCTCATGCATCGCGCTTTTATCGCTTTTCTCTTTTAAACGAGAAAAAAGCATGCCTAAATAGGCGCCAATGGCAGCCGAAATTAGAATGGCTAAAATTAAAATGAGATTGTCGTTCATTCAGAATTTGATGTTTCTCAAATATACACTTATCGATAGGTTTTCCAAAGTAAAAAAGACCTTACTTATTAACGCGAAATGCCTTTGTTTCAGGATCAAAAACAATAAGATCTTTAGGGAAAAGTCTGCTAAAATGACCTTGAGCAATATGACCCTCAGGGGTGTCTAAAAGCGATTGCTCTTTAGTCATTATTATCATTTTATCACACAATTGAATGGCGAGATCGATTTCATGAGACGAAAATAAAATGGTCTTACCAGTTTCTTTCGAAAGTGTTCGGAGAAGGGTCAGAATTTGAGCTTTGTGATACATATCTAAATGTGTTGTAGGCTCATCAAGGATTATCAGATCGGTATCTTGAGCCAAAGCTCTTGCAATCATGACCTTTTGAAGTTGACCGTCACTTAATTCAAAGCATTTTTTATTGATAAAACCGTCAATTTGTGTTCGACTAATGGCTTCATCAATTTTTTCTAAATCCTCACTGTTTAAATTCCCAAACCAATTTGTGTACGGCTGTCTTCCTAGGGCAATAACCTCATAAGCTGAGAGATTTTTTGATGCGATAGATTCGGTTAAGACAACACTAAGAGCCATGGCCAATGCATTGAGATCAAAATCCTCCAAATTGGTTTCATTGATCACTATTTTTCCATCAAGCTTTGGTTGAACTTTCGTTAGCGTTCGTAAAAGCGTAGATTTTCCGATACCGTTGGCACCTACCAATCCAATGAGTTCGCCTTCATAAAATTCAAGATCTATTTGCTCACCAATTAAAATAGTGCCAGATTTATTTTGATAACCAATCTTCAGATCAATTGTTTTTAGTACGATATTTGGTTTTATTTCTACCATTAAAATATCATTTTTCGTTTTCTTACAAGGAGCCAAATAACAATTGGTGCACCGAAGAGAGAGGTGATGGCATTAATGGGTAAAGTGTAATCACTCATTGGGATCTGTGCGATGCTATCACAGATGAGCATGACCATGGCACCTATCAAAAAAATCGCAGGGAGCAGGATCTTATGATTAGAGGTACTAAAGATCTGTCTCGCAATATGAGGAATGGCTAATCCAATAAAAGCTATTGGTCCGGCAAATGCCGTAATAGTTCCTGCTAGGAGGCTTGTTGCAATAATAATGATCATTCGGCTTTGTTTCAGATTCAATCCAAGACTTTTCGCATAATTTTCACCTAATAAAAGTGTGTTTAATGCCTTAATAGAAACGATACTTAAAAAGAGTCCGAAAATGTATATCAGAAATAGTATTAAGACTTCTGACCAGGATAGATTTCCCAAACTACCAAAGCCCCAGAAAATATATTGTTGAAGCTGTTCGGCACTTGCAAAATAAGACAAGACGCTTACTAAGGCTGCGGTTATACTTGCGAACATTAAACCGATGATCAAAATGGCCATGGTGTCTCTCACTTTAGAAGATACGGTTATCACCACAAGAAGAACAATAAAGCTACCAAGACTGGAGGCGATGATCAAACTCCATTTTGAAACTAATAATGCAGCAAATGTGGCTCCAAAAAAAGTGGCTCCCATAATAACAAGTGCGACACCTAGACTGGCTCCGGAACTTATTCCAAGCACGAAAGGTCCAGCCAGAGGGTTTCTAAATAGTGTTTGCATCAATAATCCAGAAATGCCTAATCCTGAACCAACAATGATTGCCGTTATGGCCTTAGGTAGTCGATAATCCTGAATGATATATTGCCAGGATTCATTTTCGATGGTTCCGCCAAATAAACTTCTGAAAACAAATTTTAAAGGCACCGAAACAGAACCTAAGCTAAGATTTGCAATGAGACAAAACACAAGCAATATGGCGAGGATGATGAACGGACCAGTATTTTTTGAAAGATTGATCAACTATTGTAAGGGTTTAAAGAAAAAAGGTTCATAGTCCTGTAGTAGATCAGGATGACAGATCTTAATGATATCTTTTAATACAAGATCAGGACGGGCTATGCCAAGTTCATAATATAAAACGCCGCCAGTTGGTCCAGTTGTATTTGAAAAGGTATACACTTTTTTATTTTTAAAGGCTTCAAATTTCGAGTAATGCGAATTGGCTTTTTCAAGTTGCTCCAGACTAGAATAATAGGATGGACTCAACCAGATATCAGCATCTTTCGCTTTTTCAAAGACTGTTTCAAAACTTAAGGCCAAACTTCCTTTCCCAGCAGTGTCCTTCCATAAATAATTAATGTTAGCATCTAATAAAAATTGTGCTTCAGGACTCGTTCCGTTAGGCAGATACCATATGTCTTTATGCATAGCACCACTCAAAACGCTTGGGCTACGTTTTGCTCGTAAGGCAATTTCTTTTGCCTTCAAATAATCTTGTTCAATTTTATTAAAAATTGAGTCGGCTTCTTTTTCTTTATTGAACAAAACGCCAAAAAATTTGATCCATTCAGCTTTAGCTAATGCAGAAGACTCTACCCAGTCGCCGTTATAAATAACAGGAATCCCAGCTTTTTTTATATTCTCAAAGGTTTTGTTAGTACCATCTACGCCAAATCCAATCACAAGATCCGGTTTTAATTCAAGCAACACTTCAGTATTGATCCCTTCATTTTTCCCTAATTCACGCACATGACCAGCATCAATACGTTTGCGAGTTTGTTCTGACGAAATATAATCACAGCCAGGAAAACCTACCAAAGTTGAAGTTACCCCCAATAATTCGAGCGCGGGAACATGCGTTGTTGACGTGACGACGAGTGACTTAATATCCATTGGGATCACTCCAGCATGGTCTTCGTGACCAATAGATGAAGCTAATTCGTCAGTAGGTGATTGAATATAAGAAAAAGTGGCATCTGAATTAGGCCAAGGATTTTTTACTTCAATGATTTTGAAATCTTCTTTTTGAACTACTGAAAAACCAGTAGCATATTTAAGTACGATTGATTTTGCATCAATTGTATTACCGTCAACTTGAGCCTGATCATTTTTACAACCAAAAGTTGCTATAAAGCATATTAGGATGATGAGTTTCTTCAAGGGTAGATCATTTTAACTTCAAAAATAAGATTATTTAAGATTACAAAAAAACCGCCTTTCAGCGGTTTAGTTATTAGTTTTGTAAATCATTTCTTAGGTTATCTGGAAAGCTCTTTTCAATATACATGTAATTCGCAAACGGGACAAAATCATTACTGTCGCCTACTAAGATCTCTGGTTGAATAGGGACCATATGAATTCGTCCAACACCTGAAATATCGTCAAGTGCAGCTTGTAGAAGGGGTTCGTTTTGATCTCCAATAACACCTAGATTTGAAATATCTTCTTCAAGAGTAATATCAGGAACTAGACCATTATCATAATCGGTGAAACCCACTGAGTTCAGCGATTTAAGGACTAATGGCTGCATGGCATAGGTATGATTAGGATTGGCATTATCGCGACCAAAATTAGGCGAATCATACAGTGTTACGGATGCCTGATATTTTCCTGTCGTGGTAGTTCCTATCTGGATCACATCGATATACGGATTCAAACAATTTATTACCAATTCACTTGCTGAAGCTGAACTACCCGTTGTAAGGATATAAACAGTATTTAAATTCAAGCTATTCAAGGGTGAACCGTCATCATTATTTGTAAAACGGTTAATCAAAGATTCAGGATTTTGATTAAAAAAGGCTTCTTGTAATTCACTATTCCATTGTTCTGTACTGTAGACTTCTCCAGTAAATTGACCAGTGATCATGCTGGATAATAAAATAGATGAATTCACAGAGCCGCCTGGATTATATCGTAAATCAAGCACTAAATGCTGAACATTATTGCCTAAGAAATCACCAAATGCGGCATTTAATTGGCTATCAAAATCTGCAGTGAACCCATTATACATAAGATACCCAACGTTTTCACCATTCACATCAATAATTTCAGAATGAAAGAGCGGGTTTTTGGTATAAGGGGCTTTAGTAAGTGAAATACTCTCGGATCCAGGGATAATACTATCATCATCTGTCTGGGGTGTTCCGTTGTTATCATAGGTGGCTAAATCAATACTGTAGGTGTCATTTGCCAAAAGCGTACTGAAGTTAGATTCTGTTAAAGGAGTTCCATCAATTCCATAGAAAACATCACCGCGCTGAATTCCTTGGGATTCGGCGCTTGTATTTGGAAGAACATAGCGCACATAGCCGTAAACATCAGTACTACTTCCAGGAACAAAGCGCAAACCAAATTCCATACCATTGCTCTTGCTAACACCATCAAATAATTGCTCTAAAGCAATATAATCGTCAACGATCCAGCTGTATTTATCAACCGTTGTTCTATTATAGATTAAGCTTTCGAATATGGACTCAGGATTGGGAAAAGAATTCAGGTAATCTGAATATTCCTGGTCTGATGAAAAGCGATCATTTGCCAGATCTGGAATATTATCTTTATAGAGATAAACAGCGTTCATGCCTTTCCAAACAAAATCGTTGATCTCACTTGCAAAAATACCGTTATCATCTCGATCTTCAAAGCAACTTGTTAGCATCCCAACAAGCACAAATAAAAGGATTACCTTAGTGTAAATTTTCATAGCGTGTAGTTTTTCTTTCAAACTCTAAAATTAGGGACATTATTGCGAAATAAAAATTATTTTAATGCTGATGTAACAAAAATGTATATGTTTCGTCGTAATATCAAGCAGCAGAAGTTTTAACCAACCAAACAAAATGACACAGGACGAGTTCTTAGATGTAGTAATGCCTTTTAAAGATAAGGTATTTAGATTGGCAAAACGTTTGCTGGTTTCACATGAAGAAGCTGAAGATGCAACGCAGGAGATTTTGTTAAAGCTGTGGAAAAATAGGGCGCAAATGCAGAACTATAGAAATGTTGAAGCTTTTGCAATGACGATGACAAAGAACTTTAGTTTAGATAAATTAAAGTCGAAGCATGCACAGAATTTGAAAATAGTGCACAGTAATTATCAAGATAAGAATGCGTCGTTACAGAAACAAGTTGAATTAAGAGATAGTGTAGATTGGGTTTCAAAGATCATTGAAGAATTGCCAGAACAACAAAAAATAATATTGCAATTAAGAGATGTTGAGCAATACGAATTTAGTGAAATAGCAGAGATGCTAGAAATGAACGAGACAGCCATAAGAGTGGCTTTATCAAGAGCAAGAAAAACAATAAGAGAAAAACTAACTAAAACACATAATTATGGTGTTAGATGAAATAAAAATATTACTTGAGAAGTATGATAACGGGGAAACTACGCTTCTGGAAGAGCAGCAGTTAAAAGACTATTTTTCGCAAGAAACTGTAGCGCCAGAACTGGAAGTGTATCAACCATTGTTCGCCTATTTTTCACAATCCCAAAAAGAGCAGTTTACAAAAGACGTTCCATTAAAACCTGAGAAAACATTCACAATGTACAAATGGATTTCAGTCGCAGCAATAGCCGTTCTCATGTTTGGGATTACCATCTTTAATCCGTTTGAACGTGCAGAACGCACTTATGCTCAATTAACTGAGCAGGAAAAAATGGATTATGATAATGCAATGTTAGCTTTTAATCTGTTGTCCTCAAATTTTAAAAAAGGCACAGATAATATGAGTGCTATGACTAAGGTCTCTGAAAAATTAAATGAAGGCCAAAGAAAATTAGCATTGCTTAGCGAGTTCGACAATGCAACCGATAGAGTTTTTAAATATTAATTAAAGAATAAACAAAAATTTAAACTAGAAAACATGAAAAAGTTAGTAGTAATAATAGCAATTTTAGTAGCACCAATTGCTGCTATGGCACAAGATAGTCTGTTTGATAAATATGAAGATAATGCTGAAGTATCCTCAGTTGTATTTACTCAAAAAGTATTTAGAATGTTAGCCGAATTGAAAATTGAATTAGATGATCCAGACGCTAAAGAAGTGCTGGATATGGCGTCAAATATCACAGGATTGAAGGTCTTAACCACAGGCGATCCAACTGTTTCGGCACAAATGAAAGCCGATGTTGAACGTTATTTAAAAACTTCAAAACTTGAAGAATTAATGCGCGTAAAAGATGGAGATCAAACTGTGAAATTCTATGTTAGAGAAGGTAAAGATGATAACCATGTTAAAGAACTTTTGATGTTCGTAACCGGTTTGAAAGAGGTTATGAAAGATCAAGACATCACAATTAATGGTGAAAAACGTGAGTTGGAAACTGTATTGTTGTCATTAACTGGTGATATCGACTTAAGACAAGTGTCGAAATTGGCAAATAAAATGGACGTCCCAGGAGGTAAACATTTAGAGAAAGCCAAAGACAAAAATTAAGAATTACTATGTATCAATCAATCAAAAATAGCGTAGTGGTCCTCTTTTTGGTTGCAGTTTTAACAAGTTGCAACCAAGGAGAGACATTACAAGGTTACTACGTCGCCAATCAGGAATCACCCAATTTTATATCTGTTGATGTTCCTTCCAGTTTTGTAAATGTAGAGAATATCGACCTTACTGAAGACCAGAAAGAGGCTTATGATTCGGTGGATAAGCTCAATATGCTTGGTTACACCCTTACGGAAGATAATGTTGAAGCCTTTAATGCTGAATTGATCAAGATCAAAACTATTTTGGCTGATGAGAAATATCAGGAGCTTATACGTGGGGGCAATTCAAGGGATGGAAAATTTGTCGTAAAGTATATCGGAACGGATCATCTTATAGATGAATTGATCATTTTTGGAAGTGCTACAGAAAAAGGATTCGCAATTATTCGAGTTTTAGGCGATGATATGAACCCTGCAAAGATCCTTAAGTTGGGAGATGTAATCAACCAAATGGAAACTGAAGAGAATAGCATCAAGGAGTTTATGGACTTCTTTCAATAAAAGTTTAAAAGAATTCAATTGTTATAAAAATATTTGAATGTTAATGTAGAAAAAACCTATCTGTTAAGATGGGTTTTTTTGTTCGTCATCCTTTTTAGATTGGGTGACCAAAATATTCAAAATAAGAAAGAAGAATCCGGCTATAAGCAAAACCATGATGACCAAGTTTTCAAGAATGTTCAGCAATCCGCAAACAAAGAAGAAAAGGACCAATACTGCCGAAGCGATTAAGGATAATTTGTCATTCATTAGATTCCAGTATAATTATGAGGAGTGATCGCGCGTAGTTCTTCTTTAACTGCTTCATCTATTTCAAGGGTATCAATAAACTGATGAATTGAAGTTTCAGTAATAGCCGAGTTTGTCCGAGTTAATCCTTTTAATGCTTCATAGGGATTAGGATAAGCTTCGCGCCTTAAAATAGTTTGTATAGCTTCAGCAACAACAGCCCAATTATTATTGAGATCTTCTTGAAACTTCGCCGAGTTCAGCAGCAATTTGTCCAGTCCTTTTAAAGTGGATTTAAACCCAATGAGCGTATGGCCAAACGGCACACCAACATTTCTTAAAACGGTACTGTCTGTAAGGTCTCGTTGCAGTCTGGAAATAGGAAGTTTAGCAGATAAATGCTCAAAAATGGCATTGGCAAGACCAAGATTGCCTTCGCTGTTTTCAAAATCTATGGGATTGACCTTATGAGGCATGGCAGAACTTCCAACTTCCCCTTCCTTTATTTTCTGTTTGAAATAATCCATTGAGACATAGGTCCAGATATCACGATCCAGATCTATCAAGATTGTATTGATACGCTTCAGGCAATCAAATAAGGCCGCCATATGGTCGTAATGTTCAATTTGAGTTGTTGGAAACGAATGTTGAAGCCCTAATTTTTCCTGTACAAATTCACTGCCAAATGCTTTCCAGTCAACATTTGGATAAGCTACTTTATGTGCATTAAAATTTCCTGTTGCACCGCCAAACTTCGCCGCACTTGGAATGTCGTTTAATAAATTAAATTGTTCTTTTAGTCGTGTCACAAATACTTCAATTTCTTTTCCCAATCGAGTAGGTGAGGCAGGCTGACCGTGGGTTCTGGCTAACATTGAAATATCTTTCCAATCTTGAGCTAACTTTGAGAGCTTTTCCAAAACTAAAAAATACTGTGGCACGTAAATGTCGTTCATGGCTTCCTTGATACTCAAAGGGATAGCCGTATTGTTGATATCCTGTGATGTTAATCCAAAATGTATGAATTCTTTATATGCCGAAAGCTCTAAAACATCGAATTGTTCTTTTATAAAATATTCTACTGCTTTTACATCGTGGTTTGTTATGCTTTCAATTTTTTTGATGGCCTTAGCATCTTTTTCGGAAAAAGACCGATATATATCCCGTAGCGATTCAAAAACTTTAGGGTCGACTTCAGATAATTGTGGCAAGGGCTGTTCACACAAGGCTATAAAGTATTCTATTTCAACAAGCACTCGATATTTAATAAGTGCCTCTTCGGAAAAATAACGAGATAATTCTTCTACTTTCCCTCTGTAGCGACCATCGATTGGTGAAATAGCATTAAGACTTGATAGCGACATAAAACAATAAATTTTAAGAAGGTTCAAAGATAACCATTTGAATAGTCTTTGCCGACTCTTAAGATTTGTTTTTTAATTTTTTTAAGAGACATCTGGCTCGTGCTTTGTAACCAGCACTTCCAGAATGATAATCACGTTCTAAGATCTGGGTCAATTCAGGATGGATCCAATCATAGGCTGTTCCCAATAGATATAATGAATTCATACAATAGGCTTTAGGAGCGATCTTTTGATCGGTGATCATATAGTCAAAACAAAGTTCGATGATGTGTTCCTTATGGGTTTCATTCAAATAGATCTTGGTTTTATTGTCATTTTTATGGTAATAAGCTTCCACCAAATATTCGCAGATCTTAGCAATTGGACGTACGGCAGGATCGAGATGTACCTTAGACATTTCAGATGTTATTCTATCTAAAAAAGGAAGTATGGTGTCAAGATCTTCTCGTGCAACAAACTCTAAGAGCCATGCCGCTCTACACGAAGTTTTGTCGTCAACCATAAATAAAATATCGAGTACTTTTGGTAAGAGGGTATCGTCATTTATGACCAATTGTGCATATTTTTTTCTGTTTTCACGGGAGTGATTCACGTAGCCTAACTCTCGATATAAATTGTCTGTGTTCATTAATATTTTTTAGTACTTTTAAGTCTTAAATTTAAAGAATAATGAAGATTATTAAAAAAATATTGCTCCTCTTATTAGTAGCTTTTGTAATTGCTCAATTTTTCGGACCTGAAAAGAATGATGGTGATCTCGCTACTGTTACCCCTTTTTTAAATGAAACCAATCCACCGGATAATGTTAAACAGATATTGAGAGAATCATGTTTCGATTGCCACAGCAATCATTCTCGTTATCCTTGGTATAATAATATCACACCTGTTAATTATTGGCTGGCAGATCATATAAAACATGGGAAAGACCATTTTAATATGTCTGAATGGACTGAAAATTCTATCAAAAGGAAAGATCATAAGTTTGAAGAGCTCATTGAAATGGTAGAGAAAAAAGATATGCCACTACCATCGTATACCTGGACACATACCGAAGCCAAACTGAGTGATGAGCAGATTGCGTCAATCATAGCTTGGGCCGAGAATGTACGGGTGAAATATAGTTTAGAGCCACGTCCACAATAGGCTCATGATAAAAGTTTTGATCATAGGTGCTGTATGGCCAGAGCCAAGGAGTTCGGCGGCAGGAGGTCATATGATGCAACTAATATCATTATTTGATAAAACTAGTTATCAACTCACTTTTGCCAGTTCAAGCACAACATCAGAGAATGCAGTTGCTTTGTCAGACCATGGTATTGACGAAGTTGAGATTGAATTAAATGATTCAAGCTTTGATGATTTTATTCAAAACCTTGACCCTCAAGTGGTCATTTTTGATCGCTTCATATCGGAAGAACAATTTGGCTGGCGTGTTTTAGAAAAATGCCCTAAAGCACTAAGGGTGTTAAATACGGAAGATCTTCACGGACTCAGAAAAGCGCGCGAACTCGCTTTTAATAATGAAGAGGAAATAACAACAAAGCATCTGTTGAATGACATTTCAAAACGCGAGATCGCTAGTATTTTCAGGAGCGACCTGAGTTTGATTATTTCTGAATTTGAAATGGAACTCCTGTTATCCACATTTAAGGTCGAAAAAAATCTATTGTTCTATTTACCTTTTTTAGTTGACCATATCGATGAACCCAATATTGAAGATTTACCGACATTTGAGAAGCGTCTTCATTTTGTAACCATTGGAAATTTTCTTCATAAACCTAATCTTGATGCAGTCTCTTTATTGAAACATGAGATCTGGCCGTTGATCCATAAGGCAATACCAAAGTCAGAAATGCATATTTATGGTGCTTATATGCCCGAAAAGCTAAAGCAATGGCATGACCCGAGATCTAACTTTTATATGAAGGGATTTGCGGAAAATGTTGACGATGTGATGCGAAATGCAAAAGTTTGTCTGGCGCCTTTGCGTTTTGGTGCTGGATTAAAAGGAAAACTAGTAGATGCCATGATTTCTGGAACACCGTGCGTAACAACTACAATAGGAGCAGAGGGTTTATCTGGAAATTTAGATATGAATGGAATCATAACAGATGATGTAAATGCTTTTGCCCGAATGGCTGTTGAATTGTATGAAAATCAAGAATTATGGAAAGAAAAACAGCGAAATGGCTTCAAAATCATAAATAAACGCTTTCAGAAACGAAACTTTCAGAATGACTTCATCTCAACAATGAACAGCTTGCTTAATAATATTGATGACCATCGCACACAGAATGTTATTGGTACTCTTTTTCATCATCATAGTATGCAAAGCACAAAATATTTGAGCAAATGGATAGAGGAAAAAAATAAATAGAATTATTTTGTTTATTTAAAAATGTAAAGTATATTTGTCATATAGTAAAGAATACTAGTCATTATATAAAATATATTTGTCAATTATGAAAAAGAAATCAATTTCCGAATGTGAACGAGATCAGTTTAATAAACTTATTAAATTAAGACTTCCTAATGCCTTTAAAACAGTTGGATTGATCATTGCGGTCCTTGCATTTTTGTCTATGTTTGGACGAAAGCTATTGATTGAAGGCGATGCAGAATTGTATAAGAGCATATCAAGACAAGCCTTATTAATTGGCTTATTATTAATGTCAATTTCTAAGGATAAAATTGAGGACGAAATGACCTACAGCCTACGGATGCAGTCTTATGGCTTTGCCTTTATTTTGGGGGTGCTTTATGCTATGATGATGCCCTATGTCGATTATGGCGTTTCAAACGCATTAAAACCCGAAGGTGAAACACTCAAGAATCTTGGTGATTTTCAAATCTTGATCTTTATGCTCATGATCCAACTTATGTTTTATCATACTTCAAAACGGATTGGATAATGCAGAACAAAATAAAAATAGAACGAGCAATTTTAGATCTAACACAAGATGATCTTGCCAAGAAAATTGGAGTTTCAAGGCAAACCATAAATTCCATTGAAGCCAACAGGTATGTACCCTCAACAGTCCTTGCTTTAAAGTTATCTGAGGTGTTTAATAAATCAGTCAATGAATTTTTTAGCCTGTCAGAAGAAGACTAATTCACTATTTAATTGGATTGATATAAGTATTGATCACATGTTTTACACCCAGAGTAGCAGGTTTGGATATCACCTTTATTTGGTAGTTACTTTCAATAGCTGGCTTCGGATCGATATAAAAAATCTTCGTTTCTGAACTCACATAATTCATTAAACTCGCAGCAGGATAAACCTGCATAGATGTACCAATAATTAGAAGAATATCGGCAGTTTCACAAATGGAAATTGCCTTAGGAATCATTGGAACAGCTTCACCAAACCAAACAATGTGAGGCCGCAATTGATAACCCTTTTGGCACTTATCACCAAGTAAGAGATCGCTTTTCCATTCTTTAACATCTAACTCATCGTAAGTACTTCTAACTTTAAATAATTCGCCGTGCAAATGCAATACATTTTGACTCCCTGCACGCTCATGAAGATCATCAACATTTTGAGTTATAATTGAGACTTTATGAATTTGTTCAAGGTTTGCTAAAGCAAAATGAGCAGCATTTGGTTCTACCTTTAATAATTGTCTTCTCCGTTGGTTATAAAAATCAAATACCAATTCTGGATTTGCTCTGAATCCCTGGGGGGAAGCCACTTCCATAACATCATGACCTTCCCAAAGGCCATCGGCATCTCTAAAAGTTTTAAGTCCGCTTTCGGCACTTATTCCAGCTCCCGTGAGTACAACTACATGTTTCATTGTTTAAAGATATTGAATCGATTAAGGCTTGTCAACTATTTTTTCTATTCTCTTTTTTATACATTGAATGACAATTTGGTTTTATGATCGATATTGCACTTTTAGAACATCTTGAGTCTTATTTAACTGAAAAGCGACGGGCACGTTTTTATCAGGTCTTGTCGCAACGAACAAAACATTTTACTGTGGCCATTGAAGATGTTTATCAGCTTCATAATACAAGTGCAGTTATTAGAAGTTGTGATGTTTTTGGAATACAAGACGTACACATTATTGAAGAGCGCAATAGTAAACGTATCGATAGGGAAATTGCGATGGGATCTCAAAAGTGGGTCGATTTACATAGATACCATAGCGCTGAGGATTGTTTAACCGAATTACGAGCTCAAAATTATCAAATCGTAGCTACGACACCTCACAAAGATGATTGCCAACTTTCAGATTTTGACATTAGTAGAAAGTCTTGTTTTTTCTTTGGAAGGGAAACCGAAGGCCTTTCAGATCTGATATTAAATGAAGCTGACTGTTTTTTAAATATTCCTATGGTTGGTTTTACAGAAAGTCTGAATATTTCGGTTTCTGCGGCCATTATTTTACAAGAGCTTACTTCAAAATTAAAAAAGTCGGATGTATCCTGGCAACTCTCTGAAAACGAACAAATTGAAAAGCGTCTAGATTGGTGCAAAAAAACCATAAAGAGTATAGATTCCATCATAGAACGCTATCATTCGCAACAATAATTTTTGTATTTTTAATGAAATCAACCAATAAATTAATCCAATGAAATTACATCCTTACCTCACGTTCAACGGAAATTGTGAAGC
>JABDMU010000053.1 GCA_013001285.1 Flavobacteriaceae bacterium
AATATATGAACTGGGAACAATTACTTTCCTTAAAACGCTTTGGCGATACTCATAAACGCCTTCGAAAAGAACAAGATGAAACAAGACTGGGGTTTGAAGTAGATTATGACCGCATTATTTTTTCTTCCGAATTTAGGAGTCTTCAGGATAAAACTCAGGTCATTCCTTTATCAAATACCGATTTTGTGCACACCCGACTAACACATAGTCTAGAAGTAAGTGTGGTAGGGCGCTCTTTAGGGAGAAAAGTAGGCCAAAAATTATTAGATAAGCACCCACATTTACAAACTGTTCACGGATATCAAGTTAATGATTTTGGTGCTATAGTGGCCGCCGCCGCATTAGCGCATGATATCGGAAATCCGCCATTCGGACATTCTGGGGAAAAGGCTATTGGACATTTTTTTAAAGATGGAGAAGGGCAACATTTTAAAAAGCAACTCACTGAAAAACAATATCAAGATCTTTGTGATTTCGAAGGGAATGCCAATGGATTTAAAATTTTAACACAAAGCCGAGCAGGAAGAGAAGGCGGATTGAGATTGAGTTATGCCACGCTTGGGGCGTTTATGAAATATCCTAAGGAGTCGCTTCCGAAGAAACCTAGCTCACATATTTCGGATAAAAAATACGGCTATTTTCAAGCAGATAAAGAAGCATTCATAGATGTGGCAAAAGAACTGGGATTAACCGAAAGAAGCCAAGGCGAAGATTCTAGTTTTCATAGACATCCCTTAACTTTCTTAGTGGAAGCCGCAGATGACATTTGTTATACCATTATAGATTTTGAAGATGGCATCAATTTAGGATGGATCCAAGAAGAATTTGCTCTGGAATATTTGATTAACCTTGTAAGAGATACAATTAATATTTCCAAATACAACGAACTTATTAGTACTGAAGATCGTATAAGTTACCTTCGCGCTCTAGCCATAAATACATTGATCAATGAGGCTGTAGACGTATTTATTGAAAATGAAGAAGCCATATTAAATGGGACTTTTTCAATGGGACTTCTTGACAAATGCAAATATGAGGCTCAGATAAATGATATCATAAAAATTAGTATTGAACGCATTTATCAGTCGCAAGAGGTGGTAGATAAGGAAATCTCAGGATTTGCGGCGATCACAGAACTTCTTCAGACCTTTACCAAAGCAGTTATCAATATACATAATGGAACAGCCTCTAATTATGATGACCTCATTTTAAAATCATTACCTGAATCACTGTTTGATAAAGCTGACAACCTCTATTTGAGGCTTTTAAGTGTGTGTTGTTACGTAGCTTTATTCTCCGACAGCAATGCTGTTTATACTTATAAAAAGTTGAAAGGTTTTCAACTTAATTAGGTTATTTTTTTAATTATTTATGTAATTTTAAGGTTAATTACTCCCTAGCTAAAATAAAATTATTCCACCGATGAAACAAAAACACATTTTTCTACCACTAATTCTAATCGTTTTTTTTGCCGCATTTTTCCTTTTTCAAGTCGAGTCTTCAATTGATAAGGATGCCGAATATTTGCGAGCTCAACACAAAATCGCTTTGGAGAACAGCCCGTTTAAAACAACAAAGAACCTTTCAAAAGCAGAACGTAAAGCAATGGCTTTACCACCAAACGCCTATAACGAACAATTGTGGGAACTCACCTTAGATCCACAAACTGGACGTCCGATGCCTGAGCGTGTTCTGGCGTTGCAAGAAGAATTAAAAATTCAACGCCAAACAAGAGGTGTAGGCGGTGATTCGAACAATCCATGGATAGATAGAGGGCCAAATAATATTGGAGGACGAACACGAGGAATCATGTTCGATCCAAATGATGTTGGCGGAGGTAATGGTGACGGTATTGACTATAATCGAGTCTTCGCTGGAGGCGTATCTGGTGGACTATGGGTCAATAATGATATCACAAACGCCAGCTCATCATGGACTTTAGTACCAGGAATTGGAGCAAACATTTCTGTTACAGTAATCATTTCAGATCCAAATAATTCAAATATTTTTTATATAGGTTCGGGGGAATCATATACAAGTGGCGCAGCAACAGGACGAGGTATTTGGAAATCTACAGATGCAGGTGTGACCTGGACAAATATTTTTGGTGGTTACACAGGAGTAAGTGGTGGAGGTCAACTTGTTGACGGTATTTTTTATGTCAATGATCTTGTTGCACGAAATAATGGAGGGGTAACTGAATTATATGCAGCGATTGCTGGTGCATTTAATGGAAATTCCGATTCTCCTAACCAATGGAATGGTTTAAATGAGCAAGGACTTTATTTTTCAAATAATGCTGGAACTTCTTGGCAACAATTCATAATTAATGAATCTAATGGCTCACCATCAAACCCTAATGATATCGAATTAGATATCAACAATAATGTTTGGTTATCAACTACAAGTAGTAGTTGGGGATTTGCGGGGGGTAAAATCTTAAGATCAACGAATACTGGAGCGTTTAATGCCAATTCATTTTCACTTATAAACACAATTACAGGAGCAAATAGAACCGAAATAGAACCGTCTGCTACAAATGCCAATAATTTTTGGGTGGCTGCTAACGTTAGTGGAGCGGCTAATTTATATGTAACAACCAATGCATTTACGTCCTATGTAGCAATAGGAGAACCTTCAGATGCAGATCCAAATATTGGTCCAACAGATTATACACGCGGCCAGGCATTTTATGACCTTCCAATTGAGATTGATGCCAGTGATAATTTAATGGTTGGTGGGATTGACCTGTTCAGACTACCTTTTGGAGGAAGCTGGGGGCAAATTTCAGAATGGTATAATATTGGGGGTTTAACTGCCTCATTTGTTCATGCAGATCAACATGCCATTGTACAACGTCCTGGTGTAGGAAATTCTGATAAGTATGTCTTCGGTACGGACGGCGGTGTTTATTATTGTGATGATATCACAACAGCTTTAAATAATGCCTCAGCCATTTCAGCAAGAAACCAAGATTATAACACTATTCAGTTTTATTATGGTGCCATTGACCCAAGCACAGCCGGTGGTGATGATATGACCGGTGGAACTCAGGATAATGGAACACCATTTATCATGAATGCTAGTGCTGGACCTAATGCCTTTACTGAATTGGTTGGTGGTGATGGTGGATTTACCGATATTGATGGTACCGGAGCAAATCAATATATGATCCAATCCTACACTGGTAATTATCACAGATATATAAATTGGCCTACCTATAGTCAAGTTTGGCAGGTATCTACAAACACTAATGGAGATGGTAACTTTATTAATGAAGCAGAATTAGATAAAAATCTCGATATCCTTTATTCAAACGCAACCTTTTTAACTGGAACTCCTCAAGCGCCAATTATAAATTCTCGAATAGAAAGAAGTTCAAACTTTGCTGCTGGTCCCGGAGGAATCCTAAATGTTGATCTTCAAGACCCGCTTTTAGATGATTATCCATCGGCTATGAAAATATCACCATATACAACGGCTTCTTCTAAATTGTATGTTGGACTTAGAAATGGGGCTTTGATAAGAATTGATAATGCCGATGGTGGCGTAGCACCATCTTATACGAGTATCACTGGACCAGGATTTGCAGGAAGTATTTCCGATATTGAATTTGGTGCTAATGAAAATGAAATTTATGTAACCTTTCATAATTATGGTGTTACAAGTATTTGGTACACTTCAAATGGTGGAACTACCTGGGTGAACAAGGAAGGAAATTTACCTGATTTGCCTGTGAAATGTATTTTACAAAATCCATTACTGCCAAATGAAGTTATTATTGGTACCGAACTTGGTGTCTGGGCCACGGCCGATTTTTCCGTTGCAAGTCCTGTATGGATACAAACCTATAACGGTATGAGTGATGTAACGGTAGTTGATTTGGATTTAAGAGCAGCTGATGATGTAATTTTAGCATCAACCCATGGTAGAGGGATGTTTACAAGTCAGTTTACCTCGACCACGTTAAGTGTTGCAGAAACAAGTTTTAATAATAAAACCATAAAAATCTATCCAACGGTTTCGGATGGTAATTTCACCCTTGAAACTCAACGTGCCTTGGGGACTGTTAATTTCGAATTGTACGATTTGACAGGTCAGAAAATATATAATTCTAGTTTTGAGTTTAATTCGAACAAGAAAGAATTCAACCTAAATCTAAGCACTGGTATGTATTTAGCGAAGATAACTTCTGAGAATTCGGCGGTTACGAAGCGAATTATTATCAAATAAAAGACTATTTATAATTTTAAAAAAATAGGGGAAATCTTACAATTTCTTCTATTTTTTTATGTTTCAACGAAAAAATTTGCATTTAATCGGATTATTTTATTATATTTGATTCCAAATCGTTCAAAAACCTAAAATGATGAAAAAGAACCTACTTGCAGCAATAGTTGTGTTTTTCTTTACGTTTGTTGTGTTACTTGTAGTAAACGACATTTCCAATAATAAAAACCATCAGGTAGAAACTCAGTATTATGCGGTTGACGAATAAATTTATCGTTCAATTGTTTATGTATGCTGAAAACATTAATTGCTTAAACGCCCTAGATTATGATTAAGAATAAGAATCTCAATTATGCTATTATTGTATTTGCAATAACCTTAACTTGTTTATTTGCATTTGTTGAATTTTATCCAATTGAATCTATTGTTGAAGCCGATGTAAACTCAACGGAGGCTATTCAATCTGATAATTTAACGGTAATTTCAAACTAAGGAACGCAGTTTTTTTGCAATTCCTTTCGCATCCAACGACACAGATTGATGAAGTTCCTCTGTGAGTCCGTGTTCGATAAAGACATCTGGGATTCCAAGAATTTCAATGTGATTTTTATACATATTCCCAGAAGCATATTCTAATACTTCACTTCCTAAGCCACCCTTTTTTGTTCCGTCTTCAATCGTCACTATTTTTTCATAGTCTTTAAATATCTTGTGTAGCAAAGTCTCATCAATAGGCTTTAAAAATCGCATGTCAAAATGCCCAAATAATGCCTGCTCACTATCATCCAATAAATCAAGAGCAGATATTACATTATTTGCTATAGTTCCTATAGATATAATGGCAATCAATGTACCTTGTTTCAGACATTCCCCTCTACCAATTTCAATAGTTGTGAAAGGAAGTTGCCAGTCAATAATAGTGCCTCGACCCCTGGGATATCGTATGGCTATAGGTGTATTAAGTCCCAATTGGGCAGTATACATTATTTGTCGTAATTCAACTTCATCTCGTGGAGCGCATATGATCATATTTGGGATACATCTTAAATAAGCAAGATCAAACACGCCATGATGCGTGGCACCATCTTGACCAACGATTCCGGCACGATCCAAACAAAAGATAACAGGCAATTTTTGCAAGGCCACATCATGAATAATTTGATCATAAGCCCGTTGCAAAAAAGTGGAATAGATATTGCAAAATGGAATTAATCCTTGAGTAGCCATTCCAGCCGCCATTGTCACGGCATGTTGTTCGGCAATACCTACATCAAAAGCGCGATCAGGAATTTTAGCCATCATATATTTTAAAGAACAACCAGTGGGCATTGCTGGCGTAATACCAACAATATTCTTATTTTTTTTAGCCAACTCAACGATAGTAATTCCAAAAACATCTTGGTATTTTGGCGGCTGAGGAGCTTCAGCTTTTATTTGTGGAATATCTCCAGTATTGGGATTGAATTTTCCTGGTGCATGATATTTTACTTGATCAGCTTCGGCTTGCTTTAACCCCTTTCCTTTTGTTGTAATAACATGAAGAAATTTAGGACCTTTAACGTTTTTTAGGCGTTCTAGTTCTGAGATAAGTAAGTCTACATTATGGCCATCAATAGGTCCCGAATAATCAAAATTCAAAGCCTCAAAAACATTATCCTGTTTTGGTGCTCCTTTTTTCACATTGGTTAAATATTGTTTTAAGGCGCCAACACTGGGATCAATTCCAATGGCATTGTCATTTAATATTACCAATAAATTGGTATTGGTAACTCCAGCATGATTAAGTCCTTCAATAGCCATTCCGCTAGCAATTGAAGCATCGCCTATAACTGCAATATGATGTCTATCAGATTCTCCTTTTAGTTGAGAAGCAATTGCCATTCCTAATGCAGCAGAGATCGAGGTGGACGAATGCCCTACTCCAAAAGCATCATATTCGCTCTCATCTCGTTTTGGGAAACCACTAATACCACCAAATTGCCTGTTCGTATGAAATTTATCTTTCCTTCCAGTCAAGATTTTATGGACGTAAGCTTGATGACCAACATCCCAGATTAGAAGATCATAAGGCGTATTAAATACATAGTGCAAAGCAATGGTCAATTCCACAACTCCTAAACTTGCGCCTAAATGCCCTTCTTTTGTAGCAACAATGTTAATTATAAAATTGCGTAATTCCTTACCAAGAATTATTAGATCAGCAGTTGATAATTGACGTAAATCTTCGGGCGAATTTATATGTTTTAATAATTTGCTCATGCGATTACAAATGTACGAGTTGTTATTGTATTTTTACCATCATGGAAAACCCTTTTGATGACACCTATTTTATGAAAAAAGCACTTCAGGAAGCCGAGGCTGCTTATAAAAAAGGTGAGATTCCTGTAGGAGCTATCATTGTTGTAGAGGACAGGATCATTGCCAGATCTCATAACTTAACGGAAACCTTAAATGATGTGACTGCACATGCCGAAATGCAGGCAATTACGTCGGCAGCAAATTTTTTAGGAGGAAAATATCTAATCAATTGTACACTTTATGTCACATTAGAACCCTGCCAAATGTGTGCTGGTGCCTTATATTGGAGTCAAATTAGTAAAATAGTTTATGGTGCTCGTGACGAAAAGCGCGGATGTATTGCAAATAAAACGAAACTACATCCAAAAACGAAAATCTCTGGCGGCATTCTAGCTGAAGAATCTTCTCAGTTATTGAAACAATTTTTCATCGATAAAAGGAATTTAAATTGAGTCGTCTTTCTTGTTTTTAAATTCTCGCATTTTATCTAAATTCTCCCTAGTTAACATGTAATCCTTAAGCTTTTTATCCTTCCACCTGTAATAAGAAAACAAAGGGAAGACAACAATAAATAGGAGTACCACACCAGCTCCAATTAGCTGTTGGGAATAAGAAAGATCAACTAAGTAGCCCAATAATATGCTTCCAATAGAAAGAATTGTTAAAGTGAGAATAAGATATTTCATCTGTTCAGATTATGATGTAAAATTAATTAATTCTCTACGATAGACGGTTAAGAGTTTCGATTTTGAAATGAAACCATAATAAAAACCATTTTTTATAACCGGAAGATTCCAAGCAGAAGAATCTTGAAATTTTCGCATGACCACTTGCATGGAATCCTTCTCGTAAATTATATGAGCAGGTGGACTAAACATAAAGGTTTGAACCATTGTTGAATTATAAAGCGATTGGTCAAACATGACTTCTCGAATATTGTCAAGTAAAATAATGCCCACCAATCTTTCATCGTCATCAATTACAGGAAACAAATTTCTGCTTGATTTGGCAACTCCTTTATGTAACATTTCGCCAAGTGTCATATCTGGATTGAGTTTGATAAAATCTTTTTCAACTACAGAATCGATGGTCATTAATGTCAGTACACTTTGGTCTTTATTATGAGTTAGCAAATTACCTTTTTCGGCGAGTTCTTTATTATAAATGGTATGCTCAATGGCATTTTTAGTAATTATAAAAGACATGGAAACAGTAATCATTAAGGGAACAAATAGCTCATAACCACCAGTGATTTCGGCGATAAGAAAAATAGCAGTTAATGGAGCATGCAATACACCGGCAATAAGTCCAGCCATTCCAACAAGAGTGAAATTTGCTTCGGAAACTTGAAAATTCAATCCAAGATTATTTATAACCTTTGCTACCACGTTACCAAGAGCACTACCCATGACCATAGTGGGAATAATAATGCCTCCAACACCTCCAGCGGCCAAGGTGGTGGTCATAGCTATGGCTTTAAAAATAGTAATGCCCACAAGAAGGGCGATTACAATCCATATATTTTCTAAATGTTCATCAAAAGGTGTTTGCCCAAGAGCCGCAAGATGATTGCCGTCAAGTAAATTATTTATAAAACCGAATCCTTCACCATAAAGAGGCGGAATAAAATAAAGCATCATCCCAATGGCAAGCCCTCCTATAATCAGTTTCTTTTTTTTCGATTTAACCCGATTAAAAAATTCATAAATACTAAAATAGATTTTAGAAAAGTAAATTGATGCGATACCAGTTCCAATCCCTAAAACAATAAAAAACAGTGTATTATTTATGGTAAACTTATCGGTAATCTCAAAATTGAATAACAACTCATCACCTACAAAAAAATAGGAGGTTAAAACAGACGAGACCGAGGCAAGTAATAACGGTAATAAGGAAGCAAATGTAAGATCTAAACTAAAGACTTCGATTGCAAAAATTATTGCTGCAATTGGGGATTTAAAAATTGAAGCTATAGCTCCTGCTGCAGCACACCCTATTAATAAACTTTTCGTTTTGCGGTCAAGATGAAACAACTGCCCAATGTTTGAACTTACGGCAGATGCAGAAGCAATAGCAGGTCCTAGAAGACCTACCGAACCTCCAAAACCAACGGTTAGAGGAGCTAGGATCAACGGCTTATAAATTTGGCTTCTTTTTAATATGCCGTTTTTTTTCGAAAGCGAAAATAGAATAGTCGGTAAGGAGTGCTCTATAGGTTTTTTAAAAATGTATTTTATGATCAAATACACAATCCATAATCCGATTAATGGTAAAATAAAATAGAGATGATGCTGTGTTAGCACATTTATTTTTTCTAAAAACCATTGAATTCCAAAAGTTATGTTTTTAATGGTCACCGAAACCAAACCTGCGAGTAAACCAATTAATATACTTAGAAGAAAAACGAAATTCTTTTGAGATATGTGCTTATATCTCCATATAAGAAAACGCTTTAATACAGATTGGATCGTCATAATCTAAAACTAGTAAAAAAACGGCTTTAATTACTACTTTGAGACTAAGCTTTTAAATTTAGTTTTAGGCTTAATTCAGAAAGTTGTTCATTGTCAACAGGCGAAGGCGCATCGATCATCACATCGCGACCAGAATTATTTTTAGGGAATGCAATAAAATCTCTAATGGTTTCCTGACCTCCTAATATGGCAACCAGTCTATCCAAGCCAAATGCGATTCCGCCGTGCGGTGGAGCGCCATATTCGAAGGCATTCATCAAAAATCCGAATTGTGCCTTGGCTTCTTCTTTTGTAAAGCCTAAATGATCAAACATCAAGGATTGGGTTTCTTTATCATGAATACGTATCGAGCCACCTCCAATTTCGTTTCCGTTTAACACCAAATCATAGGCGTTTGCCTTTACCGATCCAGGATCTGTATCCAACATTTCTAATTGGCCAGGTTTAGGTGATGTAAATGGATGATGCATGGCATGGTAGCGTTCTGTTTCTTCATCCCATTCTAATAACGGAAAATCAATGACCCATAAAGGCGCAAAAACTTTAGGATCTCTGAGTCCGAGACGATCAGCAAGCTCCATTCTAAGGGCGCTTAATTGCGAACGCACTTTGTTTGTATCCCCTGAAAGGACACAAATAAGATCGCCTTTATTCGCACCGGTCAGTTCGGCCCATTTGGAAAGATCCTCCTGATCATAAAATTTATCTACAGAAGACTTGAATGTTCCATCCTCATTGCATCTACAGTATACCATACCTAAGGCGCCAATTTGCGGTCTTTTTATCCAATCTGTCAGCTTATCGATCTCTTTTCTTGTGAAGCTATTCCCACCAGGAACTGCAATTCCCACAACCAGCTCTGCCGAATTAAATACATTAAAATCTTTGTGTTGACTCACAGCGTTTAATTCACCAAACTCCATCCCAAAACGAATGTCTGGTTTATCATTTCCATAGCGTTTTATGGCCTCATCAAAGGTCATTCTCGGAAATTTATCAACAGTAACATCATTAATTACTTTTAATAAATGGCGTGTTAAACCTTCAAAGGCATTGAGCACATCTTCCTGCTCAACAAAGGCCATTTCACAATCAATTTGTGTGAATTCAGGTTGTCTATCGGCTCGCAGATCTTCATCTCGAAAACATTTTACAATTTGAAAATATTTATCCATACCTCCAACCATAAGCAATTGCTTGAACGTTTGTGGCGATTGTGGTAAAGCATAGAATTGCCCTGGGTTCATACGACTTGGCACTACAAAATCACGAGCACCTTCTGGCGTCGATTTGATCAAATAAGGTGTTTCAACTTCTATAAACCCTTGTTTTGATAGATAATTGCGAACTTCTTGAGCCACCTTGTGTCTAAAGATCAAATTGTTTTTTACAGGGTCACGACGAATGTCTAAATATCTGTATTTCATGCGCAGTTCTGCACCACCATCGGTTTGATTTTCAATAGTAAAAGGCGGTAAAATTGCTTCGTTCAAAACCGTAAGTTTTGACACTAGAATTTCAATATCACCGGTTTCAATGTTTGGGTTTTTTGAAGCGCGTTCAATTACAGTACCTTCGACTTGAATTACAAATTCACGTCCAAGTTTCTGGGCCTGTTCAAGTATTGATTTCGATGTGCGCTCTTCATCAAAAATTAACTGGGTAATGCCATAGCGATCTCTTAGATCGATCCAAACTACAAATCCTTTATCACGCACCTTTTGTACCCATCCAGCCAAAGTGACTGTGTTATTTATATGTGATGATCTTAATTCACCGCAATTGTGACTTCTATACATATCATGAAAATTGTGTTGCAAATTTAATGAAGTTAAATGATTAAAAATAAGAGAAAACGCCTATATTTTTTTAAGTGTACCGCATTTTGAAATACGTATTATTAGTCTTAAAAAAGTGAATATAATTTATTGCTACGTGAAATATTTTACGAATAAATTGGTAATACCGTAAAAAAAATAGAGATTTGAATATAATAACCAATCCATATTAATATATGAAAAGAACATTACGTTTCAACATGCTTTCATTTATTTTAATGTTTATCCCTCTAGCAATTTATGCACAAGGGACGATAACAGGAACAATAACAGAAGCAAGCACGAACAATCCTTTGCCTGGCGCAAATATTGTTATTAAAGGAACTTCAACCGGAACCACTTCCGATTTTGATGGAAATTTTACCCTTGAGGTCAGTAGTTTTCCGGCAACCATTGTTATTTCATCCGTCGGTTTTACAACTCAGGAAATTGAGGTCACAGCATCTCAAACCCTAGATATTGCTCTTCAGGACGGTTTATCATTAGATGAAGTGGTGATTGTAGGAAACAGATCAAAACCCCGAACAATTTTAGATTCTCCAGTTCCCATTGACGTCGTTGGCGTTTCAGAATTGAGAAATACTGGTCAACCTACAGTAGACAAAATGCTGACCTATAAGATCCCTTCATTTAACTCAACAAATCAAACCATTTCCGATGCAACAGCGCATTTTGATCCAGCCGATTTAAGAGG
>JABDMU010000064.1 GCA_013001285.1 Flavobacteriaceae bacterium
TTGGTATGCCAGCAAGTCATCGCGACGCAGGTTCGAGATGTTGATTTTCTGAACATGAATGCACCAAAGCAACAAGCGTTCAATTTCCTTAACATAGGACCTGAGCGTGCCCGGAGAATCCTTATAGAGCCTACGCATAAATTACCTATTCCTTTGAAAATTCATGATTTTTATCGATATAACCGATGAAAAATACTATAAAATATTATCAGTTTTAACGTCTGCATGTTAGTCCGAGTCTATTTTTTAAGGCGCGCTACTGATAGCACCTTTGTTAAATTTACAAAATTGGCTCGGATCATCTAAGCAAATATTTTGAAAATGTCCTTCAGAAGGCCTTACTCATGAGTCTACCTGCATTTGCATTCAAACAATTAGAGCTATTCCACATTATTGAAACGGATGATCAACACTTACTCAACATAATTGGTGGAGAGTGGTTTAGAATTCTATTTTTCTTCCCATGGGAAAAATATAGAGACTTCGCTGCAAAATATTATGAGGCGCTCTACAGCTTTAATATCGAACAAGCAAAGAGTTTCGGAATTAAACTTTCGGTAAATCCTGAGGCAAAGGGTGAAGCGAAGCAAAGATTATTGTTCGAACGTGTAACCATGCAAGACGAGAAGAAGCAATCTTTATCTGAGACACTTCATCAAAATAATGTGGTTCAGATATCTGCACCAAAAATAGATCCATTAACACTATCGCCAAGCGTACCGCCACGCAGGTTCCACGGTAAAAAGCCTAAATGTTTTTTTAGTTTGCTAAAGGCTTATATTGGTGTCGGGCTGATGGGTTTTTCTCAGGAGCCAGAATATGTTGATTTACATCTCAACAATAACCCAAGCTTTGCACGCGTCTGTGGTTTTTCACCGGCAAATAAAAGCCGAAGTAAAGGATATCAAGCCCTTCAAGTGCCGTCTTTACGTAAGCTCCAGCAATTTGATCAAATAATGAAGCAAGCAGGCATTTGGAGTGATATTAAAAAATCAGAAATTCATAAAAACATCTCATCAGGTATCATTAAACCTGAAGAAGAGATGGTAGGTGATACGACGCACTATCATGCTTATTCGGGGTTTGAGACAGTGAATTATGAAGATGATGAAGGCAAATACCAGAAGAAGTCTCAATCAAAGGTAACAAAAAATTGCCGCTGCACCGACAGAGAACAGTGTCATCATGAATGGATATTAGCTGATGAAGGTGCAGGCACAGTGGTAAAATCAAAGACAAAAATGTATTGGGCACACAAAGCAAGCGTGATTGGTCTGCCGAAACAGGGCATAGCAATAGATGCTGTAGCCGTGTCAGATGCAGCGACTCATGATGGTCAGACATTCTATCCGCATGTTAAAGAAGTTCTTGAAGAGTATCCCCAATTGGCTAGAAAAACTAAAAGAGTTCTTTATGATAGCGCATGCGATGATGTAAAACTGAAAGAACAATTTTTAGAAGAGTTTGGCATAACTCTGAAAGCATCATTTAACCCGCGCGGTAAAAAAACGATCGTTGAAAATCTACCCAGAGGTATCGAAAAAATTTCACCTCATGGGATACCTACCTGTTTCGCTAACCATGAAATGGCGTATCAGGGTATTCGGTTTAGTGACGAAAAGTTCATATTCAAAGCGCCTGTTGATGACAACAATCAATCTGTTTGTATTGAATGCAACCAACGATACCTTTGTTGTAACCAATCAAAAAATGAAACTTCTTCTCGAACTGTAACGGTACCCTTTGATGTTTTACCTCACATAGACCCAAATGATCCACCAATGGCAAAGCGTTTTAAGGTGATCATGACACGCCGTCCGTCTGTTGAACGCATGATAAAACGTTTAAAATGTGATATTGGTGATTCGCGCTTAACCAAAAGAGGCAATGATTCGTTTCAAGCATACCTGGATAAATCGATGATCGCCTATCATATTTTATTGCGGCATGGTTAGCATTTCGTAAGACTGAGTTATTCTTGTAATTTTTGTTAATAGTGCATCTGTGCTAGGACATCTGCTTTTCTAAAATTAGCAAAACAGGATTTTCTTTGTTTAGTCTTCACACACTTACGATTTTCCGAAGAAAAATTGTAGATTTTTTACTTTTCTGGACTGGAACTCAGGAAAATCGCGTGGTTCTGATATAGAACTTTTTCTCTTAAATTAATTTATGCGTAGGCTCTATAGCTATTGAAATAACAAAGCTTAAGCAAGCCTCCAATCGCACAATACCTGATTTCAATATTTTGTCTGTGGACCTAGAGTGCAGCGAAAAGGGCGAACTCTATTCCATAGGCTTGGCTGCCAAAGATTGTCAACGCGTACTTATGATCGGTGAGCACCAAGATGGGCCTGACTGGATTCAGTGGGTAGCAAACGAAAAGTCACTACTTCGTGCC
>JABDMU010000001.1 GCA_013001285.1 Flavobacteriaceae bacterium
TGTTCTTTACACCAAATGGAGATGGATATCATGACACTTGGAATATCGCAGGTATCGCGACGCAACCTAGTGCAAAAATTTATATATTTGACAGGTTTGGAAAATTGTTGAAGCAATTGAGTCCAACCGGTCAAGGATGGAATGGGACCTATAACGGTGCCTTGATGCCATCGGATGATTATTGGTTTATGGTAGAGTACAACGAACCAAGCGATCAATCAAGAAAAGAATTTAGAGCTCATTTTACCCTGAAAAGATAACATTTGATATGAATTTAAAAACGTTTTGCTTGCTAGCAATAGCAACCGTATTTTTACAATTTAGCAATGCTCAAGAAGGGCTACCTATTTATTCAGATTATCTCACTGATAATTATTACCTCATACATCCATCAATGGCAGGAGTTGCCAATTGTGGAAAAATTAGACTTACCGCTAGAAAGCAATGGTTTGGACAAGATGATGCACCAAGTTTACAAACACTAAGTATAAATTCCAGATTAGGTGAATCACCCTCTGCAATTGGAGCAATAGTATATAATGATGAAAATGGATTTCATTCTCAAGTTGGTGCTTATCTAACTTATGCACATCATATTATGTTTTCTAGAAATCCAGTAGACTTGAACATGTTATCGTTTGGGTTAAGTGCAGGAATGATTCAATATAAATTAGATGAAACTTCATTTTTAGCTGAAGGATTTGATCCTATTATTGCTGGAATCGAACAGAGTGCCACGAATTTCAATATTGATTTCGGCTTCTCTTATAGTTTTATTGATTTCTATGCGCATGCTACAGTAAAAAATATTCTGAAGAATGAAGGTATTAACTTTAATGAACAAGGCTTAAGCTATGATAATTTAAGAACCTATTTGTTTACCCTTGGGAATGTATTTGAAAGTAATAATTCAACGTTTACATACGAGCCTTCAATTATGTATATGTATCGTGATGCTACTAAGGAATCATCTATTGATATAAACGCTAAGGTGTATAAAGAAATGGATTTCGGAACATTATGGGGAGGACTTTCTTACAGGAGAAGCTTTGATGGTGCTGAGTTTCTAGATGGATCTGGTGTTAGCAGCCAAAAGCTTCAGTATTTCACGCCTTTTGTAGGGGTAAATTACAATGATTTCGTTTTTGCATATACCTATTCATATCAAGCGAATTCTGTAGTTTTTAATAATGGTGGGTTCCATCAGTTGACCCTAGGTTATAACTTTAATTGCAGAAAGGAAAAGTATGATTGTAATTGCCCTTATGTGAACTAATTATAAAGTATTAAAAAAAAGGCTTCCAATTTGGAAGCCTTTTTTTATTACCATTGATAATTTTTCTTTTGTGCTTGGGTTCGAATGGCCTCGAGCATGGCTTGTTCTAATCCATTTTTTTTGTCCTTGGCTTGAGATGCGATATAAACTCTTCTTTTCTCATTTAGGGTTTGAATTTCCTTTTGAATAGCTTGGCGTTCCTTACTTTTTTTTTCGATATATTTTTTAATCTCGATCTCTGATTTCCCTTTTAATTCTTCAGGTAAGGCTTCATCATCCATTTCGGTTATGACTACTTCCTCCATTTCAACAGCATCAACAAGATCCCAACTGGAATTTTTATATAAATGTGAACTTTTGCTCACTGTTCTACCCACAGCGTTGGCACTGCTTAGTCCTTCTGATTTAGAATCAAGTTCGGCCTGCAATCTTCGTTTTGATCGACCTTGTTGTCCGTAGGACACATAAGTTTTATTCAATCTTATATTCAGTTCTAAAATGGCCTTGTCATAAGGAGAAGCAATGTGAACTGTAGCTTGATTATGATTGATGGCCATATAATTCCCTCTAGTAAGATCAGCACCTTCCTTCCAATACCCACCTATGCCTTGTTGATAATCACCACAAAAAATAGTGTTTACCGTAACATCCATTTCATTGGCATTCGCTGAAGCATCTCTGAAATCTACTTTACCTTGAGTAAAAGGTTCATTTCCGGCAATAAAAACGAGTTTTAGATCGTCTGGGTTCTTACCCCATTTCAATTGATTTAAAGAAGTTTGAATGACCTGCCCACAATACTCACTTCCACCATTTGTAGTTAGTGAAAAAAGCGCTTTTGAAATGTCATCAAGATCTTCACTGAACCCTATGACTTGTCGGATATAGCCTTTGGCCTCAGACAATCCATCATTGCCATATTCGTATAATGCAATTTGCAAATTTGGTCGTTCGTTGTTGCATTTAGCATAAGAAAGCTCGTTTACTATTTTCCAGAGTTGGGCCTTTGCCTGATCTATCAATCCATCCATACTATTGCTTGTATCTAGGAGCAAAGCAACTTTTATATATTGCTTGTTCGGATGAAGAAGGTTTAGGGCCGTAACAGAATTTGGCTTGGGGTTATTGGCTTTAACTTCGCAAGAGTAGTGTCCGATGAATAAGGTCAAAATCAAAGTGATCTTTGTAAATGTTTTCATGATAATAATGTTGTTTATTTAATTTGTCTGAGGATAAACTTAAGGCGAACTTATTTCAATAAAAAAGTGGAATGAGGCAACAGGATGTTTCAGTTAGGGAACATGACCTACGACTGATTAAAGTGGCCATTATTAGGTCACTTTATACTAAAATGGACATTTAGGCATTTTAATTAATCAAGTAAAGTATGTAAGTTTACTTTTTAAATCATCAGAATGATAAAAATGTACAATTATATTATCTTAATTCTCTTGTTGATGGGTGTTTATGGCCATGCCCAGCAAGAAGCTGATGTCACAAGCGCTGGCCTTTTTACAATTCGTGGATCGGTTATTGAAAGTGATACCTATAACCCATTATCGAAGGTCAATATTGAAGTGAATGGCGGTTCTTATACTACAACCGATAAGCAAGGAGAATTCAGAATTCAAGCTAAGAAAGGCGATGAATTGGTAATCAGGCATAGTGATTTTGAAACGGTTTACTATACCATAAAAAGCAATGAACGTATTACCATTAAGGTCAATCCCAGCACAAATAAATTAGGGGTATCATCTCGGGCGCAAAAGGTTTATTCTAATACTAGAGATTTTCGAGCTTTAATAGATTCGGCAGATGCCTATTTGAAGACAGATGCAGAAAAGAGTATACAATTTTTGGCTGATGCCCTAACAGTCTCAACTTCGGTAAACGATAATGCTATTGCCTATGAGACCTTGGCTGACGTCTATTTTGAATGGAAACAATACGACCTTGCTGTCTCGAACTATAGGATAAGTCTTCAGAATAAGGATTCAAATGAAGTTAAATTAAAATTAGCAGAATCTTTTCGATTTAATAAAAACTATCAGGAGAGTATTGATACCTATGAAGATATCAATAAGGACGAGCTATCGAATTGGCAGATAACAGATTTGTTTGAGGGCTTAGGCGATGTTTTTAGGGTAACTAAAGACTATAACAATGCCATTGCCAATTATAAGTTGGGATTAGATCTGGCACAAAAACATATGATAACGTCAAAGATCACTGATCTAAATTCTAAAATAGCCCAATCTTATGGAGCTATGGGATCGGATGAAGAAGCTGAAGATTATTTTGAAAAATCCTTGAATTTAGCCGAACAAGAAAATACCAAACGTGCTATAGAAGAAAAAGTCAAAGTGGCGGATTTTCAAAATAGCAATCAGGCTTATGATGATGAGATCAAATTCAGACAGGAAGCTCTTGAAAGAATGTCTGGTTTTGAAATGGATACTATTATTAATGAAAGTCCATTTACGCCACAAAAGCAAAATTATAAAATTGGAAATGCCTATTATTTACAAAAGGATTATAATAAGGCCATTCCGTATTTAGAAAAAAGTATCGAAGAAGCTGATGCCAAAAAGGATCTGATCGTAAAAAAGGATGCCACTCGGAAATTATCTGAAGTTTATAGAGATGCTGGAAACATTGATAAAGCATTGATGACCAATTTCGTGTATGAGAGTTTAGTTGATGAGATCTATATAAAGAAGGAGCAAGAAATTGCTCAGGCAGCGCGATTCAGACAAGATTTAAGCGATAAGCAAAGTCGAATTTCAAGTTTGGAAAGCGATAGAGCTTTATCGTCAACCATCTATGAATTGTCCTTAGAACGCAACAAAAGACAACAGCTCATCATTTATTCACTTACAGGTGGCTTGTTATTATTTCTTGTAGCGGGATACTTCATGTATAAATCGATCAAGCAGCAAAAACTGGCTAACAACCTTTTGGCATTGAAATCGCTTCGAAGTCAGATGAATCCACATTTTATCTTTAACGCCTTGAACTCTGTCAATAGTTTCATTTCAAGCAATGACGAAAGAACGGCAAATAAATACCTTTCAGACTTTTCACAATTGATGCGTGCTGTACTTGAAAATAGTGAAGAAGATTTTATTCCTTTAGAGAAAGAAATTGAACTTCTTGAATTGTACACTAAATTGGAACATTCTAGATTTCAGGACAAGTTTGAGTTCCATATTAATATTGAAAACAATGTAAAAATCAATGATTTTCAAATTCCACCGATGCTACTTCAGCCATATATAGAAAATGCGGTGTGGCATGGCTTACGCTATAAAAAGGAAAAGGGACAACTAATGATCAATGTTAGCCAACCGACTAAAGATGAACTTCAAATTGCGATCATTGATGATGGCATTGGAAGAGAGCGTTCGAAGGCCATGAAAACAGATAATCAGAAAAAGCATAATTCAAAAGGACTAGGCAATATTAAAAAACGTGTAGCTATTTTGAACGAAATGTATAAGGATAAGGTTGATGTGTTTATTGACGATTATCAAAAGGAAGAAGAATCAGGCACTAAAGTTGTGGTCACACTAAAAAAAGATTAAATGAAGTTAAATGCTATTATTGTTGAAGATGAAGAAACCAGCAGGGAGATCTTAAAGAATTATCTTAAGAAATATTGTCCTAATGTGAGTATTTTAGGCGAAGCTGCCAATGTTGAAGAAGGATTGGTACTTATAAGGAATAACGATCTTGATCTTGTATTTTTAGATGTTGAAATGCCTTTCGGAAATGCTTTCGATTTGTTAGATAAAGTAGGTGATCGCACATTTGAAACCGTTTTTGTAACGGCCTATAGTCACTATGCTATAGATGCTTTAAACGCTCATGCGTCCTATTATTTGATGAAGCCTATCTCTATTGATGAATTGATCAAGTCGGTAGATTATATTTCTGAAATTAAAACTAAGGAAAATGCACTCCAGGATCAGGTTTTGGTTCCAAAAACGAATAGTGTCGATGGAAAGATCACTATTCCTCAACAAGATGGATTTGAGATCTTAGATACAGCCAACATCTTATTTTGTAAAGCCGATGACAATTATACCGAGATCTATTTGAACAATAATAAGAAGAAACTTGTCAGCAAGACCTTGAAATATTTTGAAGAAGCTTTGAGCGATTCCAGTTTTGCGAGAATTCACAAAAGTTATTTGGTGAATGTAAATGAGATCGTAAAATATAGGAAAGGAAAAGGAGGAAGTGTTGTATTGAAAAACGGAAAAGAAATCATGGTTTCTGCTTCAAAAAAAGCCGATCTATTATCTTATTTTAAATAAAACTATGCCAATAATTAAACCTGTTAATGGGAAACATCCAGAAATTGCTAAAGATTGTTATATCGCTGAGAATGCCACAATTGTTGGTGAAGTATTCATAGGAAGTCAATGCAGTATTTGGTTCAATGCAGTTATAAGAGGAGATGTGCATTTCATCAGACTTGGCAACAAGGTGAACGTACAAGATGGCGCAGTCATACATGCTACCTATAAAACCTCACCAACCACTATTGGAAATAATGTGTCAATTGGTCACAACGCCATCGTTCATGGCTGTACAGTTCATGATGATGTGCTTATTGGTATGGGCAGTATTGTGATGGACGATTGTATTATTGAAAGCCATAGTATCATTGCTGCTGGCGCTGTTGTTAAAAAGAACACACATGTTGAGGCTGGAAGCATTTATGCAGGCATTCCGGCTAAAAGGATTGGAACTGTAAGTGAAGCCCTGAAAACGGGGGAAATTCATCGTATTGCAGAGAATTACGTGAAATATTCTAGTTGGTTCAAAGCAAAATAAAAATATATCAGATCAAAAATCCTGATAGTTCACCTTCAATTTAGGATCATTTAATATTGATCGCATCACCTCCGGATTCCCATTCGTAAAAAATTCAGAGACACCTTTCTTGGCGCTAGTATTTAATAAATCATTATGTTTCAGTACGGCATTGGTTTGACGTGCAACAGCTTCACCAGAATCGATGATCTTAACATGCTTAGGCAGTAATTCGATTAATAAAGGCATTAAGAAGGGGTAATGGGTGCATCCCAAAACCAGATAATCAATATTTGCTTTTATCATTGGTTCTAGGTATGATTTGAGAAGTGCACGCATTTCTTCTGAAAATAGTCGACCACTTTCAATAAGATTAACGATGCCATCACCATCCTGTTCGATCACTTTAATATCACTCGCAAAAATATGCGATGTTTTAAAGAATAAGGCACTGCTGAGCGTTCCTTTTGTTGCGAGGATCCCTACGGCTTTTGTTTTTGAGTTTAAAGCTGCGGGTTTTATAGCTGGTTCGATACCAATAAATGGAATATCATAAGTGCTACGTAAAGTTTCTATGGCATTAGTTGTAGCTGTATTGCAAGCCACTACAACCAATTTGCAGTTTTTTTGTAAAAGCAATTCGGTATTTTTTACAGCGAGTTCTATGATGCGTTCTTTTCCCTTCGGGCCATAAGGCGCATTTCTACTATCTGCTAAATAGATGGTATCCTCTGTGGGAAGAAGGGCGTTTATCTCTCTCCAAATAGAAATGCCTCCAACACCGGAATCAAATATGCCTATAGCCTGTTTACTCACGTTTACAAAAATAAAAAAGCTGTCCTTTTGGAACAGCTTTTTTAAGTATTTATTAAAAGGGATTTATTAAAACCCTAATTCTTTTTTCACATCAGCCAAAAGATCTTTGCCATCAGAAAGTATAACACCTTGTCCAGGTGTTGAATCTAATACATACTGGAATCCTTGAGCTTTAGCCACTTTTACAACGGCCTCCTTGGCTCGCTTTAAGATAGGCTCTAAAAGGGAAGCTTCTTGTTCAGCAAGATTTTGTTGTGCTTGTGCTTGATATTGACGAATGCTTTGTTCCATACCTTGAACTTCTTGCATTCTCTTTGAGTTCTCTTCTTGAGTTTTTGTGGAAGCTTCAGCATCGTATTGCTTCACTTTATTTTGTAATTCAGTAGCCATAGTTTGAATCTCCACTTCATAGGTCTTTGCCATTTTCTCAAGTGTCGATTTAGCCGTCTTCATATCTGGCATAGCTTCAACCAAATCTTGAGTGTTAATATGTGCAACTTTACTTTGCGCATTCATAAAACTAGTTCCAAGAACAAGTGCGGTTGCAAATAATAGGGTTTTTAAATGTTTCATTTTAAATTAATTATGTTAAAAATTGTTTTCTTTTTAATTATCGTTATCTTTTTTTGCTTCAGTACTATCAGTCTTTTTCTTTCCTTCTAACTTCTCTTTCCTCGCCTTTTCTCTGGCCTCAATAATTTTTTTCTTTTTATCTTCTAAAGCCTTTTTACGAGCTTCTCTGTCACTCAATTTTTTTGAGGCTTTTTCTTTGGCTTTATCTACAGCCGATTTTGTTTTATCATCTACTTTCTTAGCGGCCGTACTGTCAGTTTTTTTAGTGCCTTCTTTAATTGGCTCAGCTGTTTTTCCAGCTTCTGAATCTTTTTCTCTTTCCTTTAATTTTTCCTCTCTAGCCTTGGCTCTGTCTTCGAGGATCTTTTGACGTTTTGCTTCAATTTCTCTCTTTTTAGCTTCTCTAGCCTCGGTTTGAGCTTTACGCTTTTCTTCAATTTCTAGCTGTCTTGCCATTTTCTTATCTTCCAGAGCCTGTGCTCTTGCATCCTTTTCTGGGTTGACTTCTGGAATGATTTCCTCTTTTTCAGCTGCCTTACGTTCTTGTTTTGTTGTTGCTTGTCTTCTTTTTGAAGAACGTGTAATAGAACGTAGTACCTGTTCGCTTATGTCGAAGCGCTCAGCAGAATACAACATGGTCAAATCTGCTGATTTATCAAAAACAAAATCGTAATTCTTATTGGCGGCAATTTCTTGTACAGCCGAAAAGATTTGATCTTGCACTGGTTGCATCAATTGTTTCTTCTGAATGATAAGATCACCATTTGGTCCGAAACGTTTTTGCTGATAGTCAAGGACTTCGTTTTGCTCAATATCAATTTCTTCTTGTCTTTCTTCAATAAGTTCTTTGGTTAATAAGACACTTTCGTTGTTCAGTTGTTCCTTTTTGGTCTCAATTTGAGTTAGGCGTTGTTCAATTTCATTTTTCCATTTCATTACCTTGGCATCGAGTTGAGCCGTTGCATCTTGATATTCCGGAACATTTTCTAAAATATATTCAGTATCTATATAGCCAATTCTTATACTCCTTTGTGCAAAAGAAGAATATGTTAAGAAGGACGTTAAAGCCAGTAAAAAAAGAACTTTAGTTTTCATCCGTTTATGTTTTAAATTCATCGATTTTATCTTAAATTAATGTTGATGACGGACTACTAAAACGATTCCGTCGCAAAGCATTAATATTATTCAAATTAACGAAATATATTCGATAAAATTTTAACGCCTGTTATTTAATCGTCACACACTTAATAGAAAATATCGTGCCAAACTAAAATCTTTGACCAATAATAAAGTGTGTTTCCCAACCATTTTTAACACTTAAGCCTGGAAGTGGATCGAATCCATGACCAAAATCTATTCCTAACAATCCAAAAGCAGGCATAAAGATCCGTATTCCCAGACCAGCCGACCTTTTCAGGTCAAACGGATTGTAATCTCTAAAGCTATCATAAGATGCGCCTCCTTCTAAAAAGGCCAGACCGTAGATCTTAGCTTGAGCGCCCAACGTAATAGGATACCTTAATTCTAAAGAGAATTTATTAAATATAGTTCCTCCATCCTGAGAAGATAACGATTGATTTGGATATCCTCTTAATCTAATTGCTTCCCTTCCGTCAAGGCTATAATTTCCAAGTCCGTCACCTCCTAGGAAGAAACGTTCAAACGGAATCACACCTCTATCATTATTGTAAGCGCCTACAAATCCAAATTCAATATTTGGGGTTAATACTAATTTATCAACAAGAGTAGTGTACCATTCACCTTTGAACTTGATCTTATAAAACTCGAGCCATTTAAATCGTTCTTGATCGATCTCACCAATTCTTTCTGATGCTGCCGTATCTGTTGGGTCATCTGCAAGATCTTCAAATAGTTGCTCTCGTTCTTCTTTCAATGCTTTATAGTCTACATTATTAAATGTTGAATAAGGCAATGAGAATTTCGCTGTTGCATTAAAATTAGAACCACTTGTAGGATAAATGGGATCAATAGCTGTATTATTTCTTGTTAGACCCAATGTAAACGATAAGTTATTTGAATAACCATCTCCAAAAGTAAAGAGTCCGGTATTGTAGTTTTTCAGGTTATAGTGCTGGAAACTCACGGCACTTGAAAACAGAAAGTAGTCATCGGGAATCGTTAATTGCTTTGCAAGTCCTACTGAGATACCTGTAATATTAAACCTTCGATCTTTATCGGCATTACGCGTGATAGGATCAAATAAAAATTGTTTCGTATGTGATAAAGAAGTAGAAAATTGCACTGGTTTTTTTCCACCTAACCAAGGCTCAATAAATGAGAAACTATAAGTTTGGAAGAAGCGACTTGCTTGCAACCTTAAGGACAATGTTTGTCCGTCACCCATTGGAATTGGTTTGTAGGCTTCTTTTTTGAAAATGTCTTTAATTGCAAAATTATTAAAAGACAAACCTAGTGTGCCAATGAAGCCACCACCACCATAGCCACCTTGTAATTCTATTTGGCTAGAACCACGTTCTACCACGCTGTATTCTATATCGACCGTGCCATCGGTTGGACTAGCATTTTTAATATTAGGTGAAATTTGTTGTGCATCGAAGAATCCCATTTGACCAAGTTCACGATATGATCGTAACACGTTCGATTTACTATACAACTGACCAGGTCTTGTTCTTAAAACTCTATATACTACATGGTCATTTGTTGTTTCGTTTCCTGTAACCGACACATTATTAAAATAAGCTGGTTTACCTTCGGTGACTCTAATTTCAAGATCGATGACATTGCCTTCCGCACTAACTTCAACAGGTGTAATGGTAGAAAATAAATACCCCGAATTTTGGTATAAGTTAGTTATGTCGTCCGCATCCGGATTTTCATTATCCTGAATACGTTTTTCTAATTCAACGCCATTATAGGTGTCACCTTCATTTATACGCAAAACTTGTTTTAATTGAGCATCTGTATAAACTGTATTTCCTAAGAAATTAATTTTTCCAAAAGAATATTTTTCACCTTCTTCCACTTTAATATTTAAGCTAATGGTATTATCATTATTCTTGATAATAGAGTCAGAAATGATCCTAGCATCTCGATATCCATTTTCTTTATATTTGTCAATGACGCTTACCAGATCCTCTTTGTAATCGGCATCAATATATTTTGATCGTTTGAACACACGAATGGGATTTTTCTGCTTCGTGTTTTTCATGGACTTTCTAAGCTTCTTGGCGTTAACTTTTTCAGCACCTACAAAATTGATCTTTTTGACCTTGATTTTATTGCCCTTATCAATGGTCATTAACATGTTAACACGCTTTTTTTGAATGGTATCTACAACTTCAGCAGTTGAAATATTCACTTTTGCATTTAAAAAGCCTTTTTTTCTATACGTGTTTTCAAGGTAATTTTTAGTTGTCGTAATAAGATTTTCAGTGACCTTTGTTCCAGGTTGAAGCTTATTTTCTTTTATGATTTCTGGGACTTTCTTCTCTTTTACACCTTTAACAATGACTTCTTTTAATTCTGGCAGATCGACGAGTTCGATATCGAGATAAACGGTATCGCCTTCATACTTGGTAACGTAGATGTCAATACTGCTAAAGAGATTCGAACTCCATAATTTCTTTATGGCTGAACTAATTTTTTCACCAGGGATGGCAATTTCATCACCTTTTCGTAATCCTGAAAACGTGATCACTGTATTTGAGCTGAAACTTGTATTTCCAGAAACAATAATATCGCCAATGGTGTATTTTTTTACAACTGGTGCTGCTGCGTCCTGTGCGTTGACAGACGGACCAAAAGACAATAAAATTAAAAGTATGAATCGGGTAATATATGTTCTCAATGGATTATTCTTAGCTAAGTTGTTCACTCGTTTTTCCAAACCGTCTTTCTCTATTTTGATAATTCAATATGGCTATGTACAGATCTTCTTTTGAAAAATCTGGCCAAAGCACTTCTGTGAAATATAATTCTGCATAGGCAATTTGCCATAAAAGGAAATTGCTTATTCGCTGTTCACCACTCGTTCTAATTAATAAATCTACGTCTGGTAAATTTCGCGTGTAAAGATGCTGATTTATTATGTATTCATCAATATTTTCGGGCGAAATTATATTATTTTTAACTTTATCACAAATGTCCTTTAAAGCATCGGTTATTTCAAGTCTAGAACCATAACTTAAAGCAAGGGTTAAGGTCATTCTTTTATTGGTTTTGGTCTTATCGATAACATCTTGCAATTCTTTATGAACCTTTGAAGGTAAAGCTTGTAAATTTCCAATGGCATTAAGCTTGATGTTATTGTCTTGAAGTGTTTTGATCTCTTTCTTTAAAGAAGAAATCAAAAGACGCATTAAGGTTTGTACTTCAAGTTTTGGTCTATTCCAGTTTTCGGTAGAGAAAGCATAAAGGGTGAGGTGTTGAACACCTAATTCGGCGCAGGCTTCAGTAACTGCTTTCACCGATTTGGTACCGCTTTCATGCCCAAAAGCGCGTAATCTTCCTTTTTGTTTGGCCCAACGCCCATTACCATCCATGATAATGGCGATATGTTTTGGTAATTGATCTTTATGAATTTGGTCTTTTAATTCCATTTAAAAATTACAGTAACAAGGTCGTCGTCCAAAGGTATAAGTTAATGTAATTCCGGTAAAAACGTACCAGTCATTATTATTGATGTTTCCAAATTTATAAACTTCAAGTTCGGGAGAATCGGGATAACTGCCATCAATTTCGTCAGTAAAGGTAAAGCGTGCTCCAATTTCTCCAGCTAGAATTAAATGATCAGATATCGAAGCTTTAAGGCCTAAAACCATTGGAATACCATATGCCCAGCTCGAGGCGTTCTCTGAGGTTTGGATACCATTTCTAAAATAATAATTGTCATGATGTGCTACCGAAATCCCAGAATAAAGGTATGGAGTTGCTATAAATCCAGACTGATGCAGGTTAAAATCGATGAAAGTGAATTCCATTCCAGCAGAAAACTCGAAAAAACTATTATTTGTATAGGTATAATCACGTTCAACACGTCTAGGATCATCCGATTTTGAATCTAAAGCCTCCAAACTGCTATAAATAGCTGAAATACGCCATGAATGACGAGGACTTCTGTTCCATTTCAGGATACCACCAAATGCTGGTTGGTTTGGTGCAATATATTTTGTAGAACCTACGTCACCAATAATATTGCTGCCACCAAAAAACACCCCAACCTCATAGATTTGGGCAAAACTAAGTTGACAACATAAAACAGTCATTATTACAACGATCAAATTCCTCATAAATTCTCAAAAGTTCGCAAATATAATAAATAAGCTGAGCCTATTATAATTTGGGTTATAGTATTACAGAAAACACCTTTTGAGTTCTTTTATTGTTTATTTCAAGGGATGTACACATAAATTGGATAAAATGAATCCCTTTTAAAGTAAGGTTAATTTCTTTTATCCTCACCCCAAAGCAGTTTTTTTCTAAGCGTATCAAGAAAACTCTCTGAATTCAATTCGATCATTTTAATTGAAAATGCCGCCTTTTTAATGATGACAGTTGTTTCATTATCCAATGTTTCAATTCGAGAATCTAAGGATACTAAAAACTTATTTTCACGACCACTTACTCTTAATTTAATTTCGGTTGACCCAGAAATCACCAAAGGCCTTGCACTCAAATTATGAGGTGCGATAGGCGTTAAAATGAAATTATCAGCTTCAGGCATGATCACGGGCCCACCACAACTCAATGAATATCCTGTTGATCCTGTTGGCGTAGAAATGATGAGGCCATCGGCCCAATAGGAAGTTAGGTATTCATCATTTAGTGTTGTTTCAACCGTAATCATTGAAGTTGTATTTCTTCTGCTAATGGCAATTTCGTTCAAGGCGAAGTTCAACTCCAGTTTCTGCTCAGGTTTCGGCCTGGTCTCAATAGTTAACAAACTGCGCTCTGAAATGTGATATTTACCTTCCAGAACCTCATTCATGGCATTTTTAATATTATCTTTTTGTATGGTTGCCAGAAAGCCTAATCTGCCTGTATTGATCCCAACAATCGGAATTTTATGATCTTGTACAAAAGTAATAGCCCTTAAAATCGTACCATCACCTCCTATACTTACTAATAGGTCATAAGAATTATCTAATTGGGAAAATGTGTCATAAATAGGATCCTTTAGAACTTTTTCGGCGAGTAGCTCCTTGTAAAACTGAGATTCAAAATATATATCAGAATTCGCATCTTGAATCACTTTTAACAACTCCTGTATATAGGTATCAGAGTTTTTCTGATAAGATTGTCCGTAAATCGCTATTTTCATGATCTACAGATTTAAGTATTTATTTAAATAATCAGAGCGATCTTTTAAATTTTTAAGAAACACATCTTCTTGATGACCAGATATAATATTATAGCCATAGCGTCTAAAGGCCTGAATAATTTCATTCATTCCTGTGTTATTTATCTTAATTGTAAGCTGAACAACATCATTTTCAATCTTCGATACAAAAGCACCAAGCATTTTCGCATTATTCGTTTCAACAATCTGACTTGCCTCACTAAATGAATAGTCATTATACCCTTTTTCAACAATTAATATGCCACCGGGTTCAGAGAAGAACGGCGTATCATTAAACAATGAAATGATATCATTAAGTTCATAATAACCGAGATAGTTGTTTTTGTCATCTAGCACTGGCATGATATTGCTGTCATTCTGTGCAAAAGCTTCCAAAACATCCAGCCAAATATTATGACGCCATACATGAAACCCTTCTGCTGCATACACATACTGGTCTAAGGTTTTGTCTGAATCAAAACAATGGACATCTGTTTCTGAGAGACAACCTATATAAACCCCATCCTTTTCAATAGGAATATGCGAATATGTCAATTGACTAAACAGCTCCTGAGCCTGTTTTACTTTGCTTTTTATTGCAATTGGCCTTATATCATTTATTATGTATTCGCTTAATGGCATAGATGCATTTTTTCCTATGCAAATTAATTAAAAATAAGTACAAATAGCGTATCATACTTTGTATTTTTGCGTTTTAAATTGAATTGAATGACCAAACTAAGTGTGAATATTAATAAGGTAGCAACCTTAAGAAATTCGAGAGGTGGGAACACACCAAATGTTGTGCAATTTGCAAAAGATATTCAGCGTTTTGGTGCTCAAGGCGTGACCATTCACCCTAGACCAGACGAGCGTCATATAAAATATCAGGATGCATTTGATTTGAAACCAGTGGTTTATACGGAGTATAATATTGAAGGAAATCCCATTCCAAAATTTATAGATATGGTGCTGAAGATAAAACCTACTCAAGTGACTTTGGTCCCTGATGCAGTGGATGCCTTAACTTCAAACGCTGGATGGGATACGATCAAACATAAAGATTTTTTAAAGGAAGTTATTCAGGAATTCAAAAGCAATAAGATAAGAACATCAATTTTTTTAGATCCTGTTGTGAAACAAGTTGAAGGCGCCAAGGCAACAGGAGCAGACCGAATAGAATTGTATACCGAAGCGTATGCGCATGCCTATAGCTTAGGAGATAAATCAGCAATAAATCCTTTTATTGAAGCTGCTGAGCTAGCAAATTTAATTGACTTAGGTATAAATGCAGGACACGATCTTTCATTAGATAACATTCAATTTTTTAAAGAACAGATACCCAATTTACTAGAAGTATCTATTGGGCACGCCTTGATTTCAGAAAGCCTTTATTTAGGTATTGAGAATGTGATTAATATGTATTTAAACAAATTAAAATAATGTTACTGCATTCAAATATTTTGGGATCCGGACGCCCTTTGATCATTCTTCATGGATTTTTAGGGATGAGCGATAATTGGAAGACCTTAGGGAAACGCTTTGCAGAACACAATTTTGAAGTGCATCTCATTGATCAGCGCAATCACGGACGTAGTTATCATGATGACACTTTCAATTATGAAGTGATGTCAGCAGATCTTGAGGCTTATGTCAAACACCATCAATTAGAAGCATCTATTGTTCTCGGTCATTCTATGGGAGGGAAAACTGCGATGCTTTTTGCATGTCTAAATCCTGATTTAGTGTCTAAGTTGATCGTTGCTGATATTGCACCGCGATTTTATCCAACACATCATGAGGCTATTTTAGAAGGTCTTTCAAGTCTTGATTTCGATGAAATAGGTTCAAGATCAGAGGCAGATGATTTCCTAGCGAATTATGTCAGCGATTTTGGCACCAGGCAGTTTTTATTAAAGAACCTTTATTGGATTGAAAAAGGGAAATTAGGTCTTCGGATAAATTTAAAAATATTAAAAGCACAAGTAGAAGAAGTTGGTGAAGCCTTACCAAAACATCTTGTTTTTCATAAAGAAAGCTTATTTTTAAGAGGGGATCGTTCTGAATATATTTCAGCAAATGATGAACCTCTAATTCGGTTACAATTTCCAAATTCTAAAATTGAAACAATAGAAAAAGCAGGGCATTGGCTACATGCTGAAAACCCACAGGCATTTTTTGAAGAAGTCCTTAAGTTTATCGATTAAATAATTCTTATTTTAGTCACTAAAATTAATCAAAATGAATCTAATTATTAAACTTGTTCTGAGTGCAGTAGCTATTATAATCTTAGGTAAATTATTACCAGGAGTTACTGTAAGTCCGCCCTATACTACGGCGCTTTTAATTGCTGTTGTTCTTGCCATACTAAACGCTTTGGTCAAGCCTATATTGGTGATCTTAACACTTCCTATTACTATTGTTACGCTTGGACTTTTCTTATTGGTCATCAATGCTTTGATCATATTGCTGGCCGACAAATTAATCGATGGATTTGCTGTGAGCAGCATATGGACGGCCATTTTATTCAGCATTCTTTTGTCCATATTGCAGTCAATATTACATTCGTTGATAAAAGAAGATAAAAAATAGCGTAAATAAGTAGGTCGATAAAACTTTGATGAGTTCTAAAAAAGTTGTAATTTTGCCACCCAATTTTTAGATGATATAATGAATATAACAAGAGAAAATATTGATGAACTTAACGCAGTCGTTAAGGTTGATATTGCGAAAGAAGATTACAGCGATAAGGTTGAAAAGATTTTAATCGATTATCGTAAAACAGCTAATATTCCTGGATTTAGAAAAGGTCATGTCCCAATGGGAATGGTTAAAAAGCAATATGGGAAAGCTGTTCTTATTGATGAGGTAAATAAATTACTTCAAGATGCGCTTGGGAAATATTTGGTTGAAGAGAAACTCGATGTTCTCGGAAATCCTTTACCTAAGCCTCAGGACAACCTTGATTGGGATTCTGATGCGTTTTCTTTTGAATTTGAACTTGGTCTAGCTCCTGCGTTCGAAGTTAATTTGAAAAGTAAAAAACCAATCACATATTATAAGATCGTTGCCGATAAAAAAATGATCGATGGTCAGGTGGAAAACATTCAAAAACAATATGGAAAATTGATCAATAAGGACGTTGTTGCCGAGGGAGATGAGATCACAGGAGTTTTTAAAAATGAAGATGGTTCTATTGAAAACAGCACAACTTTGACCTTAGATAAGTTTAAAGGTAAAGCCACGGCTAAAAAATTCATTGGAGCTAAAGTTGGTGATGTTGTCACTTTAAAGACAAAAGGATTGTTTAATGACGATCACGATCTTATGAATTTTCTAAAAGTGCCACATGATGAGGCTCACGGACTTAATATTGAAGTGACCTTTACCATAACTGAGATCAATACTAGAGAGCTTGCTGATCTTGATCAGGATCTTTTTGATAAATTATTTGGAAAGGATGTCGTAAAATCTGTCACTGAGTTGAAAGCAAAGATCAAGGAGGATGCCGAAAAGCAATTTGTTCAGCAATCTGATCAAAAACTATTGAATGATGTGACTGAACACCTGATAGAAAACACAAAATTTGATCTGCCTTCAGAATTTCTACAAAAATGGATTCAAACTGCTGGCGAAGAACAACTAGATGATAAGGAAGCCAAGGACGAATACGACAAATCTGAGAAAAGCATGCGTTATCAGCTTATTGAAGGCAAATTAATTGAAGAACACGATCTTCAGGTTAAATTTGAAGATTTGAAGGCGTTTTCTAAAGAAATGATCAAAGGGCAAATGGCTCAGTTCGGGCAAATGAACCCTTCAGATAAAGAGTTAGATGATATTGCAGCAAGAGTCATGTCGAATCAGGATGAAGTAAAACGATTATCTGAACAATTAATGAGTCAAAAATTACTTCAACTTTACAAAGAAAAGGCCAACTTGAAAACCAAGGAGTTAGCCTACGATAAGTTTGTGAAGGAGGTCTACGGCTCATAGTATTAAAAAATCACTATATTTAGGCGTTGATTTCGTAAGGATTCGACGCTTTTTTTAATCAAAAAACTTACTTAATTAGTATATGGATTACGGAAAAGAATTTGAAAAATTTGCCATAAAAGATCAAGGCATTAGCAGTACATATTACAACAAGATAATAAGCAGTATGTATCCTGTTGGTTTGACCCCAAACATCATTGAAGAACGTCAGATGAATATTGCCATATTCGATGTGTTTTCAAGACTCATGATGGATCGTATCATATTTATGGGTACTGGGATCAACGATCAGGTGGCCAATATTATTCAAGCTCAGTTGCTTTTTTTAGAAAGTACTGATGCCTCAAAAGATATTCAAATATATATCAATTCGCCAGGTGGAAGTGTCTATGCTGGCTTAGGTATTTATGATACCATGCAGCTTATAAAACCCGATGTTGCCACAATTTGCACAGGAATGGCCGCTTCAATGGGAGCCGTTTTACTTTGTGCAGGTGAAAAGGGCAAACGTAGTGGATTGACACATTCTCGAGTGATGATACACCAGCCTTTAGGAGGTGCTCAAGGTCAAGCTAGTGATATTGAGATCACAGCTCGTGAAATATTAATACTCAAAGAGGAGTTATATAAAATAATCAGTAAACATTCAGGACAGAGTTACGACAAGGTCTATGATGATGGTGATCGTGATTACTGGATGAAAGCTGATAAAGCCCTAGAATATGGGATGATCGATGAGATTCTGTCTCGCGATTAATTTCCGAACTTAACCTAAATAATTATAACATGGCAAAAGAAGATCTAGAATGCTCATTTTGTGGCAGGAAAAAACCTGAGACCAATTTATTGATCGCGGGCTTAGATGCTCATATTTGTGATCGCTGTATTGAACAGGCGCATGGAATTGTAATTGAAGAATCTAAGCAGATGGATACCGGCGATCTGTCGGCTGAACTCATGCTTAGAAAGCCGCAAGAGATCAAATCCTTTCTTGACGAATACATCATAGGTCAGGAACATACAAAACGTGTGATGTCTGTAGCTGTATACAACCACTATAAGCGTTTGTTACAATCGTCTAATGAAGATGACATTGAAATTCAGAAAAGTAATATCATCATGGTTGGTCAAACAGGAACGGGTAAAACCCTTATGGCTAAGACCATTGCACGCATGCTGAATGTACCTTTGGCTATTGTAGATGCCACAGTTCTTACTGAAGCAGGATATGTAGGAGAAGATGTTGAAAGTATTTTAACACGATTGCTTCAAGCTGCAGATTACAATCTTGAAAAAGCACAGCGTGGTATTGTATTTATTGATGAGATCGATAAAATTGCACGTAAAAGTGATAATCCGTCCATTACAAGAGATGTTTCAGGTGAAGGTGTTCAACAGGCCTTATTGAAGCTATTGGAAGGGACTGTTGTGAATGTACCACCAAAAGGAGGTAGAAAGCACCCAGACCAAAAATTCATCGAAGTAGATACTGAAAACATTTTATTTATTGCAGGTGGTGCTTTTGATGGTATTGATCGTCATATATCCAAACGCTTGAATATGTCAGCTATTGGCTATAAGGCTTCGCATGATGAGGAAACCGTTGATAAAGACAATTTATTGCAATATGTTATTCCGAAGGATTTAAAAGATTTTGGACTCATTCCTGAGATCATTGGTCGTTTACCTGTACTCACATATATGAATCCTTTGGATGCGAATACGCTTCGCGCTATTTTAACCGAACCAAGGAACGCCATCGTTAAGCAATATAAGAAGTTGTTTAAAATGGATGAGATCGCCTTATCATTTACTGAAGGGGCCTTAGAATTTATTGTTGAAAAAGCGATTGAATATAAGTTAGGCGCACGTGGATTACGCTCATTATGTGAAGAGATCTTAACAGATGCTATGTTTAATATGCCTGGTGGAGATGAGACTAAATTAAATGTGACCAAAGCCTATGCTGAAGGAAAACTCACAAGAACAAAATTGAAGAAACTAAAAGCCGTTTCTTAAATTTTATTTCTATAAAAATGAAACCACCTAAGTTCAACTTTAGGTGGTTTTTTAATTTTAAAAACCACCAGTTCTAAAATTAGAAAACTGGTGGCGTGATTAAACGCTATTAATACACTTAGCGTTCTATATGTAAGGGAGTTTTAATTTTTTGAGGACAATCTCAAGACCTCCTTATAGGTTTCGATATTTGCATTATTAGATTCGAAAGCATATTCGTAAGATTCAAATCCTTGCTTTAATATTTTTAATTTGTAATTTTCAAAGGCGCGAATGCTAAAGCTAAAATGAGCATCAACTCCGGTAGTTTGTGTTGAAATTTCCTTTCCATTAGTATCTAAAAGAACCACCTTAGAATCAGGAATAGGTTGATTTGTTTGTGTATCTACTATAATGCCTTGAAAGGTTTGAGCAATGGGTTTTGCTTTAAAATTATATAGATCGAAACTGCCTTCACCACCATTTTTATTTGAAGAAAAATAACCTTGTTCCTCTGAAATGAATAATAAGCCTAATTCGTCATAGGAACTATTAATATCTCTTCCCAGATTTATAGGTCTTTCAAAATCTTGACCAATAGTCTTACTCATAAAAATATCATAGCCACCAAGCCCTTTATGTCCGTTCGAAGAAAAATATAGGCGATCATTGTCAGGATTGATAAATGGATATTTCTCATCCTTTATGGTATTGACAGTTGGCCCTAAATTATACGGAACTCCCAATGATCCATCTTCCAAAATATCAGCGACATACAGATCAAAACCACCTAAGCCTCCAGGTTTATTGGAAGAGAAAAACAATTGCTTTCCATCTGAGCTTATATTCGGATTCTCAATAGAATAATTTGAGTTAAAGGTCAATAAGGTTTCATTGATCCAATTCCCATGAGAATAGGGTTCAAGCTCAGCCTTGTACAGCCGATAATTTTTTGAATTGCCACGCTCACTGCGGGTGTAATAAATCGTATATTCATCTGGAGAGAACGCTACCTGTCCTTCGTTATGTTTTGTATTTAGTATTCTTGAAAAGAACAATGGATTAGAAAGTTTGCCATTGGCTTCTACGTCAAGGCAAAACAATTCTGTATAAGGTTCATTGGTTTGGTCGTCAATTCCATTACCAAAACCTCCAATCTTTTTTGAAGATACCATGATGAGTTTGTTCCGAAAAATTCCAGAAGCGAACTCTGAATATTTGGTGTTGATACTAGCAACCGAAACGGTAAACTCTAAACCGCTTTTATTTGTTGTGGCATCCTCATTGGAGGTTTCAATAATGTTAGCTTCATTAGTATCTGAGGGTAGGACTGAAGCATTTTCAGTTGAAAAAAATGTACAGAAAACTACAGCGAGGGACATAGGGATAGTCGCTTTCATTTCAATGGATTTATATGATTAATAGCATTACTAATGTAACTGGAATATGCTAATTACAGGGGTATTCTAGATGAATTTTCGAGTATTTTCGTTTAACGTAAGAAGAAACCAAATTTCTTCGATGAACGGTGTTTTTTTATTTTACGTTTAATGCCAAAAGCTCATTTAAGTAGTCTCTAGAATTAGAAAGTCTTGGAATTTTGTGTTGCCCTCCGAGTTTATTTTTCTGTTTGAGCCAGTCATAAAAAAGTTGTTCACGTGCTATATTAACCTTGGGCTGGTTTAAAGTCATATTATTATAACGCTTGGCTTCATAATCAGAATTCAAGCTTTGCAGGGTCTTATCGAGTAAAATATTAAATTTCTCAATATCCTTCGGAGGCGTTTTGAATTCTATGAGCCATTCGTGTGCACCTTTTTCCTTGCCTTGCATAAATATAGGTGCAGCAGTGAAATCGACGATCTCAGAATCAGTTTTACTACATACTTTTTTTAAAGCATGTTCAGCATTCTCAATTATAAGTTCTTCACCAAATACATTGATATGATGCTTTGTTCTACCAGACACTTTTATTCTATACGGACTCACAGAAGTAAATCTAATGGTGTCACCAATTTTATAACGCCATAATCCAGCATTAGTAGTAATGACTACAGCATAATTTTTATCGACTTCTACATCGCTAAGTCGAATAACACGCTCTGAAGAAGACCCATAAGTTTCCATGTCGATAAACTCATAAAAAATACCATAATCCAACATCAGTAACAATTCACTTGAATCATTTTGATCTTGAATGGCAAAAAACCCTTCCGAAGCGTTATAGATCTCATAATATTTGAAGGATGCCTTGGGGAGTATGGCTTTGTACTGATCAACATAAGGCATGAAACTCACACCACCGTGAAAATATACTTCCAGGTCTGGCCACACTTCAAATAAGGAGGTTTTCTTAGTTGTTTCAAGTACATTATTCAATAATACCAACATCCATGAAGGTACTCCAGCAAGACTGGTCACATTTTCTTGAATGGTCTCATCAACTATGGCCTGCATCTTGTGTTCCCAATCACTCATGAGAGACACCTTATTACTGGGCGTGCTGCTAAATTCGGCCCAAAACGGCAAATTATCGATCAATATAGCTGACAGGTCACCAAAGATGGTGCCTTTTTCTTCATAAAGTTCTTTACTACCACCAAGCCTTAAACTCTTGCCTGTAAAAAGTTGAGAATTTTCATTATTATTAAGATACATACATAAGAGGTCCTTACTCGCAGCATAATGACAATCTTCTAATGATTCATTGCTTACAGGAATGAACTTACTTTTAGAGTTCGTGGTTCCGCTGGATTTTGCAAACCATTTAATAGGTTTCGGCCAAAAAATATTTGACTCTCCTTGTCTGGAGCGTTTAATAAGATGTTCGTAATCTTCATAACTAGAAATGGGGACGCGTTCTGAAAAGGCTTCATAATTTTCAATAGAAGCAAAGTCAAACGACCTTCCGATCTCAGTATCTTTTGCCTCCTCAATAAGGTCCAGAAGTAATTCGTTTTGAACTTCATTAGGGTATTTTAAAAACAGTTCAATCTGATGAAACCGCTTTTTTAAAAACCACGAAGCAATTGAATTTACAATAGGAATTGGCATAGATTAATTATATTTACGAGAAACTAAAAATAACAAAAATCTTGTTATGCTTTACAAAGGTGTGCTAACAAAAATGCAAACTGAATTCGGTCATCCAATTCAATATTATCTTGTGTTTGAATCAGATTTCATTAATATGAATCAGTTACTTGATAATAATATAAGTTTAAATTTAATGGGGCATCAATGTTTAAATTGCGGATTAGATAAACCTATTTATCGACAAGGATTTTGTCGAAGTTGTTTTTTTGATATCCCACAAGCTGCCGACTGGATCATGCGGCCTGAACTCAGTACAGCACATTTGGATAAAGAAGATCGTGATCTTGAGTACGAGAAAAAAGTGCAATTACAACCACATGTGGTTTATCTGGCTAATTCAAGTCATGTTAAGGTAGGTGTCACACGTAAAAGTCAGATACCAACGCGATGGATCGATCAAGGGGCACATGAAGCCATTGAAATTGTTGAAGTTCCAAATCGGTATTTGGCAGGTATTACAGAAGTAGCTCTTAAAGCGCATGTGAGTGATAAGACCAATTGGAGAAATATGTTAAAAAATGAGGTCACAGATGAAGATCTTGCAGAATGGCGACATCGATTAAAAACTTATATACCAGAAGAGGCGAAAGCCTATTTTATAGAAAACAATTCAGAAACCGAATTGGATTTCCCAGTGATTAAATTTCCAAAAAAACCAAAAAGTTTGAATCTGGAAAAATCAAAACAGTATAAAGGGAAATTAGTAGGTATTAAAGGTCAATATCTCATCTTTGATGATGAAACCGTCTTTAATGTTAGAGGAAATGAAGGATTGGTAGTAGAAATTTCAGTTTAAAAGAAGTACTACCTGTAAGAGAAAGCAGCTATAGACTAATAAATATCTACCTGATCCTTAAGATTCTGGATGTACTGAGCTTTTTGAATTTCACGACGTCTTTTTACAGATTTTTTAGTGAAATGCTTGTTCTCTCTCAAATTATTCATGATCTGAACATTTCTGTGCTTTCGCTTGTAACGCTTTAAAGCACGATCTATATTTTCTCCGTCTTTTACTTGAATGATAATCATAATTATTTTTTTAATCTTTCTATAAGTAGCGATTTGTTACTAAAAATAGGGTGCAAAGAAACAAAATATTGACGAATTTTACCTAATTATTTTCGAATAACATTAAAATTAGAGCAATTCGATCTCTTCATTAACCTTTAAATTGAATCTTTTTCGGAATAAATACACCCCTAAATATAAAAATGGTGTATCAAGCGCTGCGATCATGACCTTAAATAAGAAGCCTGCAATAAGCAATCCAAGAAATAAATTCCATTCAATTTCTCCAAATGCACATAGTAACAATAAAACAGTTGCAGTATCAATGAATTGAGATAAAAAGGTCGAGAAATTATTGCGTAACCACAAATGTTTTCCTTTAGTAAGTGCTTTCCAATAGTGATAGATCTGAATGTCAATAAATTGAGCAAATAAATAGGCCATCATGCTGGCAAGCACTGCAATGGCCGTACTTCCAAATACCGATGAAAACAGAGTGTCATTTACAGGCGACCATTCGGTAGCTGGAGCTGCATTGGCAACATAAACGATGAGCATAGAGAAAAATGAAGCAAAAATACCTGCTACCACAACTTGATTTGCTCGTTTTTTGCCATAGATCTCACTGATGAGATCAGTAATTAAAAACGTTATGGGATAAGGTAAAATACCTACCGAGATCTCAAATAATTTAGTCCCAAAAATTTCAACATCAACGGGATGCCAATAGAAGAATTTTTTAAAAATTAGATTGGAAACCACCAAAGAGGTAATAAACAAGGCACCCAATAAAAGGTAGATGCGTTGTGCGGCTAATTTATCTCTAAGCGTCATTTAAAATTGTGTATAAATAGGTCGTATAAATATAAACTAATAAATTTTCTTTTGTTTATTTTGCCTTTAATTATGGAGCATCCTCTAAAAATAATAATTGCCTTAGGCAGTAATCAAGGCGATAAATTTAAAAATCTTCAATTGGCCATTGACGAGATCCATAATCAAGTAGGTGTTATCGATAAGATTTCAAAGGTCTATCAATCAAAGGCTGTTGGTTTTGAAGGGGACGACTTCTTGAATGCATGTATTCAAGTGCAAACGCATTTAAAACCTAAAACAGTGATGCGTCAATTGCTATCCATTGAAAAAGCTTTAGGTAGGGCCAGGCGCACTACTGAAGGTCATGAAAATAGAACTATTGACTTGGATATTATCTTTATTAATGATCAAGTTATCGACGCGAAAACGTTGTTGGTGCCTCATCCAGAAATGCACAATCGCCTGTTTGTTTTAAAACCTCTGCATGATATTTCACCAAGATATATACATCCTAAGTTAAACAAAGATGTTGTAGAACTATTAGAAACAACTAAGGATCAAAGCAAAATGGAATCTTTAAAGATATGGTTGAAGAATCCAAGTAAATCTTATGATTTTTCGAAGCATAATTATATTGCAATAGAAGGTAATATTGGCGCTGGAAAGACAAGTTTAGCCACTATGATGTCGAGAGAATTTAATGCCAAATTGATTTTAGAGCGCTTTGCCGATAATCCTTTTCTGCCGAAGTTTTATGAAGAACCACAGCGCTATGCTTTTACCTTAGAAATGTCATTTTTGGCAGATCGATATCAACAAATAAGTGACGACCTCTCACAACTCGATCTGTTTAAAGATTTTATCATCAGTGACTATGACGTGTTCAAATCCTTAATTTTTTCAAAGATTACCTTACCGGAAGATGAATTCATCCTATATCGCAAGTTGTTTTATCAGGTTTATAAGGATATCGCGAAACCCGACTTGTATGTATATCTATATCAGAATACAAAGCGATTACAAGAAAATATTAAAAAAAGAGGGCGCAACTATGAAAAGAATATCGAGAACGAATATTTAGAGAAGATCAATTCTGGGTATTTAGAATTCCTCAGAAATCAAACCGAGTTAAATGTGAAGATCATCGATATTTCAGATAAAGATTTCGTCGAGAATAGAAGCGATTATTTAGACATCCTTAATACCATTAGTGACTAATGATTTAATTTACTGAACAAGTCCCAGAGTACGACCCCTGAGCTCACCGAGATATTCAAAGAATGCTTGGTTCCAAATTGAGGAATTTCAATAACAGCATCACTCGTTGAAACCACTTCTTGTTGAACGCCCTTCACCTCATTTCCAAAAATAACGGCATAGGTGGTTCCTGTTAAAGGTCTAAAATCGTGAAGCATTACAGAACCTTCGGCTTGCTCTATTGATAGGATCTTTATGCCATCCTTTTTCAATTTTTCAACCAGGTCAATAGTGTCCTTGACATATTCCCATTGTACTGAATCTGTGCTCCCCAATGCTGTTTTATGAATGTCTTTATGAGGTGGTGTTGCTGTAATGCCACATAAATAGATCTTCTCAATTAAAAACGCATCACACGTTCTAAATACCGATCCAATATTGTTTAAACTCCTAATGTTATCTAAAATAACAATGATGGGTGTTTTCTGAGCAGATTTAAATTCAGAGGGACTTAATCTTTTGAGTTCACTATTTTTTAGTTTCCGCATAAATAATTTGTAAATAACTTAAACTAAATATCCTTTAAAAACCTTCAAATATTAGTTAATTTAGCGTTCTTACTATTTGTGCAAAAATAAGATTAAAATTAGACTTAACATTGGCTAAAAAGGCAAAAAAGATAACACCATTAATGAAGCAATACAATGCTATTAAAGCAAAGTATCCGGATGCCTTGTTGTTATTTAGAGTAGGCGATTTTTACGAGACCTTTGGAAGTGATGCTGTAAAGGCAGCAGGGATCTTAGACATTATTTTAACCAAAAGAGGAGCAGGAAGTGATAGCGAAACTGAATTGGCTGGATTTCCACATCATTCATTAAACACCTATTTGCCGAAATTAGTAAAAGCAGGTGCACGAGTTGCCATCTGTGATCAGTTGGAAGATCCAAAACAAACAAAGACCATAGTTAAACGAGGTGTAACCGAATTAGTCACACCTGGGGTTGCATTAAATGATGATATCTTAAGTTCTAGTTCAAATAATTTCCTGGCATCCGTATATTTTGGGAAGTATATTGGTGTGTCCTTTTTAGATATATCAACAGGAGAGTTTTTAACCGCTCAGGGCAACGCAGAGTATATTGATAAATTACTTCAGAATTTCAATCCAAGTGAAATTTTAGTATCTAAACAAAAACGAAAAGAATTTGAAGAGACTTTCGGCAATACCTTTCACAGTTTTTTCTTAGAAGATTGGATCTATCAGGACGATTTTGCCAATGAAACACTCTGTAATCATTTTCAAACCAATTCCCTAAAGGGATTTGGGATTACAGATCTTTTTGAGGGCATAGTAGCTTCAGGGGCGATTTTGCATTATTTGTCTGAAACGCAGCATCATAAACTTCAGCATATTACTTCCATTCAACGAATTTCAAAAGATGACTATGTTTGGATGGATCGATTTACCATAAAGAATCTTGAACTATACAGTTCGCCTCATGTAAATGCCGTCACCTTGATCGATATCATTGATAAGACCATTTCACCAATGGGTGGGCGACTCTTAAAACGATGGTTGGCTCTGCCTTTAAAGAATTTAGAAAAAATTAAAAGCAGACATGAGATCGTTCAATTTTTATTAGACAATGAATCGGTCAAATCAAAAATTCAAGGTCAGATCAAGCATATTGGTGATATTGAACGTTTGATTTCAAAGGTGGCTACGGGAAAGGTAAATCCAAGAGAAGTGATTCAATTAAAGAATTCCTTAGAGGCCATTGTTCCCATTAAATCATTGGCGCAAAAAAGTCAACATTATGATTTAAAGACCATTGGAGAGGAATTGCATGATTGCGAAGCACTTCGTGAGCTTATCAAATCCATGTTAAATGAAGAGGCTCCCGTGAATATTTTAAAAGGGAACACTATAGCCTCAGAATATTCGAAGGAGTTAAAAGAGTTAAGAGATCTCGCTTTTTCTGGAAAAGAATATTTAGATAATATGCTGCAAAGGGAAAGTGAGCGCACAGGTATCACTTCCTTAAAAATTGCATCTAATAATGTGTTTGGATATTATATTGAAGTTAGAAATACGCATAAAGACAAAGTGCCCGAGGAATGGATTCGAAAACAAACCTTGGTAAACGCCGAACGTTATATTACCGAAGAATTAAAAGAATACGAGTCCAAAATATTAGGTGCCGAAGAGCGCATCTTGGCTATTGAACAACAATTGTTTGCTGAATTGGTCACCCAAATCAACGAGTATATCGTGGAGGTTCAACAAAATGGGCAACTCATTGCAAAGTTAGATTGCCTAACGGGCTTTGCTCAGTTAGCAAAAGATCATAAATATAATTATCCACAATTAGATGAGTCATATGAGTTGGTCATAAAGCAAGGGCGACATCCAGTAATTGAAAAGCAATTACCATTGGGCGAATCTTATATTGCAAATGATCTCTTTCTTGATAGAGAAACGCAGCAAATCATAATGATCACGGGACCCAACATGTCTGGTAAATCGGCAATACTAAGGCAAACAGCCTTGATCGTTTTACTTGCTCAAATGGGTAGTTTTGTGCCAGCGGAATCGGTTAAAATTGGCATTGTAGATAAAATTTTTACACGTGTTGGTGCCAGTGATAATATATCGATGGGCGAATCTACATTTATGGTAGAGATGAACGAGACTGCATCCATTTTGAATAATATATCAGAAAGAAGCTTGGTCTTACTGGACGAGATCGGGAGAGGAACTAGCACCTATGATGGCATCTCTATTGCCTGGGCGATAAGTGAGTATTTACACGAGCATCCTTCTAAGGCCAAAACACTTTTTGCCACTCATTATCATGAGTTAAATGAAATGACCGAAACTTTTGAAAGGATTAAGAATTTTAATGTTGCGGTAAAAGAAATGAAAAACAAGGTGCTTTTTTTAAGAACACTTGTAGAAGGCGGAAGTGCCCATAGTTTTGGTATTCATGTGGCAAAGATGGCTGGAATGCCAAATCAGGTTATTCATCGGGCCAATAAAATATTGAAACGTTTAGAAAAATCGCATTCAAGTGAAGAATTGACAGATAAGGTCAAATCATTAAAAGATGATATTCAATTGAGTATTTTTAATCTTGATGATCCCCTTTTAGAGGAGATCAAAGATGAAATACTACATATAGATATAGACACTTTAACACCGGTTGAAGCCTTGATGAAGTTGAATGAAATTAAACGGATGTTACAAAAGAAGAAAAGAGCTTAGGGCGATTGCTTTTTTTAGAAAAAGCCTTTGCTATTATTATAATTGTATTAAATTTGCAACCGCAATTAAGGTATTGCAGACCTACTTCAGGTAGGTAAGTTCATTAAAATAACTACGCGAAAGTAGCTCAGGGGTAGAGCATCACCTTGCCAAGGTGAGGGTCGCGGGTTCAAATCCCGTCTTTCGCTCTATAACTTATAGATATACCAAGTTGCTGAAGTGGTGGAATTGGTAGACACGTTGGACTTAAAATCCAATGGGCTGTAAGGCCCGTGCGGGTTCAAGTCCCGCCTTCAGTACAGATAAAAAGCCAAGACGAATAGTCTTGGCTTTTTTGTTTCCCTTAATTTTAAATTTATATTATTTCGATTAACTATCTAATGGACAACATTTGGGAATAATCTAAACTAATTTGCATCAGAACATGTGTTAACCCAGGCGAATAATCGTTTTCCTGAATAGTATTTTTTTAATCAAAGGATATATCATATCCATGTGTGAATGCCATTGAACTCAGGACTAAACCAAGTGATTACCAATGTTATCGGCTACTCGTTCAAAATTGTCGCATGGGTCAAATGAAGAATAGCTTACTTATTTCTATTCCAAATGAGGTATACAAGACTTACTGTTGCCCTGTTATCTACAAACTTTGAATTGGTGTTTGGAAACATTGTATTATCAAAGAAAGTTAGGCTATATTTAGTTTTAATAGAGATGTTGTCATTTATTCCATAAACATATCCTGATCCTAAAGAAAAGCCATTCCATTTCTTATCCAAAACATAAAGATCGTTCCCAAGATCACTTGCCACAGTTACATTTATATTTGAGAAGGCAATTCCACAGCGTAGAGATAGCACACTATTTGCTCCTATTTTTCTGCCGACAACGAGATCTAATTCACTTTTTGAGCTCATAGAAATATCAAAGTTAACATCACTCTGTATAAACGTTTCCGAAATTTTATTGGTGTAATACGAGTGATGGGCTTCAAGACCAATAAAGGATTCACCTAAATACTTTCCGTATCCTAAATTCATACTAATGACACTTTTTGTGAATTCCTCACTCAGGTACTCGCTTTCACCACTAGCACGGTTTTCAATCCCAAATGACCCAATAATTTTTACATAAGCAGCACCGCTTTCGAAGCCACCATAAATTCCATCTTGTGGATAATTGGCTCTGCTTTGTCCGAAAACAAATACTGAGCATCCCAATAATAATCCGATAAAAACTTTCTTTTTCATAACAAATAAATTTAATTGTACATCAAATGCAATCGCATTAAAATGTGCTATGAATTTTCGAAAGTTGTTTGTTAAATGAGACTGTGCCAATCCTAGATTTGGGATAGGTCGGAAATGGCGATTTAATAATAGTGTTATAAAAAAATTACAATAAAAGGCCTGTACTCCCTAATTATTGCGACTTTATGCGAATAAATTGGTTGAAATGGAACTAATTTTAATTTTGATAAAATGCGCTATCGATAAAAAGCATAAAACATAGAAAAACTGCAGTTTGAGCGCTATTTGATTGATTTCTTATTCGAGTATGACGATATCCTTACAAATTTAGTCACATTCTATCTTCACTTTAGAAAAAAACCAAGTCGAATTTCAAGGGTTTTTATTTTGATAAGCAACCATATTTTTCTAAAATTAGAACCTCGTTAATAAGTTTTATTCAGGGGTTTGTTATTAGCTTTTTTGTTCGCAATCTTTTTAGTATTTTTAAGCAACATTAATCTTTAAAAAATAAAATATGGGAAAATTTGAAATTAAAAAGGATAAAGCTGGAAAATTCCGCTTCAATTTAAAAGCTGGAAATGGTCAAGTGATCTTGGCGAGTCAGGGTTATTCTTCGCGTTCTGGATGCGAAAATGGAATCGAGTCTGTTAAAACGAATTGCAAAAAAGACGGTATGTTTGATAGAAATACTGCCAAAAATGGAAGTCCATATTTTTGTTTAAAATCCACTAACGGTCAGGTTATTGGGCAGAGTGAAATGTATTCTTCAAACTCGGCCATGGAAAATGGTATTGCTTCGGTTAAAAAAAATGCGCCTGGAGCTAAAGTTGAAGATCTTACTTAATCAAGAAATACAATTTTATAGAAACTAAAAAAGCTCTGGATTTCCAGAGCTTTTTTATGTTTTGATCAAAACTTGAGACCTTTAGTTGTCTTTAGTTTTAAGTTTGTCAGCCGCCTTTTCTAATTCAGCCGCTGTCTTTTCTTTTGCGCCATCTACAGCTTTTTCAGCCGAATCCATAGCATCGTTTGCCGCGCTTTTAGCACCATCAACAGCGTCATCAACTGCTTCTTTAGCACCATCAACAGCGTCGTCAACAGCATCACCTGCATCATCAACAGCGTCTTCAATAGCATCACCTGCGTCATCAGCAGCGTCTTCCATTGCATCGCCTGCTTCCTCAATAGCATCTTCAGCCTTATTTGCTTCATCACTACAAGATTCACAAGAAGTCATAGAAAAACTTAAAGCTACTACCAAAAGAATGTTTAAAAATAATTTTTTCATTTTTAGTGTTTTAAATGTTAATTTTAATTATGCAATTAAAAACATCTTAATCGATCTTACAATATTTTCTTAACATTTTTTTAAGACCGACCTGTTTTCTGCTTGTATTTACGTAAATAATCGAGTATTTGGATCACGGCACCTCTATTTTTCTTGACATACTCAGCATTTTTTTCACCCTTTAATATTAATTCTTCCCGATTTGAAGCTAATTTATCAACCGTTTTCTTAAAACTATTGGCATTATCCACAACCAGCATGCCGCCCTGAGTGATCATATCAATGGCTTCAGGGAAGTTTTGATAATTTGGGCCAATTATTATGGGAACTCCAAAAACGGCTGGTTCCAGAGTGTTATGTAATCCTGTTTGCCCTAGGGCTCCGCCAACATAAGCAATATCAGCATAGTTATAAACCTTAGACAAAAGTCCAATGGTATCAAGTATAAGGATCTTGGCATGCGAAAGATCTTTACTTTCCTTTTCAGAATATAAAATTACATTATCCTTAAGGTCAGATCTTAAGTGTTCAATTTGTGACTTTTTAATATTATGAGGTGCTATAATAAATTTGAGATCATTAGTTGTAGAATTGATATAATCTATAAGGATCTTTTCATCTTCAGGCCAAGTACTTCCTGCCACCAAACACAAATTTTTCGACTTAAACGTTTCAATAAAATTTAAAACATTATTCATATCAAGTTGTTGGCTTACACGATCAAAACGCGTGTCTCCAGAGACACTCACATTATTGAATCCATAGGATTCGATTAGTGTTTTTGAAGCTTCATTTTGCACAAAAAAATGATCAAATGCCTCTAGTGATTTAAGCATCCATTTGCTATGTGATTTGAAATAAGGCTGTTCTTTTCTGAATACGGCTGAAATTAAAATGGATGGAATATTTAAGCGTTTAATTTCTGATAAATAATTGGGCCAGATCTCATATTTTACAAAAATGACTAATGATGGATGAATAAGGTCTAGAAATTTTTCAGCATTTTTTTTGGTGTCAAGTGGAAGATAAACAACGGCATTTGCCAATGGCGTATTTTTTTTGATCTCATACCCCGAAGGTGAAAAGAAAGTCAAAACGATTTTATGATCTGAAAACATCATTTTCACGCCTTCAAATACAGGAAGCCCTTGCTCATATTCACCAAGAGATGCGCAATGAAACCAAAGGGTCTTATCCTCTGGTTTAATAAGGTCATTTAAATGGGTGTAGGTAGTATTGCGACCTTTGACTCCTAACCTGATCTTTTTATTGAAAGGCGCGAATATTTTCAAATGAAAATTTGCGATAATTGTGAGGATATTATAAAGGTTTCTCAAGCTAGAATTCTTTAAGGCTAAAATACATTCTTTATATCAATTGATTATATTTAGATGAATGATTTTTGTATTTTCGTTTCCTATGAAAAAAATACAAATGGTTGATCTTAAAGGTCAATATGAACATATAAAAGATGAGGTAAATACATCGGTAATCGACGTTATTGAATCTACTGCTTTTATTAATGGTCCGAAAGTTCATGAGTTTCAAAAAAATCTTGAGAATTATTTAGGCGTGAAACATGTTATCCCTTGTGCAAATGGAACAGATGCGCTTCAAATTGCCATGATGGGTCTTGGATTAAAACCTGGTGACGAGGTTATTACTGCTGATTTTACCTTTGCTGCAACGGTTGAGGTCATTGCTTTACTTGGTTTAACACCAGTATTGGTTGATGTTGATCCAGATACGTTTAATATCAACGTTGAGGCTATTAAAAAAGCCATTACTTCAAAAACCAAAGCTATTGTTCCCGTGCATCTTTTTGGTCAGTGTGCGGATATGGACGAGATCATGGACTTGGCTAACACCTATAATTTGTATGTTATTGAAGATAATGCTCAAGCCATTGGCGCGTCGTACCTGTCCAAATCAGGGAAAAAGCAGAAAGCTGGAACCATAGGGCATGTCGCTTCTACATCCTTTTTTCCTTCGAAAAATTTAGGATGTTATGGTGATGGTGGTGCCATTTTTACGAATAACGATGAGCTTGCCCACCAAATTAGAGGCATCGTAAATCATGGTATGTATGTAAGATATCACCATGACGTGGTTGGAGTTAATTCAAGATTAGATTCTATTCAGGCGGTGATTTTAAACACGAAACTTTCTAGATTAGACGCTTATAATAAAGCAAGACAAAGCGCGGCTAAGAAATATAATGAGGCCTTTAAAAACGAGCCTAGAATAAAAACTCCCGTTACGAATAGATCATGTGACGGCATTTGCGCAGATTGTGATTGTCACGTATTTCATCAGTACACGTTAAAAATAAAAGATGTTGATCGCGATGCTTTGGCAACTCACTTAAACGAGAACGGCATTCCCTGTGGTGTCTATTATCCAATTCCTTTACATCGACAGAAAGCATATCAAGATTCGCGATATAATGAAGCCGATTTTCCAGTTACCAATCAACTTATCAGTGAGGTCATTTCATTGCCTATGCACACCGAACTTGATGATGAGCAGATAGATTATATTACTTCGAAAGTAAAAGAATTCATCAATGCCTAAAGTTTTAGTTACCGGTGGTTTAGGATATATAGGTTCCCATACAGTTGTAGAACTATTGGAACAAGGATTTGAGGTTAGCATAATTGATGACCTATCTAATTCATCGCTAGATATCCTTGATCGCATTGAATCCATTACTGAAATTCGTCCAGCATTTGATGAAATAGACTTAAAAGATAAAGCTAAAGTGTTGGCGTTTTTTAAGTCAAATAATGATCTTACTGGGGTTATTCATTTTGCAGCTAGCAAGGCAGTAGGCGAAAGTGTTGATAAACCATTACATTATTATGAGAATAATATCAACACCCTTATACATATATTGAATGCCTTAAAAAATTGTAGGCAGCAAAATTTCATTTTTAGTTCTTCATGTACCGTTTACGGGCAAGCTGATACATTACCCATATCAGAGACGGCACCAGTTAAAGCAGCCGAATCTCCCTATGGAAACACAAAACAAGTAGGTGAAGAGATCTTAAAGGATCTCAGTCAAATAGATGAGAATTTTAAAACTATTTTACTGCGTTATTTCAATCCAATAGGTGCTCATAAATCTGCTAAAATTGGTGAACTACCAATAGGTGTCCCTCAAAATTTGGTGCCATTTATTACCCAAACGGCAATTGGAATAAGAGATCAATTATCAGTATTTGGGAACGACTATCCAACACCCGATGGCACCTGTATTCGAGATTATATACATGTTGTTGACCTTGCAAAGGCCCATGTTGTAGCCTTAAATAGGTTATTAAATAAGGCCAATAATAGCAATTACGAGATATTTAATTTAGGAACAGGGAAGGGAAGCTCCGTTTTAGAGGTTGTTAAATCCTTTGAACGTGTTTCAGGACAATCGCTTAATTATAGAATTGCTCCTAGACGTCAAGGCGATATAATTTCGGCATACGCCGATACAACTAAAGCCAACAATGAACTCGGTTGGCGCGCTAAATATTCACTTGATGATGCTTTAAAATCTGCCTGGCTTTGGGAGCAGGAGATTAGAAAAAATTCATAACTTAGTCGGTCTAATATTATTAACAACTAACCAATACATTATGAAAAAGTTCTTTTTTTTCGTTGCAGTTCTAGTTTCATTTTCAATGACTGCTCAAGACAGCTACTTACATTGCGGGAAAATAATTGATACCAAAAGTGGGAAGGTCCTAACAAACAAAACAATAATTATTTCGGGAAACACGATTTTGGCGGTGAATGATGGCTTTACACCAGCGAAGTCAAATGCGGATACGGTCATTGATCTTAAAAACAAAACAGTCATGCCTGGTCTTATTGATATGCATGTACATATTGAAAGCGAGAATAATCCGAGAACTTACATTAATCGGTTTACAAATAATGAGGCTGATGTTGCATTTGGGTCATTAAAATACGCAAAGGTGACACTTATGGCAGGATTTACAACAGTAAGAGACCTTGGAGGAAGTGGTGTCAACATTTCTTTAAGAAATGCCATTGCACGCGGTGAAGTCGTAGGCCCGCGCATCTTTACCGTTGGAAAGGCTATAGGAACAACTGGAGGACATGCCGATCCAACTAATGGTGTTCGAAATGACCTTAAAGGTGATCCTGGGCCAAAGGAAGGCGTTATAAACAGTACTGATGATGCAAAAAAAGCCGTAAGACAACGTTACAAGGATGGTGCTGATATGATCAAGATCACAGCCACCGGAGGGGTTTTGAGTGTTGCAAAAAATGGACAAAATCCTCAATTCACTTTAGAAGAAATTAAAGCGATTTGCGAGACTGCAAAAGATTATGACATGATCATTGCGGCTCATGCACATGGCGATGAAGGCATGCAACGGGCTGTTCGTGGTGGTGTAACAACAATTGAGCATGGCACCTTAATGAGTGATGAAACTATGAATCTTATGAAAGAGTATGGTACTTACTATGTACCAACAATTACAGCCGGAAAGGAAGTTGTAGAAAAGGCAAAGATCAAAGGTTATTTCCCAGATATCATTGTTCCAAAGGCTCTAGAAATAGGACCAAAAATTCAAGGAACGTTCGCCAAGGCGTATAAAAAAGGTGTAAAAATAGCCTTTGGTACAGACGCCGGGGTTTTCGAACATGGCAAGAATGGAAAAGAGTTTGGATATATGGTTGAAGCTGGGATGCCTGCAATGGAGGCTATTCAATCTGCCACCATAACGAATGCCAAAGTCTTGGGGATGGAAACTAAATTAGGGCAATTATCAGAAGGATTTGTTGCAGATATCGTAGCTACTGATGAGGATCCTACTCAAAATATCAACACCATGGAGAATGTCACCTTCGTCATGAAGGAAGGGAAGATATACAAGAAGTAGAATTCGAGAATAAAATGAGTTTAAAGCCTTAGCAGAATAGTTAAGGCTTTTCTGTTTCCGTTACCTTAGGTTTTTTATATATGAAACTGGCCACAATAAGCATGATCAATCCTGTGGTCACCGAAACATCGGCAATATTGAATATGCCTGTCCTAAAAACACCTCCTAGATCAATATGCAAGAAATCTGTAACCGAACCGTAAACAAATCGGTCATAAACGTTTGCTATTCCACCACCAATGATGCAGCAATAGCCTATTAGGGACATTCTATCCATGGCTTTGTCCTTTAATACATGACGTAATACAAATCCCAATACCAGAACGGGAAGTACAAGTAATAAAATGATTTTTAAAGTTTGGTTGAGATCACTTCCAAGCCCCAAAAAGGCGCCACTATTTTCTACATTGGTTAAAATGAACTTTTCGGTCCATATCTCTGATTCCGATCGTGTTGCGACATTGGCACGCACCCAGAATTTAGATATTTGGTCAAGGGCAATATTGGCTAAAATCAAGCCAGTTATAAACATTGAGCGTTTCGATAATTTCATCTAAGCTTCAGTTTCTAAAGTTGCTGAAGCAGTTTGTGCCTCTCGATCAATTTTTTTAACCAATCCCTGTAATACTTTTCCTGGTCCGACTTCGGTAAACAGAGTGGCTCCATCTGCGATCATTTGTTGAATGGTTTGGGTCCATTTTACAGGTGCAGTCAATTGAGATATCAAATTTCTTTTTATTTCATTTTCATCAATTACTGCTTTAGCCGTAACATTTTGGTAAATAGGGCAACTTGGCTTATTAAAGGTGGTATTTTCAATTGCAGTTGCAAGCTCTTCGCGTGCAGGTTCCATTAAAGGCGAATGGAAAGCACCACCAACAGGTAGGACCAAGGCACGTCGGGCACCCTCTTCGATTAGGGCTTCACAAGCGGCATTTATCGCATCAATTTCTCCAGAGATCACGAGTTGCCCGGGACAATTATAATTGGCGGCAACAACGATACCATCGGTCATAGCACATACTTTTTCTACAATATCATCATCTAATCCTAAAACTGCTGCCATTGTACTTGGTTGGAGTTCACAAGCTTTTTGCATGGCTAAAGCGCGCTGATATACTAAACTAAGTCCATCATTAAAACTTAAAGTGCCGTTAGCCACCAGAGCTGAAAATTCACCTAAGGAATGGCCTGCAACCATATCTGGTTTGAATTGATCACCAAGAATTTTGGCCAGGATGACGGAGTGTAAGAATATAGCGGGTTGGGTAACTTTAGTTTGCTTCAGATCTTCAGGTTCGCCTTCAAACATGACGTCTGTTATTGAAAAACCAAGAATAGTATTGGCTTGTTCAAATAGGTCTTGACCTAAACTTGAATTTTCATAGAGATCTAATCCCATACCTGAAAACTGAGCCCCTTGACCGGGAAATATATATGCCTTCATTTAAAAAGTTGTTTTGTGATGCAAAAATAGGAATATTATTGAATTTAGAGCCCAATTATTGCGGCTTCGGCACAACGTTCACCATCCATAGCTGCTGAAACAATACCTCCGGCATATCCACCACCTTCTCCGCATGGAAATAATCCCGTTATTTCTGGATGTTCTAGATTGTCATTCCTTGGAATAGTTACAGGCGATGAAGTTCTTGATTCGACACCTACAACATTAGCTTCCGACGTGTAAAATCCTTTCATTTTATGACCAAATGCTTCAAATCCTTTTCGAAGTCTGCTCCCAATAAATTTTGGAAGCAAGGAATGCAACGGTGCCGAATTTAATCCGGGCTGATAGGATGTTGAATTCAGATCTTGCGATTGCCGCCCTTCAACAAAATCGGTGAGTCTCTGCGCAGGTGCGGCTTGGGTTCGTCCGCCTGAAGTGAAGGCAAGACGTTCTAGTTGCTTCTGAAATTCCAAACCTTTTAAAACCCCGAATTGATCAAATTTAAAAAGGTCAGTATCAGCGTTTATTTCGACAACAATACCTGAGTTTGCAAACTCATTATTCCGTTTAGAAGGTGACATCCCGTTAACGACTATTTCGCCATTTGCCGTTGCCGCAGGAACAATAAACCCACCTGGACACATACAAAAAGAATAAACTCCACGATGGTTCACCTGATGCACAAGACTATATGCAGCAGCGGGCAACAACGCATCCCGTGAGCCCTGACAATGATATTGAATAGTATCTATGATATGTTGTGGATGTTCAACACGTACACCCATAGCAAAGGACTTGGCCTTTAGTGCAATTTGTTTATTATGTAATAAATGATAAATATCTCTAGCCGAATGACCAGTGGCCAGAATGACACGTTGTGCAGACAGTTCATTACCATTTTGAAGTTGAATACCTTGAATTTGATTGTTTTTAATTATGAAATCAGTGACTCTAGATTCAAAATGAATTTCCCCACCAAACTTTAAAATTGTTTCTCTAATACTTTGAACCACCTTGGGTAATTTATTAGTTCCAATATGTGGATGAGCGTCCACTAGAATTTGTTCTGTTGCACCATGAAAAACCAAATTTTCAAAAATGCGCCTTACATCACCTCGTTTTAAACTTCTCGTATAAAGTTTGCCATCAGAATAAGTACCAGCTCCACCTTCACCAAAACAATAATTCGAATCTTCATTTACGAAATGGTCTTGATTGATGGCTTTAAGATCACGACGTCTTGCCTGCACTTTTTTTCCGCGTTCAAGAACTATAGGTTTAAATCCGAGTTCAATACATCGCAAAGCTGCATACATTCCGGCAGGTCCAAATCCTATAATGTGAATTGGTTTCGATTTAGAAACGTCTTTATATTTGAACGTATAGCTTGTTTTTTCTGGAGCGGGTTCGTCAATAAATACAACAACTTTATAATTGAAATAAATTTTGGGTTTTCGGGCATCTATAGATTTTCGAAGAATTTTAACTCCTGTAATTTTAGCTTCAGCAATACCTAATGCTTGAGCCGATTTTATCAAGATAATATTTGGTTGTCGTTCTTGATTTAGTGAGACACGGATTTGTATTTCCTTTACCATAATGCAAAATACTCAATTAATACAGCCACCATAGATTTATGCAACATAAAAATTTGTAAATTTAAGATTCGGTTTAAAATCTTTGATCTAAAATTATTCAAATGGAATTTACAATTAAAAGAACCTTTAAGGCCACTGCGAAACAAATTTATAAATCTTGGCTCAGTACACAAGGCCATACAAAAATGACGCGCGGTACGGCTTATGTTTCAGATAAGGTTGGTGATTCTTTTTCGGCATGGGAAGGTTATATCACAGGAGCCAACATAGAGTTAGTTCCGTATTCAAAAATCGTTCAGTCCTGGCGCACTTCTAATTTTGAAACGGATGAAGACGATTCCCAAATTGAGATTTTACTGAACGAAAGGGAGAACGAAACCGAATTGATATTAAAACATACTAAGGTTCCTGAAAGCGGTGAGCACTATATTACTGGCTGGGATGAACATTATTTTGAGCCTATGAAAGCGTATTTCGATCAATTGAACTAAATGTGCTTGACATAGGTTGTGAAGGAGAATGAATAGGCATGATCTTCATCATTTTCGTGAAATTCATTCGCAATAATTTTCCATTCAGATTCATCTATTTTTGGAAAAAAGGTGTCGGCATCAGGGAAGGAATGATGCACCCTTGTAAGCTCGATTTTATCAACAAAAGGTATAGCTTGTTTATATATTTCTCCACCTCCAATAACGAACGGCTGCTTGTCATGTTCTGCAAGTCGAAATGCTTCCCCTAAAGAATTAGCTATAAGAACACCCTCTGGGACCTCGTAATTTTCCTGTCTCGTAATAACAATATGTGTTCTGTTTGGAAGAGGTTTAGAGAAACTTTCGAAGGTTTTTCTACCCATAATGATATGATGTCCAGAAGTTATTTTTTTGAATCGTTTGAGATCATCCTTTAAATGCCAAATGAGATCGTTGTCTTTACCAATAGCATTGTTTTCACCAGTAGCAACGATTATGGTTCGATTAGTTTTTTTTTTTGGAAGTTCCTCTATCTCGGTTCTTGAAACTTCAAGTTCTGGTTGAGCAATAGATGTTTTTAATTGCTCAATTCGGTCTTTTTGTTTGGATACCAAAATATCAAGTTGTTCCTTTTCCCAGTCTTTACCCATGAATTTATGGGTGACAAAAACATTGAAAAAATGATAGGCAAATAAAAACAACCAAATTAAAATGGCATATACAAACCAATTGATTCCAAATAAGGTGATAGTTTCACCAATTCCTAAAACCGTATTAGCAATGATCAGGAAAACAGCACCAATCAAAAAGATTACAAAATGCCGATATAAATTTTTCTTTTGACGAATGCGACGCTGGGCGTTTTCGATCAATTTTAATTGCTCCTGATCTATTTGTGATTTTTCTTTCTTTTTTCCGAACATAATTCTAGTTTGAGATATCGCGTTCTAATTTTTTAAGGGCACGTTTTTCTTTTCTTGATAATTTTTTCCCTACGACTTGAAACACAATAGGAAGTGAATATGAAACTGTAACGGCTTCATCATGTGCGTACCCTGGAGCATCCATGGAAGGGATTAGTTGAATAACGCGAATTGCTTCTTCTTCCAACCTTGGATGTGGCGCTCTAGACATTATTTCAACAACCTTTCCGTTTGTGTCAATTTTGAAACTAACCATAATTCGTGCTTTCCCATCAGGTAAACCTAAGGAGTTGGCGAGATCCGTATTGAATTTTTTTTGTACAAGCTCAATAATTTTATCACTCATACATTTTTTTAGATTCACATTGCTCATACTGGCATCACAACCCGAATAAATGGGTACTTTTTCGACTACAGCAAAAGGAACTTCTTTGCTTTGGTCTTCTTTAAGATCTGTTGCCTCTGTTTCTTGAGCAGCACTACTAAGACACAGGAATAAACAGGATAACGCGAGTACATATTTCATAAAAATAAAATTTGGTTAAACCGCGACAGCACCTTTTATATGCGGATGAGGTTCATAATTTAAAAGTGTAAAATCTTCAAACTTAAAATCGAAAATGTTTTTAATTTCAGGGTTTAGAACCATTGTTGGTAAAGGCTTAGGATCTCTTGATAATTGTAGTTCTAACTGTTCTAAATGATTGCTATAAATGTGAGCATCCCCAAAAGTGTGAATGAACTCGCCTGGCTGATAACCACAAACTTGAGCCATCATCATAGTGAACAAGGCATAAGATGCAATATTAAAAGGCACACCTAAGAAGATATCGGCACTTCGCTGATACAGTTGACAGGACAATTTCCCATCAGCGACATAGAATTGAAAAAACGCGTGACAAGGTGGTAACGCAGCTTTTCCATTAGCTACATTTTCACTGAATGATTTGCTGGTATCAGGTAAAACTGAAGGATTCCATGCAGACACCAACATTCTTCTGCTATCTGGGTTATTTTTTAAAGTATCAATGACCTCTTTAATTTGATCGATATCATCGCTATTCCAATTGCGCCATTGATGACCATAAACTGGTCCTAAATCTCCATTTTCATCTGCCCAGGCATTCCAAATACGGACACCATTTTCGGTTAAATAATTGATATTGGTATCGCCATTTAAAAACCATAACAACTCATATATTATCGATTTTAAATGCAATTTCTTCGTAGTCACCATTGGAAAACCTTCGGAAAGGTCGAATCGCATTTGATGCCCAAAAACACTTTTGGTGCCTGTCCCTGTGCGATCGGCTTTTAAGTTGCCGTTATCTAAAACGTGTTTTACTAGATCTAAATATTGCTTCATTTCATAGTCATTTTCAGAAAAATAAAAGTAATTAAAATCAGGCCAATCAAATTATGAGTCCATCATTTTTATTAGAAAAGTTATCAACGGGTTACCCTATGATCATACCAGCAATGGTAGCTGATAGTAAAGAAGCTACTGTACCACCAATTAAGGCTCTAATCCCGAATTCAGAAAGGGTTTTTCTCTGACCTGGCGCCAAAGATCCTATACCTCCTATTTGAATCCCAATAGATGCAAAATTAGCAAAACCACAAAGCATATATGTGGCCATTATGATAGACTTCTCATATTTCAAATGAAGTTCACTTAACGGATTTTTCAAATCGGCTAACTGAATATAACCAACAAACTCACTTGCTGCGAGTTTGATCCCTAGAAGTTGTCCCATTAAGGCCATATCTTCACTGGCAACACCTATGAGCCACATTAAAGGTGAAAAGGCATATCCTAATAGAAATTCAAGTGATAGCGTCTTGTAAGCTGTATGATTAAGCACCCATTCATTGAGGGACGTTATATCTCCAACCCAACCTAAGATCCCGTTGATCATGGCGATAAAGGCTAAGAATACAAGTAACATCGCACCTACATTTACTGCAAGTTTTAATCCCTCTGTAGTACCATTAGCAATGGCATCTAATATGTTAGATCCAATATTTTCTTGGGTAATTTTGATATCCGAATTGATCTTTTCTTCCTGAGGATAAAGAATTTTTGATATGACGATGGCACCAGGTGCAGCCATCACAGAGGCCGTTAGTAAATGTTTGGCATAGAATAACCGAAGTACTTCATCTTCACCACCTAAAAATCCAATATAAGCAGCTAAAACACCTCCTGCAACTGTGGCCATTCCACCAATCATGACCAATAGAATTTCCGATCTTGTCATTTTCTCTAAATAGGCTTTGATCATTAAAGGTGATTCTGTTTGACCTAAGAAAATATTACCGGCAACACTTAAACTTTCTGCACCAGAGATCTCCAGCAATTTAGTGAGCAACCAGGCCAATCCTTTTACAATCTTTTGAATGATTCCTAGATAGAATAAAACAGAGGTTAAAGCAGAAAAGAATATTATGGTTGGCAGTATGGAAACGGCAAAGGTCAATAAGGCGCCTTCTATTTCACCAGTTATAAAAGATGCAAATAAAAATTCAGTTCCAGCCATGGTGAAGTCCAGAATACTGATGAATATTTTACCAACAAACTCGAATGCACTTTGAATAAACGGCACTTTCAAAACACCTACAGCTAAAGCCAATTGAGCTAAAAGTCCAAACACGACAGTTCGCCAGTTTATTGCTCTTCTATTTTTACTTAACAATATAGACAACACAAGTAGCACGGCCATACCTAAGATGCCACGCATAAGGCTATTCATTGTGAATCCGCCACTTTTGATGATAGCATTGGTATCACTGCTTTGTTGAGCATCGTCAACAACAGCCGATACCTCATAGTCTAAAGCACGAAATTGGTACCTGACGCCGTTTTCGGCAAAAACTAAAGTAGAATCAGTTCTTTCTGTGATTTTGAAGCGTCTAATAGTATCGTTTGGTTCATTATAATAAAAGACGAGAAGGTTATTCTGTAGCATATAATCACCCGATGCTTTCAGATTATTTTTAGCTTCTAAATGGTAATTGAATTCTCCTTTATTTAGTGTGAGGACATCAGAACTTTTATTGATCTCAAAAAGTTGTTCCCCCGAATCGTTCTGAATGGCTTCAAAACTCCATTTTTTATCGATGTCTTGGGAAAAACTTGTGGAAATCCCAAAAAAAATAGCCATTACAGCTAAAAGGAGGTGTTTCATAAGTTTATGTTTAGTTGCGTTTTGATATTTCATCACGAATTCGTGCAGCTGCTTCATAATCTTCATTAGCAACAGCTTTATCAAGTAGTGCATTTAACTCTTCAAGGGATTTCGTTTGCAAACCAGCTTCTGTTTTTGCTTCAATTTCTTCGGCTAATACCTCATCAAGCAAAATATTGTCATCTGCTTCATCATCTTTTTTCGGATTCACTTTCAAATAGATCCCGGCTTTATCAAGGATATTTTTATATGTAAAAATAGGCGCATTAAATCGAAGTGCTAAAGCAATAGCATCACTCGTGCGCGCATCGATGATTTCTTCGATTTTATCACGTTCACAAATGAGACTTGAATAAAAGACACCATCAACCAATTTATGGATAATAACCTGTTTGACCACAACATCAAATCTATCTGAAAAGTTCTTAAATAGATCGTGGGTAAGCGGTCGTGGAGGTTTGATTTCCTTTTCTAAGGCAATGGCAATGGACTGTGCTTCGAAAGCACCAATGACTATAGGTAATTTTCTGTCACCATCTACTTCACTTAAAATTAAAGCATAGGCACCATTTTGGGTTTGGCTATATGAAATTCCTTTTATGTTAAGACGAACTAAACTCATATTTTATAAGTAATCACAAAGAACAGTTTAAATTTGGACTTTACCAAACCAGTTCAACGTGTATCTATACAGTTGAACAAATTTTAACTGTTAGAACAATTACAAGGTATAAAAATTATGCGTTTTGTGCTTTAAAATCCTTTAATTTTTGAATGAGTTGAGGTACAACTTCAAAAGCATCCCCTACAACGCCGTAATCGGCTGCTTTAAAGAAAGGCGCTTCAGCATCAGTATTGATAACAACCTTTACTTTAGAAGCATTAATACCAGCTAAATGTTGAATTGCTCCTGAAATACCTATGGCGATGTAAAGGTTAGATGCAACAGGTTTCCCCGTTTGTCCGACGTGCTCACTATGTGGTCTCCAACCAAGGTCGGAAACTGGTTTTGAACATGCGGTGGCAGCACCTAAAACTTCGGCTAATTCTTCTATCATCCCCCAGTTTTCAGGACCTTTAAGTCCGCGGCCTGCTGAAACTACAATTTCGGCATCTGCAATAGTCACTTTATCTGTGGCCTTGTCAACAGATTGCACTGTGATATCTGAAGATGCTAAGTTAGGAGAAAAGTCCTCCTTAGTCGCATTCCCTGACGATTCAACAAGACCAAATGCATTTTTAGAAACACCTATTAATTTCACATCTGAGTTGATCTCCGTAAGATTAAAAGCTTTATTGGTAAAGGCTGTTCTCTTAACTGTAAAAGGAGAAATGTTTAGAGGTGCTTCAACGACATTTGAAGCATATCCAGCCTTTAATTCTACTGCTAACAGTGGTGCTAAATATTTACTATCTGCGCTTGAACTAACGATGACTACTTTAGAATTTTCTTTGGCTGCCGCTTGGCTGATAACATTTGCATAAACCTTCGCATCAAAATTGCCGTCATAAGCAACGTTTAAAACACGATCTACTCCATAATTCCCTAATGATGATGCATCATCAACATTAAAGGTAACTGCTGTAACTGTTGTGCCTAATGTATCGGCCACAGTTTTGGCGTAAGAGGCAACTTCTAAGGCTACTTTTTTAAATTTTCCTTGTTCTGATTCTGTATATACGAGTACTGACATTTCTTGTGTTTTGAGGGTGTTAAATTACTTTGGCTTCGTTATGTAGCAAATTAATGAGCTCATCCAAATTATCTGGATCAACTAAGGTCACAGCACCTTTCGGATCTGGTTTTTCAAAGCTAACTGAAGTAGCTTCCGCCTCGACATTCGTTGACTCTACCACATTAAGTGGCTTTTTTCTTGCCATCATTATACCACGCATATTCGGGATGCGTAAATCACTTTCTTCAACCAGTCCTTTTTGACCACCTATGACAAGTGGCAACGTTGTTGTTACGGTTTCTTTTCCGCCATCAATTTCTCTAATCGCGGTGACATTCGTACCATCAACTTCCAAACCAATACAATTATTTACGAAATTTGAATTAATAATACCGGCAACCATTCCCGGAACCATGCCGCCGTTATAATCGATAGATTCACGTCCAGCAATAATAAGATCATAACCACCATCTTGTACGACCTTAGCTAATTCTGCTGCCACCTGCGATCCATCTTTGGCTTCGGTATTGACGCGAATTGCCGAATCAGCACCAATGGCTAATGCTTTTCTTAAAGTGGGTTCGGTTTCAGCGCCTCCAACATTCACTACATCTACTGATGCGCCTTGTTTTTCTTTGAACCACATGGCACGTGTTAATCCAAATTCGTCATTTGGATTGATGACAAATTGAACCCCGTTTGTATCGAATTTTGTGTTACCGTCTGCAAAATTGATCTTAGAAGTCGTATCTGGAACATGACTGATACATACTAATATTTTCATTCTATTTTTTTATTTGATTTTTGAGGTTACGAAGGTAATCAATTTTACGATTATTTCCTATGCATGCATAATAAAAATTTGATTGACTCCATTTCATAAAGTTCTACTATTATTACTATTTTTGTTTTTTAATATTTTAACCAAAATATGAGAACAATTCAATTTAGAGAGGCAATAGCCGAAGCCATGAGCGAAGAAATGCGTCGCGATGAAAGCATATATTTAATGGGTGAGGAAGTTGCCGAATATAATGGTGCCTACAAAGCATCTAAGGGCATGCTTGATGAGTTTGGTGAAAAAAGGGTAATTGATACGCCAATAGCCGAATTGGGTTTTGCAGGTATTGCAATAGGTTCAACCATGACAGGAAATAGACCTATAGTTGAGTATATGACCTTTAATTTTTCTTTGGTTGGAATTGATCAAATAATAAATAATGCAGCCAAGATCAGGCAAATGTCAGGGGGACAATTTAAATGCCCTATTGTATTTAGAGGACCTACTGGGTCGGCTGGTCAATTAGCTGCAACACATTCGCAAGCCTTTGAAAGCTGGTTTGCAAACACGCCAGGATTAAAGGTGATCGTGCCTTCCAATCCTTATGACGCTAAAGGATTATTAAAATCAGCAATACGCGATGACGATCCTGTGATTTTTATGGAAAGCGAACAAATGTATGGCGATAAAGGTGAAGTGCCTGATGGCGAATATATTTTGCCAATTGGTGTTGCTGAAATAAAAAGAGCTGGAAATGATGTCACTGTAGTGTCTTTCGGCAAAATCATTAAAGAGGCTTATAAAGCTGCAGATGAACTTGAAAAAGAAGGGATATCGTGCGAGGTTATCGACCTTCGTACCGTTCGTCCTTTAGATATCGATGCCGTAATCAATTCGGTTAAAAAAACTAACCGTTTGGTAATATTGGAAGAGGCATGGCCTTTTGGCAATGTTTCAACTGAAATCACCTTCCAGGTGCAATCTAAAGCTTTTGACTATTTAGATGCACCAATTGTAAAGATCAATACCGCCGATACACCAGCCCCTTATTCTCCTCAATTGTTCGAGGAATGGTTGCCTAATTATCAGGAGGTGATCAAGGCGGTAAAAAAGGTGATGTATAAATAAAACAAGAATAAATACGTTATATATTGACTTCGTTAACTTTGTTGTTGGTGAAGTCTTTTATTTATGAGGCACTATTTTCTCACATTAATCTCATTGTTCATAATGATTTCAGCCATCGGTCAGACTAAGGTTGGTGGTCACGTCTTCGATGAATTTAATGAACCCGTTCCCTATGCAAATATTATTTTCAAAAATTCGTCGGAAGGTACCATTACCGACGAGAATGGCAGGTTTTATTTAGAATCGAATCAAAGCTGGGATACCTTGCTCGTTTCATTTGTAGGCTACGAAACTCTTGAAATTCCATTGGAAAAGAAGATTAATTTTGATCTAAAATTTGTTTTAAAAGAAGATTCCGCGATGTTAGATGAAGTGGTCATTGTTCGTGGAAAACAATCTAAAAAAGACAATCCAGCCATCGATATCCTTAGAAAGATATGGGAATATAAACGTTCAAACGGTCTGGAAAAAGTTGACCAATATGCTTATGATAAATATGAAAAAGTTGAGTTTGACCTGAACACAATTGACTCTACATTAATTAAAAGCAAACTCTTCCGTGGTATGGAATTCGTTTTTGAAGAGGTGGATACATCGCGCATAACAGGGAAGACCTATCTACCGATTTTTATTAATGAAGCCATATCAAAGGTTTATGGAGACAACATTTTAGATAAAGAAAAAGTAGTTCTCCGAGGGAATAAGAATAGTGGCTTTAGCAATAATCAGGTGATCATCGATTTTGTTGGGGATCTATACGCCGATTTCAATGTTTATGATAATTATCTCAAATTTTTTGATAAAAGTTTTGTGAGTCCGCTTTCAAGAACTGGAATTAGTACTTATAATTATGTGTTGTCTGATAGCGCGTTTATCGATAATAAATGGTGTTATAATATCATTTATTATCCAAGACGAAAGAACGAACTCACCTTTAAAGGCGATTTTTGGGTTAATGATTCTACTTACGCTGTAAAGGAGATCAACCTTCAGGCTTCTAAAAGCGCCAACATTAACTGGGTAAAAGAAATATACATCGAACAAGAATATGAGGTGTTAAATGATTCCATTTTTTTGGTAAAAAGAGATTATATGCTATCAGATTTTGCCATTAATAAAAAAGAAAAGTCACGTGGTATCTATGGAAAACGAACAACACTATATGAAAACTATGTGTTCGATGAACCTGTGGAATCAAAATTTTATGACGAAGAGGTTTATAATTATGATAAGGACATCTATGATCGTGATGATAATTTTTGGAAAGAAAATAGATTAGAGAAATTAAATGAAGATGAATTAGGTGTTTATAAAATGCTAGACACTTTAAAAACTGTAAAAAAGTTTCGTTCTTTATACAATATTGGAAGCATACTAGCTTCGGGTTATGTTGAATTCCCAAGCATTAATTTCGATTATGGTCCAATCTTTTCCACATTCGGATTTAATGAAGTTGAAGGTCTGCGTCTAAGAGCAGGTGGTCGTACCTATTTTGAAAGAAATGATCTATGGCGTTTTGAAGGCTATACAGCCTACGGATTTAAAGATGATAAATTTAAATATGGTATTTCAGGGAAGTGGTTACTTGATAAAAAAAATAGGATCATCATTTCAGGTGGAAACCGTCGCGATGTAGAACAAATCGGAGCGAGCTTAACCACTTCAACCGATGTACTTGGCCGAAGTTTGGCATCATCTTCAGTTGTAGGTTCAGGTTCTAATGATAAGCTTACAAGTATAAATTTGTCCACTTTTGCAATTGAGATGGAACCATGGAGGAACTTTGTCCTTCGTCTTGGTGGAAATTACCGTACGTTGGAATCGGCATCTCCAACATTTAGTTTAGACTATTTTGATGACAATGCTCCTTCAGGAGTGTCTTCAGAAGTAAAACAATATGAAACCACCTTCTCCATGTTCTATTATCCGAAACGGAGGATGACCGGATTTGGCGTAGAACGCTATGAAGCTAATGATGATTTTGCACGCTTATTTGTACGCTTTAGTTTTGGAGATAAACGTATGTTCAATAGTGATTTTAATTATACTAAACTTCAGTTCTCTTACACACAACCATGGCAAATAGGTGGATTTGGCCGTCTATATTCAACCTTAGAAGTTGGAAAAACCTATGGTGATGTGCCATTAGGTTTGTTGAGCGTGGTACCTGGGAATCAATCATACTTTTCAATATATAATACATTTTCACAATTGGATTTTTATGAATTCGTGACCGATACTTATGCATCCTTGTTCCTTGAACATAATTTTAATGGGCGTTTCTTTTCTAGAATACCCTTATTAAGAAAAATGAATCTGCGTGAAATAGTAAGTATTCGCGGTGTTTGGGGAGACATTTCACAAGGCAATCGTGACCTCAATGCGTCTGGACTTTTATATCAAGCACCTTCAGATAAGATCTATTATGAATACAGTTTTGGGGTCGGAAATATTTTTAAAATATTCAGATTAGACTTTAACTTCAGAGGAAACTACCTCAATAATCCTGACGCTCGAAAGTTTGGTATAACCGGTACATTCGGTTTTCATTTTTAAAACTGAAATCTTTTCATAATTAAGTTGTTCGATACTAACAAAATGAATAATTTTGCAGACCTTAAATTAATACTGAACAATGACTGCAAAAGAAAAGAAGACCTTTGATGTTTTGGTGGAAATCCCAAAAGGAAGCCGAAATAAGTATGAATATGATTTTGTGCTGAATAAAATCCGATTTGATCGCACCTTATTTTCATCTATGATGTATCCTGGAGATTATGGATTTATTCCTGAATCCTTGGCCTTAGATGGTGATCCCTTAGACGTATTGGTGTTAACCACTGAACCTACATACCCTATGGTCGTTATGGAAGTAAAACCTATTGGCGTATTTCATATGGCTGATGAGAAAGGACCAGATGAGAAGATCATATGCGTGCCAGTTTCCGATCCTATATGGAGCGAACGTAATGATATTTATGATATCAATCCGCATCGCTTAAAAGAAATCGAGCATTTTTTCCAAGTATATAAAGATCTGGAAAAAAAGAAAGTTGATGTTGGTGGTTGGGGCGATGCCACTGAGGCTTATGACATTGTAGACAAATGTCAAGAGCGTTATGAGACCAGCGAACATAAAAAGAATCGTGTTTTTACTATATAACCGTAAAATTTTAAATTCTGATAAGCCGTCTATATTCTTATAGGTGGCTTTTTTTATCTGCTATATTTTACTATTTTTGGCGCATTCTAAAAATAAATAACTAACATATGGAATTATTAGTAAAATTTTTACCGGCTTTTGGTGTTTTGGCACTATTGTTTGTACTCGTAAAGAATGTATGGGTATCAAAACAAGAAGTAGGTGATGACAAAATGGCTAGAATAGCAAAGAATATTGCCGATGGTGCAATGTCTTTCTTAAAAGCCGAATACAAGATCCTAGCGATTTTTGTAATCGCAGTTGCCGTCTTATTATATTTTAAAGGTCAATCTGAAGCAGGATCAAACGGAATGGTTGCTGTATCCTTTATCGTGGGTGCTATCTGTTCTGCACTTGCTGGATTTATTGGAATGCGTGTCGCTACCAAAGCTAACGTAAGAACAACCCAAGCTGCGAGAACATCACTTGGTAAAGCACTTGAAGTTGCTTTTGCAGGTGGATCAGTAATGGGATTAGGTGTTGTTGGACTTGGTGTTTTAGGATTAAGCGGATTATTTGCTTTATATAGCACACAAGGTTGGGGTATCAATGAAGTATTAAATGTACTTTCAGGATTCTCATTAGGAGCTTCATCAATTGCATTATTTGCACGTGTTGGTGGAGGTATCTATACCAAAGCTGCCGACGTTGGTGCTGATTTAGTTGGTAAAGTCGAAGCTGGTATTCCAGAAGATCACCCATTAAACCCTGCTACTATTGCAGATAATGTTGGAGATAACGTAGGAGATGTTGCTGGAATGGGAGCTGATCTTTTTGAATCATATGTTGGATCTATTATAGGAACAATGGTTTTAGGTGCATTTATTGTGACACCTAATTTCGAAGGTCTTGGAGCTGTTTATTTACCATTGGCACTTGCTGCTGTTGGTATTGTAATGTCTATCATTGGTACGTTTTTCGTAAAAGTAAAAGATGGTGGTTCACCGCATATGGCCTTGAATATTGGAGAATTTGGCTCGGCATTACTTATGGTTGGCGCGTCATATTTTATCATTACTGGATTTATTCCAGCCGAAGTAGAAGGGTTACCATTTGGTGCCATGGGTGTTTTCTGGGCAACCATCGCTGGATTAGCTGCAGGATTAGCTGTTGGAAAAATTACTGAATATTATACAGGTACTGGAAAGAAACCTGTTAAAGATATCGTTAGACAATCTGAAACTGGGGCGGCTACAAACATCATCGCTGGATTAGGCGTTGGTATGATGTCTACTGCTATTCCAATTTTATTAATTGCTGCCGCCATTTTGATCTCGCATCATTTTGCTGGACTGTATGGAATCGCCATTGCTGCGGTAGGTATGTTAGCAAACACTGGTATTCAATTAGCTGTTGATGCTTACGGACCTATTTCAGATAACGCTGGTGGTATTGCTGAAATGGCTGAATTACCAAGTGAAGTGCGTGAACGCACGGACAAATTAGATGCTGTAGGAAATACTACTGCCGCCATAGGCAAAGGCTTTGCAATTGCCTCGGCTGCATTAACTGCTTTGGCCTTATTTGCAGCTTTTATGAAAACTGCAAATGTTACTTCCATCGACGTCTCTAAACCAGATATTATGGCGGGATTATTAATAGGTGGAATGTTACCATTTGTTTTCTCTGCATTATCTATGAATGCTGTGGGTAGAGCTGCTATGGCT
>JABDMU010000006.1 GCA_013001285.1 Flavobacteriaceae bacterium
TATTCCAAGCCTTTAATCTTATTAAATTTGTAAAAGCTTCTATTCCTGTTAAATCATTAATTCCATTATTACTTACATCTAATTGTCCTGTCATAGCTTCAGCTTCACTTCTTAAAATAACATGATCCTGAATTCCAGCTGCATCAACGCCCAAATCTATGAGTGCTTGCTCAAAATTCGTATCTGGTATGTACACAGTACCACAGTCCGTGCTAAAAGGATCTTCAGAATATGTGGTCATCGTTGTAGACACACTATCATCTGCGGTAATACACGATAAAAGAGGTGTATTATTAACGTTAAAAAAAATCACCTGATTATTATTTCCATTTCGGACATTGAGATAGGCCAGATTTGGATTATTTTGTGCACGAAGGCGAATTAAATTTTCATTAGCACTTAAATTTAGGCCTGTTAAATTTGTACTCTGAGCTTGTAATCGCCAAAGATTCAGATTGCTTGAAACATCTAAGGATGAAATTACTGTTTCATGTACAAATAACTCTTCTAGTAATCCATTTTTGCTAACATTTATACTACTAATATTTGGGTTCCGCATCACACCAAAACGCCTAAGCATTATGTTTTTAGACACATCTATAGATGATAATTGATTATCATTAAAAAAGAGATTGTCAAGCTTTATGTTTTTGGAAACATCAACACTTGTTAAAGCACCGTTCCCCAACTGCAAACTAGTAAGGTTTACAAAAGCTCTTATGCCAGTTAAATCTGAAATTTTTTCAGTAACACTTGTAATTAAAGGGTTTTCAAATCCATCGTTTTGAAATAACGGATTTGTAAGGTTTAAATCTGTTACCGCTATAGCATCTGTTCTTAAAATTTGACCGTTTAGAGTATCATCACTATCAATGTTCAAATCAATTAATGATTGTTCAAAATAAGGGTCTGGAATATTGACCTTACTTATTTCAAAGTTACTTATTCCAGACGACCATGTTCCAATCCACATGTTGTCATTACTGTCTTGATAAAAAGATCTAACACCTCCAGGAATTAAGCCATCGGTTGTTGTATACGCTGTTAATTCACTGCCATCAAATTTTAATGCCCCAGAATTACTTCCAAACCATAAATCGCCAAAGTTGTCCTGATAAATAGCTCTAATTGAATTATCCAACAATCCATCTGCTGTGGTAAAGGTTTCCCATGTAGTGCCATTAAATTTACTCAAACCTGCATCGGCATAATTAGCAAACCAATAATCGTTATTAGTGTCTTGATATATTACATATACATTATTAGAAGCTAATCCATCTGCTTCTGTATAATTGGTCCATGTGGTACCGTCAAACTTTACAGCTCCACTTTGTAAGCTAGCAAACCACAGATCTCCATTATTGTCTTGAATTATACTTGATATTTGATTTAAAGCAAAATTGTTTTCTATAGTATAATTAGTCCAGGTTGTTCCATCAAATTTAGAAACACCATTATTAGTTCCAATCCAGATATTTCCAAAAGTATCTTCTATTATTGCTAAAACATAATCATCTGCTAATCCTTCAGTTGTTGTATAGTTTGTAAGGAATGAGTAATCATATTTAGTAACACCTGTTGTTGTACCTATCCATAAATTATTATTACTATCATGAAATAGGACTCTAATATTATTACCAACAAGACCATTTTCAGTATTAAACTGCTCCCAAGATGTTCCATTAAATTTTGCTAAACCAGAAGTTCCCGGAGGGTTTGTCCATGAGCCAAACCACAGATCATTATTATGGTCTTCAACAATAGCATAAATACCACTATCAATTATCCCGTCTGAAGGATAATAATTAGTCCAATTTTGGGCATTGATCTGGTTGTTTTCTGAAATAAAAAAGAAAAGCAACAGAAGTACTTTTAAGTAAGAATTTTTCATAAAGGTTTGGTTTTAGTTAATAGCAAAAAACTTATGTGTTGTGCCCAAAACATAATTATGAAAAGAGGAAGATTAGAGCTAATTAAAAGCTATTTAGTAAAAAAAAGGAATTGTAAAACTTTCTGTAATTATTACAATTATGTGCAATAATGAATATGCATATATTGTTTTTATAAGGACAAACTGCTTGTTTTTTATAAAACGTAATGTTGACTTAAAAGCAAAGAAAGTGTCGGGTAACAGCTAATGAATAAGATTAGAAATTTTCCCGACACTTGATTCTTTGATTCTCCCTTAAAGAATTAATTAATAGCATTCTAAAGTTATAATAAAATATCGTGTTATTAAAATATTTGTCACAAACAACAAAAAACTTTACATGAACAACACATGAAAGCAGCTATTTAATATTAAGTACTTCTTTTAATTGTTGTTTATAGGTTCTAGACAAATTAATCCATGTACCATCATTTAACATTAACTTTGTAGAATTAATAATTTTAATGTAAGCTATATTCACAATATAAGATTTGTGAATTCTAACAAATTGTTGCGATGGTAGTGTTTCTAATATACTGATTAAAGAATTTCTGTCTATTTCTGGTTTTTCTTTACCAGCTATATGAAATTCTAAATAATGTCCTGCAGATTTAATAAACCGCAATTTATTTGAATTTATAACAGCTTTACTTTTAAGATATAACAATTCAGATTCCACGATATTATTTTCTGCATGAGATTTTAATTTTTCTCTAAGGAGTGAAATTTCATTTTGGCTTTTATTGTTTTTTTTATAGAAATAAATTGAGATAAAAAATAAGAAAATTGCAAGAGCTACAATTTTGAATAAATTATTTTTATAAAACAGTTTATCTTCTGATAAATGTTTCTCTTTATCTAAATAATGCTGGGTTATTGACTTTTGTTGAGACTCATTGATTCCACCAACTTTTATATTTCTTGGATCAATGTTTTTTAATCTATTCGCTTCTTCAAGTTTTATATACTTATTATATGCTTCTTTATTATTTAGTTTATTATGAATACGAGCTAAAAGATTGTAGTTTCGAGAGTAATTTCTTTGAAGTTTAAGTTTTTCTGCTAATTTCTGACTTGAATCAGCAATTTTTAAAGCTTTATTATAATCTTCTTTTTGAAAATATACTTCTGCCAGTAAACTCAAATTATTAGTTACCAACATCAAATTTTCATTCTTTTTAAATCCTTTGATTGATTGATCTAAATAATATTGAGCACTATCTAAACTTAACTTGGAAAAATAACTAATTCCTAAGTTCATGTAAGACATGTTTAAGGATCGCTTATCATCAGAAGTACGGTAAATATTAATTAACTTTTTTGAATAGTAAATTGCCGAATCATAATATTTTGTATTTCTATGGTTAATAGAAAGATCATTGTAAATAATATGTTCAAATCTAGTATCTCCTAGTTCTTTTGAAAATCTCAAGGCTTTATAAAAGAATAGATTACTCTTTTGATAATTTTGCAATCTAGAATTCGCTATGCCTAAGAACCGATAAGCTTCCTTTTTACCATTAGTTAAATTGTGTTTTTGAGAAAATTCAAGCATTTTTTGACTATATAACAATAAACTATCTGGTGTTCTTAAATGTTTTCTAGTCAAGTCTTCAAGACGTTTATATTCTTGACTTACATCCTGACTGTATGAAGATCCTATTGAACTAAATATTAAAAAAAATGCTGTAAATACTCTTAGTATCAATAATCTGGTAATAGTGGTTAGTTAATTTTAAATAGACTTTTAAAATAAATTGAAATCACTAAGATAAAACTTTAATGATATATAGTTAAATTTATACAACAAAATTGTGTTTTCTCTTACGGACTAATTAAAAGAAGTTAATCGGAGTTGATTCTATAAAATTATATATCGAAAGGAATAAATTTTATTAAAATTTAATAAAATAATTCAATAGTTTCTTATTAAAAAAAAAGCGCTATCAGAACCTTAAAATATATTTGCATTGTTTTTATTATTGAAAAATGTATAAGCTCCAATCTCTAAAGGTAATTTACTTTTATTAGACCTGACTTGACCTTTTAAAGGTCTTTTATATCAATCATCAAAACTATTTGGAAAGCCAACATAAAAAGAATAATTATAACCTTTAAAGATATACTTTGTCCACTAAAGCTCGAATATAATTAACCAAACACTATAAGTAAATAGAAAAAAAGCCAGTCTACACATTTTATTAAAATACTTCCGTTAACCGAAATAACCGCGATAAGTTTACATATCCGAAATAGCTACGCTGATGGATTATCTTCGATGATCCAGAAGAATCCCACTCGTGCAATTACAATCCCAAACAGCTACGCTGATGGATTATCTTCGATGATCCAGAAAAATCCCAAACAGCTACGCTGATGGATTATCTTCGATGATCCAGAAGAATCCCACTCCTGCAATTACAATCCCAAACAGCTACGCTGTTTATTATTTTTCATTCTAAAAAATACAAAAGCGAGCTTCGTATTTTTTAGAATGAAAAATCCCATTGCGTTTTACGCAATGGGATTGTGAGTGATGTGGGTCATACTGGATTCGAACCAGTGACTTCTACCCTGTCAAGGTAACACTCTGAACCAACTGAGTTAATGACCCAAATATTTCTGATAAAGATATAAAAAAAGTCCACTTTAAAAGTGAACTTTTGTGGGCGCGAAGGGATTCGAACCCCTGACCCCTTGGGTGTAAACCAAGTGCTCTGAACCAACTGAGCTACGCGCCCCATTAATAGGACTGCAAATATAAGTCAGATTTTCATTCTACCAAATTAATTCATTCAAAATTCTAAAGAATTTCAGAGACCACAAATGTACTGCCACCAACATAAATCAGATCGTTTTTATCGGCATTTTCCTTGGCCATTTCAAGAGCTTCTTCAACTGAATTATAGACTTTACCAATCAATCCGCTTTTTTTAAATGTTTTCTTTAAAATAGTTGCATCCAAACCTCTTTCTATTTTCGGTTTGCAAAAATAATACTGTCCTGATCTCGGAAATAAATCGAGTAGTCCATCTAAATTTTTGTCATTTACGAATCCAAGAACTAAGTGAAGGTTTTTAAAAATTTCTTCATTCAATTGTTGCATTGTATATGTTAATCCTTCCCTATTGTGTGCCGTATCACAAATAATTTTCGGGGAGCTTTCTAGGAGCTGCCAGCGACCACGAAGACCGGTGTTAACAATGACGTTCATCAATCCTAGTTTCTGATGTTTTTTTGAAATTTTAAATCCGTGATCGTTCAAAACCTCAACAGCCATCACGGTCGTTCTTAAATTATGAATCTGGTAATTGCCTTTCAGGTCACTATTCAATTTAATTCCCTTTTGTTTTTTATCGGCAAAAGTGATCTTTGAATTATTTTGCTTCGCAATTTCTTTAAAAATAAAAGCCGTTTCAGCCTGGGTTTCTCCAATGACCACAGGAACATTTGGTTTAATGACTCCTGCCTTTTCCTTTGCAATACTTGCTAAAGTGTTTCCTAAAAATTGTGTGTGATCCAAGCCAATATTCGTTATTATTGCTAACTCTGGGTCAATGATATTAGTGGAATCAAGACGTCCTCCTAGGCCAACTTCAATAATTGCAATATCTACGTTTTTCTTCGCATAATAATCAAAAGCAAGTCCTACGGTCATTTCAAAAAATGATAACTGATTTTCTTCAAAAAACGCTTTGTGCTTTTTAATGAAACCTATCACATAGTTCTTGCTAATGCATTGACCATTCAATTTAATACGCTCTCGAAAATCTTTTAAATGAGGAGATGTATACAGTCCGACATTATAACCTGCTTCTTGAAGAATTGAGGCCAACATATGACTTGTTGATCCTTTACCATTAGTTCCAGCGACATGAACCGATTTGAATTTTGTTTCAGGGTGGCCTAAATAAGCTGCTAATTTTAAACTATTTGTCAGATCAGATTTGTAAGCCGATATGCCTTTATTTTGATACATTGGCAATTGACTGAACATCCATTGCACAGTGTCTTGATAGTTCATTCTTATTGTGTAACACTGAATTTAACTACAACAAATCCTATTTGTTTGATGGGTGCTTTGGAATCAGCAGGCCATTTATAAGATAAGGCCGTTTTTTTTGCAGCGTCATACAAGCAAAGATTTCCAGTTGTCCCTTTTATTCCTGGCACAGCATTGACCACACTTCCAGATCTGTTTACCTGAATTTCAACGACAACTGTACCTTCTTCATCACATTCCGGTATAACCTTAGATTTTCTTGGTTTCCCTCTTCCAGTCAATCCATAGCCAACGCCACCACTTCCTGAACCAGGCTCTCCAAAATAACTTGGTGCGTAGGGATCGCCATCTATTTGTCCTTTATCGCCAACTTTGTCATCATCACCCTCACTGCCACTTTCAGTGCCATCAGATTTTCCAATACCTCCCATAAGAGCGTCAAGTTTCTTCTTCTTCTCTTCACGTTCAATACGCTCCTTTTCAATACGCTCGGCCTCGGCCTTAGCTTCGGCTTCAGCCTTGGCTTTTTCTCGTGCTTCAGCTTCTTTTTGCTTTTTCATGGCTATTGCTTCTGCGTTCTCTGCAGTAAGCACTTCCTCAGCATCTGTATTTGGCTTTGCTGTTTCAGGTTGGGATTCCTGAACATTAGGCTGTTCATTAATATCTAACGGCTCTGACTTTATCGGTTTTTTTGGCTGCACTTTACCACTTCCAAAATCTGTTGTTCCAAAATTTACAGCTATGCCATACTCTTCTGGAGGATCTAAGTATTTAGGGCCCATTATGAAAATAAGCAATATCAAGATCAATGCAATTAATGCAGTTAATCTTGCAGAGTCCTTTTCATGTTTGGTCTTAAAATACTTCAACATGTTTAATTTGGTTTTACAGCCAAAATGACCTTAAACTTATTTCTATTGGCAATGTCCATGACAGTAACCACATTTTCGACAGGAACAGATTTTTCGGCTCTTAACACGATAGTTGGTTTTTCTTCACTAGAAAGTGCAGCGATCAATTGACTTTCTAAAACACTTTCGCCAACTCGTTTTTCATCAATATAATAGGTGAGATCTGACTTGATACTTACGGCAACCGACTGCTTGTTTTCGGTTTTTCCACTTGCTTTTGGCAATATAATATCAATAGCATTTGTGGTCACCAAAGTTGAAGCAATCATGAAAAATATCAAGAGTAAGAATACAATATCTGTCATTGAGGACATATTGAATTCTGGTGTTACTTTATTTCTTCCTCTAATATTCATAGTTCCTTTTAAATTGGCTCATGTAATAGGTCTAAAAATTCAACAGAATTTGCTTCCATTTTATGAATAACCTTATTTGTTCTTGCCACTAAATGATTATAGGCGATATAGGCTATAATACCAACGATCAAACCACCAACTGTTGTTGTCATGGCCGTATATAACCCACTGGCTAAAACATCCATTTGAATGGTGCCTCCCGCGTTCGCAAGTTCAAATATTGCTAATATCATTCCAATTACTGTACCAAGAAACCCGATCATTGGTGCAGCACCCGAGATTGTTGCCAGAATAGATACATTTTTTTCTAATCCGTAAACTTCCAACTTCCCTGCGTTTTCAATCGCAATATTGATATCCTCTAAAGGTCTTCCAATTCTCGTAATTCCCTTGTCTATCAATCGAGATACAGGCGTGTTTTGCTGTGCACATAACACCTTAGCCGCATCCACCTTACCGCTAGACACATTGTCTTTGATCAGATTCATGAAATTTGGATCAACTTTAGACGCCGCTTTTATAGCAAAAAGACGTTCAAAATAAATGTACATGGCTACAATCAAAAGTAGAAAAAGGACTAAAATAATGAGTTGCCCTGCAAGACCACCGCTTTTAATTAATTCGATGATTGACAGCGTTTTTTCAACAGACTCCTCTCCTAAGAGTTCAGTTCCATCCTGAACTGCATATAATATGTTTGTATTTAGCATACCTTACTTATTAATTAGATACTGAATAATAACGACCTTTTTTAGGTTTAAGTATTTTAAAACCACAATCTGGTCAAGAAGAAAACAAGTGCACCGCCAATAAAGCCTAAAAATGCTAACCATCCTATCTTCTTCATATACCAGAAAAAGTCAATTTTCTCCATGCCCATTGCGACTACACCTGCTGCCGAACCTATTATCAGCATACTTCCACCAGTTCCAGCAGAATAAGCAATAAAATGCCAAAGTTCATTATCTATAGGCTCGGAAAACATGCCTAAGCTGGCAGCAACCAAGGGTACATTATCGATAACTGCCGAAGCGACTCCAAGCAATAGCACCACCACATCTGACACACCTTCTCCATGTAATTCTGTACCAAGCATTGGCATCGTATCTTGCAACGAAGTTGCAAAATTAAATAACAGTCCTAATGATTCCAATGCAGCCACAGCCATAAGGATTCCCAAGAAAAAGAGAATACTTGGCATTTCAATTTTCGAAAGGGAATGGTGTACTGGACTATGGTGTGCATACGCGTCACTTTCTTCTAAATCAATTGAAGTCAATGCAAATTTTGCTGAACTGTACAATTCGGCAAAAATCGCTACTACACCTAAAGCAAGCATCATACCTACATATGGTGGTAAGTGCGTTACCGTTTTAAAAATTGGCACCGATATTATTGCTCCCAATCCTAAATATAGCATGGTCGAGCTATATTTTGAAGTTGGACCTGAATCATCATCATCTGCATGAGGTTCCAGTTCACCCTTAAACACCTTTAAAAAGGATGCAATTGCAAATGGAATTGCCATACAGACAAGAGAAGGAAGGAATAAATATTTTATTAAATTTAAGGTGGTTACCTTGTCGCCTATCCATAACATGGTCGTAGTCACATCTCCAATTGGTGACCAGGCACCTCCGGCATTTGCAGCAATTATTATTAGTCCAGCGTACCATATTCGCGTATCACGCTGATGCACAATTTTTTGAAGAATAGATATCAAGACAATTGTTGCTGTAAGGTTATCTATTATCGCCGATAAAATAAAAGCCATAACACCAAAGAACCACAAAATTTTCACTTTGCTTTTAGTTCGAATAAATGATTTTATTGTCGAAAAACCATCAAAGTAATCTATGATCTCTACGATCGTCATTGCCCCTAATAAAAAGACCAAAATCTCAGCCGTTTTCCCTAGATGATGCAACAAGGTTTCTTCAAGAAGATGCATTTTCCCTTCATGATCATTGGCAGTTCCAAAATTATCAAGTAGAGCATGGTTGGCCGAATCGAACCACTGAGAAAAATTATCAATTCCCAAAGAGATAAGCGCCCAACTCAAGGCCATCATGATCAATGCGGGAATTAACTTATCAATTTTTAGATTATGCTCTAAGGTTATCGCTAAATAACCTACTACAAATACAGTAATAATTAATGTTTCCATGGTTTATAAAAGTTGTTTTAAAGCAATTTCAAAGGCAGTTTCACTAATGCCGGTTTTAGAATTACTTTTATTATAAATCTGTTCTAGTGCTTTTTTAATTGTATTTGAGGTATCAGTAAAAATTGCCTCGTCGGTCATTTGAACTTTTCGTTCCATAAAATAGGCAAAAACACGTGCCATTCCACAATTTGAAATAAAATCAGGAATTAAACTAACGCGATAATCTGTATGCTCCATTATTGACCCAAAGAAAATTTCTTTATCGGCAAAAGGTACGTTAGCACCACAAGAGATGACCTCCAGGCCACTATCTATCATTTCATCAATCTGATGTAAAGTTATCAATCTAGAAGATGCACATGGCGCAAAAATTTCTGTTTGTAGCGCCCAAATCTTGGCATTCATTTCATCAAATGGAATCATATTGTCCGCAACCAAACTGTTGCCATTTTTCTTTAAAAACAGATCGGTAATGAATTTTTCAGAAAAACCATTTTCATTTATTAATCCACCATTTTTATCAATGATACCAACGATCTTAGCTCCCATTTCCGATAAATAATAAGCAGCCGAAGATCCTACATTTCCAAACCCTTGAATTATGGCTCGTTTTCCTTTTACATGTCCACCATAAATATCATAATAATGCCTAACGGCTTCTGCTACACCAAATCCGGTTATCATATCGGCGACCGTATATTTTCGATCAACGTCAGGAGAGTAATTCGGATTTTCAATGACTTTAATAACACCTTGTCGAAGCTGCCCAATCCTATTGATCTTGTCGGCTTCGGTTGGTCTGAAATGACCATTAAAAACACCTTCTTGAGGGTGCCAAACACCACTAGCCTCGGTAATAGGAATAACCTCATGAATTTCATCCACATTTAAATCGCCACCTGTACCATAATAGGTCTTTAGCAGTGGTGATACCGCTTGGTACCAGCGCTCTAAAACTCCATGCTTCCTTGGATCATTTGGGTCAAAATTAATGCCTGATTTTGCGCCGCCAATGGCTGGTCCCGAAACTGTAAATTTAACCTCCATGGTCTTTGCTAATGACAAGACTTCATTCATATCAAGTCCTATACGCATACGTGTACCACCTCCTGCTGCACCACCTCTTAATGAATTGATTACTGCCCAGCCTTCTGCCTCAGTTTCTGGATCTTTCCAATTGAAAATTATTTCCGGTTCTTTTTCTTCGTACTTCTGAAGTAATTTTTTCATGTATTTAGCTTGGCTATGACATCTAACAAATATAAAAAAAACAAAGGCCTAAGGTAAAAAATATAATTAATTATGGATGAAATATTTTACCTGAACTATGATCTTGAGTTGCTCCTGTAACACTTTTTAGACAATTGATTTCATTTCTTAGTTTTAAGACACCGAGAAATCCAAAGATCAAAGCTTCTTTGTAATTTACAATATCTAGTGTTGGAATGACTATATTATTTGTTGATTTATCTTCTATTCTTTTCATTAAATATGAATTGAACGCTCCGCCTCCTGTAACCAATACCGTTGCATTTGTCTTCATATCAATTACCTTACTTATTTGATGCGCAATGTGTTCAACAAAAGTACAAAGCACATCTTTTGAACTTAATTGAAAACCATCCATTAAAGGCAATACAACATGGTTGATCCACTCCAATCCTAATGATTTTGGAGGCTCCAAATTATAATAGTCAAGACTATTTAGTTTTGATAGCAAGCCTTTATTCACTTTGCCTTGTGACGCTAAGTGACCTTCAGAGTCATATGCCAACCCTTCTTTTTGCGCAAAAATATTAAGGACGATGTTCACCGGACAAATGTCATAGGCGATGCGTTGATCGTTATTAATGTATGAAATGTTCGAAAACCCACCCAAATTCAAACACATATGGTATTGAGAAAACAAAAGTTGATCACCTATAGGAACTAAAGGAGCACCCTGGCCACCTAAAGTCACATCTTGAACCCTAAAATCACAAACTACAGTCCTATTCAAGAGCTTGGCAAGAACACTCATATTTCCAATTTGATAGGTGTATTGTCGTTCGGGCTGATGAAAAACAGTATGACCATGAGAACTCACTGCATCAAGTTCAGTTATTTGATTTTGATCTATAAACCGATTGATTTCCTCCGCCAAAAATGTTGAATAACTCAGATCGAAGGCTTCCAAATCCGAAGAGTTCATATGAATAACCCGAGATAATTCGTCTTTCCAATATTTCGAATAAGGATAGGTTTCAGCCTTTAAAATTTTAAACTGCCAAGTTGATCCTTTTTCAAATTGAACATAACAAAGATCAAGTCCGTCAAGTGATGTTCCGGACATTACCCCAATAATAAAATAGGAATCTTTTATCATATCAGTAAAAATAGAAATGATTATTGAAAATCTATCAATTATAAAGTATCTTTGTACTCATTTTTTTCGAATCTTTTAATTTTTATTTAAGCAATGGATTTCAGCCTAACAGAAGAACACATGATGATTCGCGATGCAGCGCGTGATTTTGCACAAACCGAACTCCTTCCTGGTGTTATTGAACGCGATAACGTTCAAAAATTTCCCGATGATCTGGTAAAAAAAATGGGGGACCTTGGATTTCTAGGAATTATGGTCGATCCAAAATATGGTGGTGCAGGCTTAGACACAATTTCCTATGTGTTGATCATGGAAGAATTATCTAAAATTGATGCCTCTGCATCTGTGATTGTTTCTGTAAATAATTCATTGGTCTGTTATGGGTTAGAAAAATACGGCACTGAAGATCAAAAACAAAAATATCTTTCAAAGCTGGCTACAGGTGAATTTGTTGGTGCTTTTTGTCTAAGTGAACCCGAAGCAGGAAGTGATGCCACTTCCCAAAAAACAACTGCTATTGATATGGGAGATCATTATGTTTTAAATGGCACTAAAAACTGGATCACCAATGGCGGACGTTCAGATGTCTATTTGGTCATCGCTCAAACCGATCGTGAAAAAGGACATCATGGCATTAATGCATTTATTATTGAAAAAGGCATGCCCGGATTCGAGATCGGTCCGAAAGAAGATAAATTGGGAATTCGCGGAAGCGACACGCATACACTACAATTTAATGATGTAAAAGTCCCAAAGGAAAATAGAATTGGTGAAGACGGATTCGGATTTAAATTTGCTATGAAAACGCTTTCCGGCGGACGAATAGGAATTGCAGCCCAAGCCTTAGGAATCGCGTCGGGTGCTTATGAATTATCACTAAAATATTCTAAAGAACGTAAAGCATTTGGCACCGAAATTTCCAACCATCAAGCTATTGCTTTTAAATTAGCAGATATGGCAACAGATATTGAAGCCGCTCGTCATTTGGTCATGAAAGCTGCGTGGGATAAAGATCAAGGGAACAACTACGATATGTCTAGTGCCATGGCCAAACTTTATGCGTCAAGAATTGCAATGGAGCATACGGTTGAAGCCGTTCAAATTCATGGTGGAAACGGATTTGTAAAGGAATACCACGTAGAGCGCATGATGCGTGATGCCAAGATCACGCAGATCTATGAAGGCACGAGTGAAATCCAAAAGATAGTCATTTCTCGAGGCGTTTTAAAAGGATAAAAAAATCTGAAAATATATTGAAACCCAGCTTTTCGAGTTGGGCTTTTTTTATGGCCTGTTTTTATTTGTCATAAAAACCGCGCTATCCATTATATCTCTCCGTAGCTCTTCAAAACCTCTGGTGTAGAAGAGCGAAGGAGAGGATGCCACTCCTATCGCTCAGGCAACTCATCATTTTGGATATGTACCAAAAAAAAGTCCTTTACGTTATGTAAAGGACTTTCAAAAAAAGGCGGTGACCTACTCTTCCACAAGTGTAGTACCATCGGCGCTAATGGGCTTAACTTCTCTGTTCGGAATGGTAAGAGGTGAGCCCCATTGCAATAACCACCTTAA
>JABDMU010000010.1 GCA_013001285.1 Flavobacteriaceae bacterium
CAATTCTGGATACCGTTACTAGAAATTGTAAAGTTGAAAAAATAAACAGCACCACTTTTAAAATAGTTTTGACTCAAGGCCTTAATAGACAAATTAGGCGAATGTGTGAATATCTTGATTATGAGGTGCGTTCGTTAAGACGCACACGTATTATGAATATTGAGCTTGACCTGCCAATTGGAAAATATCGAGAACTGACAAAACAAGAGTTTGAAACTTTGAATAAAATGCTGGAATCTTCTTCCAAAACAACCGATTTCACTTCGAAAAAAAAGTAAATTCGCATTGTTAAGATATGCATAAAGGAAGATTCATTCCTTGGTTCCATTACTTAACTTTAGAAAAAACTTTGCGATATGAAACTCAATTTTCTCTTCATTTTAATTTCACTACTGACTCTAAATGCTCAGGAAAACTTTGAACCATCAATAGAATTTCCATACGGTCAACCTAATCCTGAAGCTCCAGAGCAAATCAAGGATTTTGAACCCATGATTGGTCTTTGCAATTGCAAATCTATAAACAGAAACCCAGATGGCACATGGAAGGATGCTATTGAAATGACCTGGGAATTTAAATATATTCTCAACGGCATGGCAGTGCAGGATCAAACCATAAAAAGTGACGGTGGTCATTCTGGAAGTATCAGGCAGTTTATTGCTGATAGCAGCCGCTGGTATGTGCATTGGTATTCTTCGAAATCTCCTTCAACGGTATTACCAGTTTGGGAAGGCAATAAGGAAGATGACAAAATTATTTTATATCGTAAACAGAAAGCACCTAATGGTCTGGACGGGTTTTATCGGTTAACATTTTATGATATGTCTAGATCTGGATTTAAGTGGATTGGAGAATGGGTTAATCCGGATGAAACCATTCAATATCCAACTTGGAAAATTGAATGTGTAAAAACCAAGGATTAGAATTATATTTATATAAAAATTTAAACCATGTCAAATTTATCTCCATTTCATTTAGCAATCCCTGTTTATAATCTAGAGGCCTGCCGCAATTTTTATAAAGAAATTTTAGGTTGCTCTGAAGGTAGAAGTAGTGACGAATGGGTTGATTTTAATTTCTTTGGGCATCAATTGGTTATACACTATAAACCTAAATCTGATGAAGAGCTTCATCATAATTCTGTTGATGGCAAACATGTTCCAGTTCCTCATTTTGGAGTTGTACTACCTTGGGATTCCTTTATGACTCTTTCAGATCGTTTAAAGTCGAAAAATATTTATTTCATCATTGAGCCCTATATCAGATTTGAAGGTAAACCGGGTGAACAGATTACGATGTTCTTTTATGATCCATCTGGCAATGCATTAGAGTTCAAAGCATTTAAAAATATCGATCAACTTTTTGCTAAATAAAACAACACCTTTAATTCCTAAGAATTAAAGGTATTGAAATTGCTATTATTCTCAATTTTTTATCTACCTATCAAGAATAATTTTCTTAATAGTTGTTCCCTCTTTATTTACAATTTTCAAATAATATATCGTACTTGGGAATCCTCTGAAATCTATATCTAATTTAGCCAGTTCATTCTTCTTAACAACATTTGAATAAGCCACATTGCCGAGAAGGTCGAATACCTCTATGGTTGTATCAGCATCCAAAGTCTTCTTAAAGTCGATCATTAAGACATCCTTAACTGGATTTGGATACACATCATAATTAATAGCCCCTTTATTATCATCACATATTGATTTTGAAGCATATTGTACAAACTGAATACATCCATTGGCATCTGTAATTTCGCAATATAAAATTCCATAACTCTGCGCACCAGGCTCAAAATAAACAATTTGACTATCCATTCCAGATACCAAACTCCATCCATTTTGGACACTTGTATTATTAAGGCTCCATGAGAATGTTAAAGGATAGGTACCTCCAAAGGTATCTATAGACAAATAGTTATATTTTGGATCATCACAATTGGCATATTTACTATAACCTGGCGTTATAGTACATGTTATTTCATTTGGTTCTGAAATAGTCACTGAGGCAACGGCGTTACATGGCTCATATGATCTTGTATCATAAATGAAATCATCGCAAACCGTTGCACTAATTATATAGAATCCAGGTCCGAAGTAATCTTGACCGCTTAAATCTGGCCCTACACCATTTTTCTGAATGACATAGCACGCATTTTCGCTCAATCCGAATACAGTTATGGTTCCATCATCGGCTCCAGGACAAGTTATATTTGTAGATGTCGCTTGAACGGTAACCTCTTCTGGTTCTAAGATCTCAATTAATTCGGAAATATAGCAATCAGGGTCGTCATTTCCTTCAAAATAGGCTTCGACTAAATATTCGCCAGGCCCATATAATGTTTCTGGATCGTGAGGTAGACCATTAACTTTCACAACCGCTCCTGGGGTAACGAAATTAACCGTTATTGTACCATCATTTAATCCTAGACAAGTTATGTTGGTCCAATCAAAATCCAATTCAATACACAAACAATCTGGTGCCGTAATTTCAAGAGTGGTTTTGCATCCTAGCTCAGAGGTCGCTGTTACGGTAACATTTTGTCCGTTCGCGATATCACTTACAGTCCATGAGTTTCCGCCGTTGTATGTCACCGTTCCAAAATCACTTGTCAATTCTTCACCATCCGTAGTAACGTCTACAGAATAAGTACCAAACTCTTGTCCTTCAGAACATACTGGATTCCCTGCTATGATTTCAGGCAAATCTTCTACTTCAATGCTTTGACTTACACTAGAAGAGTTTCCACAAAGATCAGTGAATGTCCATGTTCTTACTAAGGTATATCCATTTGATCCTGGTGTTGATTCCTCTGTTGGGCTAACTGTAATGTCACCATCACAATTATCAACAGCTGTTAAATCTTCAGCCGCAGGCAAACTTTCGTCTTCACAAATTGCAATATCAGATGGAGGTGCAGGCGGCACTGGTGCTGTATCATCATTTACAGTAATGGTTTGAGATACACTACTTGTGTTTCCACACGAATCAGTAAAGGTCCATGTACGTACCATGACAAAGTCATTGGCACATGCTCCAGGTGTAATATTAGCCGTCGGACTTACTATTATATCGCCATCACAATTATCTGTTGCAGTGAGATCAACAGCTGCTGGTACATCACTAGCACATTGCAGATTCAAGTCTGCTGGTGGCGCTGGTGGTACTGGCGCTGTATCATCATTTACAGTAATGGTTTGTGATACACTACTTGTATTTCCACATTCATCTGTAAAAGTCCATGTGCGTACCATGACAAAGTCATTGGCACATGTTCCAGGTGTAATATTAGCCGTCGGACTTACTATTATATCGCCATCACAATTATCTGTTGCAGTGAGATCAACAGCTGCTGGTACATCACTAGCACATTGCAGATTCAAGTCTGCTGGTGCTGCTGGTGGTACTGGTGCAGTATCATCATTCACAGTAATGGTTTGTGATACACTACTTGTATTTCCACATTCATCTGTAAAAGTCCATGTACGTACCATGACAAAGTCATTGGCACATGCTCCAGGTGTAATATTAGCAGTTGGACTTACTATTATATCGCCATCGCAATTATCTGTTGCAGTGAGATCAACAGCCGCTGGTACATCACTAGCACATTGCACATTCAAGTCTGCTGGTGGCGCTGGTGGTACTGGAGCTGTGTCATCATTTACAGTAATGGTATGTGATACACTGCTTGTATTTCCACAGTCATCTGTAAAGGTCCAGGTTCTTAGAATACTAAAACTATTTGGACAGTTACCTGGCGTCACAACGTCATTCGGAACACCATCGATATCTCCCTGACAATCATCAAGAGCTTTGAGATCAGAAGCAGGTGGTACGTCATCAGCACATTGCAGATTCAAGTCTGCTGGAGGTGCCGGAGGTATTGGTGCAACAGTATCATCAACTTCTATCGTTTGATCACATGAGGTCTGATTTCCGCAATCATCCGTAGCCGTCCAGGTTCTTGTAATAATATAGCTTCCTGGACAATCACCAGGGGTGATGACATCAGAAAACGAAACATCTGGATTAGGATCATTGCTGTCTGTTGCTGTTGCTGTACCTGTATTTGCAGGACTGGTATCTAATCCCACAACACATTCTAATACAACATCTGGTGGACAGGTTATCGTTGGTGGAGAATCATCTCCAATTGTTATTATTTGATCACATGAACTTTGGTTTCCACATTCATCCGTAGCTGTCCAGGTTCTTGTAATTGTTGTTTGTCCTATACAGTTACCTGGAGTCACAACATCTGTAAATTCAATAGTTGGATCTCCTCCACAATTATCAGTCGCTGTCGCCGATCCTGTATTGGCAGGACTTATATCTAAATTCGGCCCAGCTTCTAAGGTCAGATCAGCAGGACAGGTTATTACTGGTGGCGTATCATCATTTACAGTAATGGTTTGTGATACACTACTTGTATTTCCACAGTCATCTGTAAAAGTCCATGTGCGTACCATGACCAAGTCATTAGCACATGCTCCCGGGGTAATATTAACATTTGGACCTACTGTGATATCACCATCACAATTATCTGTTGCAGTGAGATCAACTGGTGGCGGTATATCACTAGCACATTGCA
>JABDMU010000023.1 GCA_013001285.1 Flavobacteriaceae bacterium
CGTTTTTCTGCGAGTTCGAAAGATAATTTTGTTCGGGTTGAATTTTCAAAAAATAAATTGGCTATAGTAATATCACGAAGGGAAGGCACCTTTTTTATTGGTCTGTTGATCACTTCTTTAAAATGATCGGCGGTATTAAAAATAAGTTCAATATCCTTGGCGTTCAGATATTTAATTCCCAATAAGTGGTTGACACTTAATTCGCTCATATTTTTAATTATTTATTAAGTAAACCGAATCTTCCTTTTCGTTCTCTTTCCAATTTACTTTTACTTTTTCTTTATTTATAGCATCTACTTGTCGGCCGCGATAATCAGGTTGAATTGGCAAATGTCTACTAAAGCGCCTATCAATAAGCACCAACAATTCTATTTCATTTGGTCTTCCAAACGATTGAATAGCCGTCAATGCAGCTCTGATGCTTCTTCCTGTAAAGAGTACATCATCTACAAAAACCACATTTTTATTTTCAACTATGAAACTAATTTCCGTTGTATTGGCCTCTAATGTCTTGTCGCCACGTCTAAAATCATCCCGATAAAAGGTAATATCAAGATAACCAAGTTGCACTTCTTTGATCTTATACTCTTCGCGAAGCATTTTAGCCAAACGGTCAACCAAGAATTTTCCTCTAGGTTGAATTCCTATTAAAACAGTATTACTAAAATCGTCGTGATTTTCAATAAGTTGACAAGCCAATCGATGAAGAATGATGTTTACCTCTTTAGCATTAAGTAAAACTTTTTGACTCATAAACGTCCAAACGTATTTGGATTGCAAAGTTAATGCAAATAATTAACATGAAACAAGTGGATCTTGGAAATAAAAAAGCCTTTCAAAAATTGAAAGGCTTTGTATGAATTGAAATGGTTCGAATTTATTTCCCGTCCATTTTATCCTTCAGTGCTTGTAATGCATCATTAGCGTCCCCAAGCGTTGGCTTCGCTTCTGCTGCTGCAGCTTTTTGCTTTTTAGCAGCTGCTTTTACATTCTTAGCTTCTTCTTCTCTAAAGATTGCTGTATGAGAAGCGACCACTCTTTTGAATTCTTTATTGAACTCAATGATCTTAAAGTCTGCTTCTTCACCTTTTTTAAGCTTCTTTCCATCTTCTTTTTCAAGATGACGTGAAGGAATAAAGGCTGTAATATCGTCGTTGAAAACAACGGTTGCACCTTTATCAACGATCTCAAAGATTTCAGCTTTATGCGTTGTATCCAAAGCGAATTCTTTTTCGTATTTATCCCATGGATTGTCCTTGGTTTGTTTATGCCCTAAACTTAGCTTACGTCCTTCAACGTCTAATTCTAAAACAAGAACTTCAAGTTCATCCCCAACAGCACAAAACTCACTTGGATGCTTGATCTTTTTAGTCCAAGATAGATCAGAAATATAAATAAGTCCGTCAATACCTTCTTCTAATTCAACAAATACACCAAAATTGGTAAAGTTTCTTACGATACCTTTATGCTTTGAACCAACTGGATATTTAGTTGTTATGTCTGTCCATGGATCTGGCGTTAATTGCTTGATACCAAGTGACATTTTACGATCTTCTCTATCTAAGGTTAGAATTTGAGCTTCAACAACATCTCCTACTGATACAAAGTCCTGAGCTGAACGCAAGTGCGTTGACCATGACATTTCTGAAACGTGGATCAATCCTTCAACACCTTCGGCAACTTCAATAAATGCACCATAATCAGCAATGACAACAACTTTTCCTTTAACATGATCACCAACTTTAAGTTCTTCACCTAAGGCTTCCCAAGGATGCTTGCTTAACTGCTTTAATCCTAATTGGATTCTTGATTTATTTTCATCAAAATCAAGGATAACCACATTTAATTTTTCATCAAGTTCAACGATCTCATTTGGATGATTGATACGTGACCAAGAAAGATCTGTAATATGGATCAATCCGTCAACTCCACCAAGATCCATAAAGACACCATAAGATGTAATGTTCTTCACAGTACCTTCTAAGACTTGTCCTTTTTCTAATTGACCAATGATCTCTTTCTTTTGTTCTTCGATATCAGCTTCAATAAGCGCTTTATGAGAAACAACCACATTTTTAAATTCATGATTGATCTTAACCACTTTGAATTCCATGGTCTTATTCACATACTGATCGTAATCTCTAATTGGTTTTACATCAATTTGAGATCCAGGTAAGAAGGCTTCGATTCCAAAAACGTCAACGATCATACCACCTTTGGTACGACATTTAACGAATCCGTTAACGATCTCACCAGAATCATGAGCTGCATTGACACGATCCCAAGCTTTGATCACTCTCGCTTTTCTGTGAGACAAGACAAGTTGACCTGTAGCGTCTTCACGAACATCGATAAGTACTTCTACTTTATCGCCAACTTTAAGGCCTGGATTGTAACGAAACTCATTGAGCGAAATAACACCTTCAGATTTCGCATTGATATCAATAATAGCATCGCGATCTGAAATATGTATAACTTCACCTTCTACCACTTCATTATTAAGGGTGTCTACGAAGTTTTCGTTTACTAATTTTTCAAATTCTTCTAATTTCTTATCTTCAACTTGCTCAATACCTTCTTCGTAGTTGTGCCAATCGAATTCTTTAAGAAATTTTTCTGGATTTACTTTTTCTACTGTCTTTTTAGTTTCAACAGTTGCAACATCGGTTGCTTGTACGTCACCTGAAGTTTCAGGTGTTTTTTCTTTTTTTTCAGCCATTGCTGATTAATAATTTGTATTCTGTCTGTTTACGGATGAATTAAGCGAGCAACATACAGAAGCATTAATATCATTTTATGTATCCTTTTATCATTCCGAGTATTCGCTAAAAGGAGCGCAAAAATACGTATATTCTATGAAATTGCCTAACTAGAAGCAAATTTATTTAATCCTCTGATTTTTAAGATTCTAAATTTATTAACAATATGCAGGTCTTGACCTCATATTCCTTATCTTTAAAAACTTTAACAATTAAACATTTAGCACTTATGACTATGAAAGCAAAATACCAAGGCGTATTAGATCTTGGTAAGAAACTAAACATTCAAAACGGTGATGTACAGGAAGATGGCGGACAATTGAAAGTTTGGGGAACTGCGAAAACCCCTTATGAAAAAAATCTGATCTGGGACAAGATCAAAGAAATTGGAGGCGAAAATCCTTCAGATATCATGGCCGATATAAAAGTAGCGGATGACAGTGTTTATCATAGACATGTAGTGAGCCGTGGCGAAACCTTAGGTAAAATTGCTAAACATTATTATGGTGATGCCATGAAATACAAAACTATTTTTGCAGCGAACTCTGATATTCTTAAGAATCCTGATCTTATTCATCCAGATCAAGAATTGATCATCCCGAAAGTATAAATCACTTCACTATATAAAAAAAGCGATCTATTTTGATCGCTTTTTTATTCGTAATCCTCGAGGGTCATTTTCACCAGTCCCATTATTTTATCAAACTGCTCTTCAAGGGTCAGATCAGAATTATCGATTTCAATAGCATCTTCAGCCTTTATTAACGGCGAATCTTTTCGGTGAGAATCAATGTAGTCACGTTCGCGAACATTTCTCAAAACCTCTTCAAAATTAACTTCATCTCCTCTAGCAATCAGTTCGTCATAGCGACGCTTTGCTTTTATTTCAGGAGAGGCATTCATGAAAATTTTTAATTCGGCATCTGGAAAAACAACCGTACCTATATCGCGTCCATCCATTACTACGCCTCTATCCTCACCTAATTTTCTTTGAATTTTTACTAATTGATAACGCACTTCGGGAATCGCAGAAACTTGACTCACAAAATTAGAGACTTCAAGCGTGCGAATTTCCTTTTCAACATTTACGCCATTCAGTACGATTTCGGAATACCCAAGATCAGGATTAAATTCAAATTTTAAATGAACTTTATGAAGATCATGCACGAACTCGTCAATTTGAAATTCGTCATCGTTTATAAATCCGTTTTGAAGCGCATATAAGGTGACTGCACGATACATGGCTCCTGAATCAACATAAATATATTCTAATGTTTGAGCAAGTTGCTTTGCAATAGTGCTTTTTCCAGTGGAAGAATAACCGTCTATGGCAATAATGATCTTTTGCACTTATTGTAAATCTATTTGTAAGCCGAAAAAGCTTGTGTTAGCAGCACTTGAATAGCGTGCATGTGTATAGCTAAATCGCATTTTATTAAGTTTTAATCCAATTCCGAAGGACAAGCCTGAGAAATTGCGCTGCTCTAAAATACGTAATTCTTCCGCTCTTCTGAAATTATATCCAATTCGTATGTTAAATCCTCGATCTGGAAAAAGTTCAGCACCAAAAATAGCATGTCGCATAAGGTTGTTCAAAAAACCCACTTTTTCGGAAGTCGAATTCCCTTCCAGATCAGTAATATCTCGTGCTGGATTAGGCCTTCCAATAGGCCATTGCTGAAGATTTTCAAGTGTAATATGCCATCTTAAAGGCACATGTTCAAGTGTTTGGGACATTCCAAAATCAACTTCAAATGGTAATGGCTCATTTAAACCTGCATAGGTCGTTATTTGAGAACCCAAATTTCGAATGACGATAGCAGCATTAAAATCTAAATATTCATTGATATAAATAATTCCCGCATCAACAGCCGCCCCTAGTGAGGTGTATTGTTCGAGTTTAGAAGTAATCAGTTTTAAGGCACCTCCAGCATAGAAATCGGAATACCCAATTTGTCGAGCATAAGCAAAAGATAAGGCGGCTTCATTACCTGTAAAGGTTCCGGTTGCGTTACCATCTTCATCATAGCCATCAAAATTCCCGTAATTTATATAGGTTATTCCTGCATGCAAGGTCTGCGTTCTGCGATCCCAAGTATAGGCATAGGCCGCAGTACCATAACTAATACCACCTAAATAACTGGAATAGTTCAGCGCCAATTGATTATCCATTTCAACATTGATGGTTGCGGGATTATAAAGTCCCTGAGTGACATCGTAATCGACATTGGTTAAGATTTTTCCACCAAGGGCAGCCTGACGTGGTGAAGATACAAGATTAAGAAATTGATAGGTAGCCTCACCACCAAGTTGAGGGAATGCTAAGGCAACATGAAGCAACACAAATAATGTGGTAATTTTCCTAATCATAAAGCTGCAAAGTAACTAAATCTATTTTAAAACGAATACAGTGAATATTTATTTTCAAATCAATAAAAAACCTCGACTAAATCGAGGCTTTTGTTAAAGTTTCTTTGCGTTCTTAACCTTTTGATCCGTTATGGCGATATCTATGACCTCACTCATTTCTTTGACGAAATGAAAGGTTAGTCCTTCAAGATATTCAGCTTTGATCTGATCAATATCACGCTTATTATCTTCACAAAGTAATATCTCTTTTATTCGTGCTCGCTTTGCGGCCAATATCTTCTCCTTGATCCCTCCAACCGGAAGTACCTTACCACGTAGAGTGATTTCTCCTGTCATGGCTATACTCCTTTTAACCTTGCGTTGTGTGTACAAGGACACCAAGGAGGTGAGCATAGTGATGCCTGCACTCGGACCGTCTTTAGGTGTTGCGCCTTCCGGTACGTGAATATGAACATTATAATTGTCGAAAACCTCAGGGTTTATTTCAAATTTAGCAGCATTTGCTTTTATGTATTCCATGGCAATGGTTGCCGACTCCTTCATCACTTTTCCTAAATTTCCAGTTATAGAAAGTGTCCCTTTTCCTTTAGAAAGAATCGATTCGATAAATAAAATATCTCCACCAACACGCGTCCAAGCCAATCCAGTAACCACACCTGCTACATTGTTGTTTTCATATTTATCACGCTCAAGCTTAGGGCTTCCAAGTATTTCAACGACATCATCATTGGTCACCTTAATATTGTAAGGCTCTTCCATTGCTATGTTTTTGGCAGCATATCTAACCATTTTGGCGATCTGCTTCTCTAAGCCACGAACGCCAGATTCTCGTGTATAACCTTCTACGATCTTCTCAAGTTGCGGTTTCCCTATTTTTAGATTCTTGGCCGTTAAACCATGTTCTTTCAATTGTTTCGGCAGTAAATGTTTTTTTGCAATAATTACTTTCTCTTCGATGGTATATCCAGTCACATTAATAATTTCCATCCTATCTAATAGGGCTGGCTGAATAGAAGATAAACTATTGGCTGTAGCGATAAACATGACCTTCGATAAATCATATCCCATTTCTAGGAAATTATCATAGAATTCCGAATTCTGTTCTGGATCCAATACTTCTAACATAGCTGAAGACGGGTCCCCTTGGTGTGAAATTGATAATTTATCGATCTCATCCAAAACAAAAACTGGATTCGAAGTCCCTGCTTTTTTAATATTTTGAACGATTCGCCCTGGCATTGCTCCGATATAGGTTTTCCGATGTCCTCTAATTTCCGCTTCGTCTCTTAAGCCTCCTAAGGACATTCTAATATATTCTCTGCCTAAGGCTTCGGCTATTGATTTCCCCAAGGAAGTCTTACCTACTCCAGGTGGCCCATATAGACAAAGTATTGGCGATTTCATATCATTTCGAAGCTTCAAAACGGCTAAATATTCAATGATTCGGCGTTTCACATCGTCAAGTCCATGATGATCACGATCTAAAATTTTCTTAGCCCTATTGAGATCAAATTTATCCTGACTGAACTCATTCCATGGTAAATCAAGAAAAAGTTCAAGGTAGTTTCTCTGAATAGAAAACTCAGCAACCTGGGGATTTAAACGTTGTAGTTTAGCGATTTCCTTCTCAAAATGCTTCGCCACTTTTTCATCCCAAACCTTAAGACTTGCGCGCTCACGCATGGCTTCAATTTCCTCTTCATTACTGCCACCACCTAGCTCTTCCTGTATGGTTTTTAATTGCTGATGTAGGAAATATTCACGCTGCTGTTGGTTGAGATCACTATGAACTTTCGATTGGATGTCATTTTTAAGCTCAAGTTTTTGAACTTCAATACTCATATGTTTCAACGTTGCCAATGCCCGTTCTTCAAGATCATTGGTTTCTAATAATTTCTGCTTATCCTTTACAGATAAGTTCATATTAGAGGACACGAAATTAACTAGGAAGGAATTGCTTTCAATATTTTTTATGGCAAAGGAGGCTTCACTTGGAATATTCGGACTTTCCTTTATGATCTTTAGGGCAAGGTCCTTTATTGATTCTATAACAGCTGCAAACTCTTTGGTATTGGCTGCAGGTTTGGTTTCAGGAACTTCCCGAATGGTAGCATTCATATAAGGTTCTTCGGTAATAACTTGAGCGACCTTAAAGCGTTTCTTGCCTTGAATGATCACAGTTGTATTCCCGTCTGGCATTTTTAAAACCTTCAAAATACGTGCTACTGTTCCGGTTGGATGAATATCTCTAGCTGTTGGATCTTCAATGACTTCATCTTTTTGTGAAACTACACCAATGACCTTACTGCCCTTATTGGCATCATTAATGAGTTTAATAGATTTGTCTCTACCAGCAGTAATTGGGATGACAACGCCTGGAAACAATACTGTATTTCTTAAGGGTAAAATAGGTAATGTTTCAGGGAGCATCTCATCATTGATCTCTTTTTCATCTTCAGTGGTCATTAACGGAATTAACTCTGAATTTTCATCAAAATCTGAAAATGACAAACTGTCAAGATTTATATATTTAGACTTGGCCATATTATTTATTAGGTCATTCTGTCATTAAAACAGAACATATTATTTTTTATCTTTAGTTTAATTGTAATATTTATTACTGATTTTCAGCTACTTATGAGTTTGTTGTAACGAATATCATTCTCTTAAGTCCAATTGTTATGCCATTGTAAAATTCGTTTTGCTAAATAAAACGTAAAATATTTTAAAAAACTGTAACAGAACACTTATTATTTCATCTTTAATGTAAACAATTCGGTTTTTGACTCTAACCAACAAAAATATCGAGCAGCTTATCGAGCTTTGTAAATCAGGTGACCAACGTGCGCAATTGGAAATCTATAACAGATATTACGCAGCAATGTTTAACACTGCATACAGAATTGTAAAAGATAGATTTGAAGCCGAAGATATCATGCAGGAGGCCTTTTTAACAGCCTTTACAAAGTTAAACACTTTGAATGATACAGTGACCTTTGGAGCTTGGTTAAAACGAATTGTAATTAATAAAAGTATTTACACCTATAATAAAAGTAGTAAATATGACGACGTTCCTTTAAATAATGTCCTTTACAAGGTTGAAGCTCAAGACGGCATTTCTGAAGACTATGAATTCACAAACCTTAAAGCAAAACAGGTTTTGGAAACCATGAGTACATTAAAAGATAACTACCGGATTGCCTTAACACTTCACTTGATTGAAGGCTATGATTATGAGGAAATGAGTAGCATTATGAACTTGTCTTATGCCAATTGCCGAACAACGGTTTCAAGAGCAAAAGACAGTTTAAGACAAAAATTACAGCCTATGGCTGAGTATTAAAACATGATATGATGAATACAGATAATTTAAACGCTTTATTTGAAGATCTAAAAGACGATTTTGATATTGAAACTCCTTCAAAAGGACATCAACAACGTTTTCTTCAAAAATTAAACGAAGCACAAAAAGTTGAACAACTTTCGCAAAGAAGACTGTCACTTTGGAAACCATTTATAGGGATTGCGGCTTCATTACTTTTAATTGTCACATTAACGTTTGGATGGCAATCTAATTCCGAGGCCAACGAACTGGCTAGTGTTTCTCCAGAAATGGAAACCACTCAGGATTTCTTTATGAATACCATCTCAACAGAATTAGCAAAACTTTCAAGTGAAAACGATCCTGAATTTCAAGAACTTGTTGTAGATGCAATTTTTCAACTAAAAATTCTTGAACAGGATTATGAATCCCTTAAATTAAATCTTGAAGAAAGCGGTGCCGATAAACGAGTTATTCATGCCATGATCGTGAACTTTCAAAACAGAATAGAAATATTGCAAAATGTTTCAGAACAAATAGAAGAAATAAAACAACAAAAAGACTTTACAAATGAAAACAGTTCTACTTTATAAATTAGTTTTTGCTTTATTCTTAATGCCAATTACAACAATGGCGCATGAGAAGGATTGGAAAGGTAAACATACTAAAGAAAAGAAAATCAGCAAGGAATTCAAGGTTAACGCAAACGCCAATTTAAAGGTTGATAACAGCTATGGTGATATTGATATTACCACCTGGAACGAAAACAGAATCGTGATTGATGTCATCATTACTACTAATGGTAATGACGAAGAAAAAGTACAGAAAAAATTAAACGAGATCGATGTCGAATTCTCTGCATCGTCATCAGAGGTCTCGGCTAGAACCAGATTTAACAAAGGGAAATCAAAATCCTGGTGGAATTGGGGTAATAATAATGTGAACATGAAAATTGAATATATTATTAAAATGCCAATGACCAATAGTGTAGATCTAGACAATGATTATGGTAGCATTAACCTGGATAAATTAGAAGGTCGCGCAGTCATAAATTGTGATTACGGAAAAATCACCACAAAGGAATTAATGGCTGATAATAACTATATTAATTTTGACTATACCAACAATTCCTATTTTGAGTATATCAAAAGCGGAAAGATCGATGCCGATTACTCGGGCTATACTGTTGGTAAAACCAATGATCTCGATATCAATGCAGATTATACAAAATCGAATATTGAAATAGCCGAAGATGTGACCTATAATTGTGATTATGGCTCATTAACTATTGATAAAGCAAATAATGTGTCTGGTGATGGTGATTATTTATCAGTACGATTGGGAGATATTTATAAAAATGTTCGTGTTGAAGCCGATTATGGATCTTTAAAGATCAATAATATGACTGCTAATGCGGGAAATATTACTGTTAATTCAGATTATATGAAAATTACAATCGGCTATGATCCTGCTTATAGTTTTGATTATGCTATCGATTTGCAGTACGCTTCCCTTCGTGGCGATGATGATTTTGAAAATACCAAAAAGAATATTAAATCAAGTAGCAAATATTATTCTGGTCATTATGGTTCGAAAAATTCTGGAAATCTGATAAAAATAAACTCAGATTATGGCAGTGTTACTTTTCATAAAAATTAAAATATTAACAATCAAAAAAATAGAACAGATGAAAAAATTAATAATATTCGGATTTGCATTGCTCATGACCACCGCAACTCATGCTCAATGGTGGGGAGACAAAGGTGTTAAAGGCAATGGTAAAATGACCACCATTACGCGAACAACTGGCGACTATGATGCCATAAAATGTGCTGGTTCAATGGACTTCATCCTTGTAGCTGGTGAGGAAGGAAAAATAAAGATAGAAGGTGAAGAGAACTTATTAGAGCATATTGTCACTGAAGTCAAAGGTGATAAGCTTGTTGTTAAAGTAGAAAAAGGTATCAATCTTAAACCAAGTTGGGGAAAAACAATAAAGATCACAATACCGTTTAAGGACATTAATGAAGTCTCCTTGGCTGGTTCTGGTGACCTTTGGAATGAAGACAAGATTACTGCAACAAATTTTAAGGTGTCTTTAGCAGGCTCAGGGGATATCATTGTTAATGTTGAAGCGTCTTCGGTTAAAGGAAGTATTGCTGGTTCGGGAGATCTCACCGTCAAAGGGACTACAAATGACCTTGAAGCCAAAGTTGCAGGTTCAGGTGATTTTCACGGTTTTGGATTAGAAGCGAATAATACTATTGTTTCGGTTGCCGGTTCTGGAGATGCCGAAGTGGTAAGTAAAAAAAGCTTAAAAGCACGAGTTGCAGGATCGGGTGATATCGAATATAAAGGAAACCCTTCACAAGAAGACACAAAAGTGTCAGGTTCTGGAAGTATTAGCAACTAATCAATTATATATTCAATAATTGAAAAGCCGCTCATTCTAAATTTTTAGAGGAGCGGCTTTTTTTAAAATAATTAGGTTTTACTGTTTTGTATATATAAAGGTCAGATCTTGAGTTACTGTAACTTCAGCATCTTCAGCATTGATCACCGAAAAGCCCTCCGGTATCGTAATAGATAATGTATTACCAACAAGTGTCCAATCCGAAACAGAGAATCCGTCATCTATTGAGACAATATTTCCGTCTTGAGTCCAAGTTACATTTGTATTTTCTATTTCTTCGATACAATTGATCGTAAAATCAAAAGAATTTTCTGTACCGGCTTCAATAAAAATATCAAATTCAGCATAAGACGTGCTCATTGCTGTTCCCGTGTTATCACCATTTAAGACTAAGGTTTCGTTTGTATAACAATCCATTTCATCTAGCAAATTAGTGTTTTCGGTTCCATCATTATTTAGATCTAAAGGTTCAACAACATTCCAAGCGGTCAAAAGCCATGTTCCGGCAACACCTAAAGGTTGATTGTTATCACAATTTCCTAAATCATTAACTGCCAACTGCAAAGAACCATCAGGATCGCCACAGGCGTCAATTTGTGCTTCTAATGCATTTCGATATGCAACACATAAGGTCGTATAATTGTCATCATTAACACCAATAAAATCTAAGGCAGCTTGAGTTGTGACTGCAATGGCATCCTCACAGGATGAAGGGTTTTCTGAGACGAAGTCACCTTCCAATGGTTCGTTCTCACATGTAAAAGCCGTTAATAAGACAAAGATTGAAAGTAATACGCCGAATTTTCTCATGGAATCTATCAATTTAATTTCCACAAACATACATATTAATTATTAGATTATAAAGCTTGAATTCCTCCAGTAAAAACCAATTAAAAAAGTTCTTTAAGTTAAGATTTCTGTCTTAGGAACCCGATATAAAAGAATGACTCCAATAATGAAGAACGTGATCAAAAACAAAATGGAATAGCGCATACTTCCAGTGATCTCAGCTACAAATCCATACATGAACATCCCAATGACGATTCCAATTTTTTCTGAAACATCAAAAAAACTAAAATAGGAAGCTGTATCTTCAGATTGCTCTGGAATTAACTTGCTATATGTTGAACGCGACAGCGATTGGATCCCTCCCATTACCAAGCCAACACAAGCGGCAGTAATATAAAATTGTAATGGCGTATATACAAAAAAGGCATAGGCACAAATGGCGATCCAAGCAAAGATGATGATGATCAACGTTTTAATATTACCTATTTTTTCAGACATTTTCGCCGTAAAATTAGCGCCAACAATGGCAATTAATTGTATTAATAGAATACTTATTATCAAACCGGTGGTTGAATCTTGTTTTCCCCAATCCAGTTCCTCCACGGCAAAATACGTGGCTGCGATCATTATGGTTTGCACCGCCATACTATATACGAAGAACGCACTTAAATAGCGTCGTAATACTTTATTGCTTTTTAGAGCCTTCCAAATTTTTTTTAATTCATTATAACCATGTACTAATACTGAACGGGTGACCTTTTGCCCTTCATTTGTGCCTGTAGGGAGATATTTAAAGGTATACTGTGCAAACAAAATCCACCATATTCCTACCATTATAAAAGCAATTCTTGTTGGTTCACCTGCATCTTCAAATCCGAACCAATCGTATTTAAGGATCATCACAAGATTTACAATGAGTAAAAGCACACTACCTATATAGCCTAATGAAAATCCTTTGGCGCTTATTTTGTCTTGTTGCTCAGGAAAAGCAATATCTGGTAAATACGAATTATAAAATACCAGACTTCCCCAAAATCCTATAAGTGCTGTCATATAACAAAGCAATCCAAAAAACAGATTATCCATGCTAAACCAATACAAGCCAATACATGAAATGGCTCCCATATAACAGAAAAATTTCATAAAATTCTCCTTATTTCCGACGTAGTCTGAGATACCTGAAAGGATAGGTGACAAAATTGATACGACTAGAAAACTGATGGCAGTGACATAACTGATAAGTGAGTCGTTGTTAAAGTCATAACCAAGAAAGGCAACAGTATCACTTATCTTATTGCCATCTGCATCTTTTATGATGGTAAGTGCGCCATAAAATATTGGAAAAACCGCAGAGGTAATAACTAAAGGATAAACAGAATTGGCCCAATCATAAAAAGCCCATGCATTGAGCAGTTTCTTATCTCCTTTTTGTAATTCGACCATAAAAAAACCGTTCCTTAATAGAACGGCTTCTAAAATACTTAAATATTTTTATATGCTTTTAGTTAATCGGTCTAAATGATGTTACCCCAAATTTTGCGGCCTCCTTTTTAGCTTGAGGCGCTAATTTTTGAAGATTAGCTATTCGTGTATCATTTGATGGATGCGTACTTAGAAACTCAGGTGGCGCTTGACCGCCGCTGTTTGCCTTCATTCGTTTCCATAATTCGGCAGCTTCGGTTGGATTATAACCTGCTATCGCCATTAAATAGAGTCCGATCTTATCAGATTCGGTTTCATGTGCTCTACTAAATGGTAACATTACACCCACAGTACTTCCAATTCCATAAGCCTGATTAAATATGTTTCTTGATTGCTCGTCTTTTATGGCAATATTTCCAGCAACTGCTCCTAATTGTTGGAGCATACCAGCACTCATGCGTTGCTGACCGTGATTGGCCAAAGCGTGAGCAACTTCATGACCCATAATAGCTGCAACACCTGTTTCATTTTGCGCAATTGGTAATATTCCTGTATAGAATACTATTTTTCCTCCAGGCATACACCAGGCATTCACTGTTGCGTCATCAACAAGCGTATATTCCCATTGATAGTCTTTTAGATAGCCTTGATAATTATTTGCATTCAACCAGCGTTCGGCGGCAACGGCAATGCGCTGACCTACTCTAGTGATCATTTCAGAATCTGAAGTTCCGGTCACCACCTTGTTTTCATTAAGAAATTGATCATACTGTGCAAACGCAGTTGGAAACAATTGTGAATTCGGAACTAAAGCCATTGTTTTCTTTCCTGTAAATGGATTGACAGCACAGGATAGGAATAATAAAATAGTGCCAAAAGCCACTATTGTATTTTTAAATTTCATTTGTTTAAGGTTTAAATTAATACAATCCTAAAAATACAAAAACCATTCCTAACTATTAATTATTTCAATCAATTTTACCTTTAATATGTAATTGAGAGAAATTTTTATCAACTATCATGGAATGGGTACCATTTAATTTTAAATGTTCTAATGAAATGATCTCGTTATCAACTTCTATTTCAACTATATCAAAAGGTAGTCCATGAATTCTTACTTTAAAATTTTTATAGGTTGTGATATATTTTCCTTCCTTGTGTTGTTGAATAATTATTTCATTTTCTTTACCCATAAATTTAAAGGTTCGTAAGCTAAAACGGCCTTTTGTATAATCATAGCCATCATGAGCATCATCAAATAACTGCGATTTTTCCTTACCTTTTTTATAGTAAACCTCGAGGGTAACCTCATCAAAATCCTTCTCTCCTACATATTGTTGAATCGGATATTTTGGTATAATCGCACCTTCCTTGATAAAAATTGGAATGGTTTCAATATCGGAGTCCACCCATAGCTCTCGTCCTCCTCTTATGACCTTATCAGTCCAGAAATTGTACCATTTCCCTTTAGGGATGTACATGCGTCTGCCCTTGGCGTTAGGTTCAATGATTGGACATACGAGGATTTTCTCGCCAAAAATAAACTCATCGGTTCTGAAATGTGTATGTACATCGGCTTGATCAAACAGCACTAGCGATTTCAAAATTGGTGTTCCATGATCGATATAATTCCAAAATGCAGTATATAAATAGGGTAACAATTGGTAACGCAGCTCAATGAATTTCCTTACAATAGCAGTAACATCTTCATCAAAGGCCCATGGTTCTTGATCACCATGGTCACCAGACGAATGCACTCGACAGAAAGGATGAAAAATACCTAGTTGTATCCATCGGGTAAAAAGTTCGCCATGCGGTTGCTCTGCAAATCCACCAATATCACTTCCTGCAAATGAAAATCCAGACATTGCCATGCGTTGCGCCTGAATGTTAGCTATCCATAGATGTTCCCAATTTGCCACGTTGTCGCCCGTCCAAGTAGACGTATAACGCTGTGTTCCAGAATAAGCCGATCTTGTTATGACGAATGGTCTTTTTGGATAAGCAAACTTCTTTAAACCGTGATAGGTTGCACGCGCCATTTGCATACCATAGATGTTATGCGCTTTTCGATGACTACAAGGGTTACCGTCATAATCATGACGCACATCGTCTGGAAACGTTTTATTTGGAACTTCCATAACCGCAGGTTCGTTCATATCATTCCAAACGCCTTTAATACCAACATCTTCAATAAGTTCTTTAAATAATCCAGACCACCAATCACGCACTTCAGGTTTTGTAAAATCTGGAAAATAACAGTCTCCTGGCCATACCTTTCCTTTCATATGTGGACCATCAGCACGTTTACAGAAATAATCTTTTTCCAGAGCTTCTGTGAAGGTAGGGTCATTATTGTCTACTTTTATTCCTGGATCGATGATGGCAACAACTTTAAATCCATCATCTCCCAATTCCTTCACCATGCGTTTCGGATCAGGGAAATACTCTTTATTCCAAGTAAAACAGCGAAACCCATCCATGTAATCTATATCTAGATAAATGGCATCACAGGGTATTTTTAATTCTCTAAATGTATTTGCGATTTCTTTGACATTGCTCTCCGGATAATAACTCCATTTGCACTGGTGAAATCCTAATGCCCAAAGCGGTGGTAACTGGTGTGGCTTTCCCGTAAGGTCGGTATAACTTTCAACCACATCATTCATTTCTGGTCCGTAGATAAAATAATAGTTCATTTCGCCACCTTGTGCCCAGAAACTAGTGACATTTCTTCGTTCATGGGCAAAATCGAAATAAGACCGGAATGTATTATCAAAGAAAATCCCATAAGCTTTTGAATGCTGTAATGCCGTATAAAAAGGAATGGCCTTATAAATGGGATCTGTATCCTTTCCAAAGGCATAAGAATCTGTCGCCCAATTCTGGTAACGCTTGCCTTTCATATTCAAATGATTGGGTTTATCCCCTAAACCGAAAAAACTTTCTCCAGCTTGGGAAACTTTGCTCATTTTTACAATATTTCCGCCATACTCATAGCTTTCCTCCCAATGAAAGCCCAATTCATCCTGATTGATCAAGGCATTGTCTTTGGCGTCATAAATAGCAATCTTTAAATCGCTCTTATTAATTTTACAAATGAGTTTTGCAGTTGAAACCACATATTCATTTTTCCCTTCTTCTATTTCTAATTTATTATAACCTGTACTTGCGTATTTGGTTATGGCATAGGAAAAATCTTTTGTAAAAGTTCCCGTTGTAGAATACCTAAATCTTAGGACACTATCTCGAAGTACTTTAAGTTGAAGGACCACATTATTTTCAGTAGTGAAAAAAAGTGTGTCAACATCTTTTTTGAAATTTATTATATGATTTGGGAATAAATTTCCCTTTTGTTCTAATTCTGTATTTACTATCATTCAATGATATTTAGGCTTGTAAAAAAAAGTAATCCGTGTGACATTAAAAAGAATAATCGAAAAGTTTTTAAAGGATTTATTAACCAAATGCATTTTCGAAAAAAATACATGATGTCAATCCTAGGATTCACCTCTATTTTTTGATTTGATATTTTAAAGCTACCATTCCCAATGGTGGGATCGTAATTTCAACCGAATGGCTTCTAAACTGCCAGTCTATAGCTTCAGAAGCTGATAATTTATTTTTGTAAGCACCAGATCCAGCATATTTTTTAAGATCGCTATTAAATATCTCTTTTATCTTTCCAGATCTTGGAAGTCCGATGCGATAATTTTCTTTTGGCACTGGCGTCATATTGCAAGCTATGATAACATCCTGCAGAGGATCATTACCTTTTCGAATATATACCAACACCGAATTTTCGGCATCGTTATAATCGATCCACTCGAAGCCATCAGCGCTAAACTGTTTTTCATGAAGCGCTTTTTCTTTTCTATAGAGACCATTGAGATCTTTGACCAAAGCCTGAATGCCTTTATGAACATCATATTTTAGCAGGTGCCAGTCTAAGCTTTGCTGGAAATTCCATTCTTCACTTTGACCGAATTCAGCACCTTGAAATAATAATTTGGTACCAGGATGCGTAAACATATAACTATACAATAACCTTAGATTTGCGAACCGCTGCCATTCATCTCCTGGCATTCGGCCTAAAAGAGAATGTTTGCCATAAACGACTTCGTCATGCGATAATGGAAGCATAAAATTTTCGGTAAACGCATAGGTCATGCTAAATGTTAGATCATTTTGGTGGTGCTTTCTATATATAGGTTCTTTTGAAAAGTACACCAAGGTATCATGCATCCACCCCATCATCCATTTCATACCAAATCCTAATCCGCCAAGAAATGTTGGCTTAGATACCATGGGAAAGGAGGTCGATTCTTCGGCAATAGTCTGTACATCGGGAAAACTCGAGTAAACAGCCTCATTCATTTCCTTTATAAAAGCAATAGCATCAAGGTTTTCCCTGCCACCAAACTGATTCGGTTCCCATTCGCCTTCATCTCGAGAATAGTCTAAAAATAGCATGGAAGCAACCGCATCTACGCGCAATCCATCAGCATGATACTGATCGAGCCAAAAAATAGCATTACTGATAAGAAATGATTTCACTTCATTTCTACCGTAGTTAAAGATCAAGCTTTTCCAATCGGGATGATAGCCTTTGCGTTTGTCGGGATGCTCATATAAACTTGAGCCATCAAAGAACCCTAAACCATGAGCATCTTCTGGAAAATGCGAAGGCACCCAATCAAGTATCACACCAATATTATTTTGATGGAATGTATCGACGAGTAATTTAAACTCTTCTGGGTAACCAAAACGAGATGTTGGTGCAAAGTACCCTGTGAGCTGATAACCCCAGGATGGATCATATGGAAACTCCATAATTGGCATGAATTCAACATGGGTGAATTTCATGTCTTTAACATAAGAAACAAGGTCTTCAGCTAGTTCGACATAAGATAAAAAACGGCCTTCTTCTAGCTGTTTTTTCCAGGAACCAAGATGAATTTCATAAACCGAATAAGGTGCATCAAGAGCGTTGTGCTTCTTGCGTTTTTTCATCCAGTTAGTATCCTTCCACTTATAAGGTTCATCCCATACAATTGAAGCTGTATTTGGTGGATGTTCGCAGCGTCGAGCAAAAGGATCTGCCTTTTCTGTTTTGATGTCATTATGATGACTTTGGATCTTATATTTATAGGTAGTTCCCTTACCCACTCCTGTAATAAATCCTTCCCAAATACCGCTTTCATCCCATCTTACGGTCAACTGATGATCTCCTTCCAGCCAATAATTAAAATCACCAACAACTGAAACTTGTTTTGCTGATGGTGCCCAAACGGCAAAATAGGTGCCTTCTACTCCATCTTTGGTCATTGGATGTGCCCCAAATTTTTCATAAAGCTTATAATGCTTACCAGCTTTGAACAGATCTATGTCAAATTCGGTAAATAAACTATGTGAGATTACTTCTGCCATAAATTAATTATTGATAATGTTAGAAATTCCTTTTAATGGAATCACAGCCCAACGAGGTCTTGAATTTAACTCATAGCCTAATTCATAGACGGCCTTTTCAAGCAATGAATATTTTAATAAAAAAATGCGTTCTTGATGATAACCAATATTGATATTGGCCTTTTGAATTTCAATAATGTACGTCCCTAAGAATACGCTTTTCAAATATTGATATAAGATCTCGCCAGCTAAAAATAAATCATCTTGATCCTGTTTATAGTGGTTTAAATTATTAAAAATTGTTGCATAAATGGCGTAATGAAATGATCTGAATAGTCCAGCCACATCCTTTAATGGAGGTTGCTTTACCTTTCGATCCCTAATAGTACTTTCAGGTTCACCTTCGAAATCTAAAATATAAAAATCGTCACCTTTAACAAGAATCTGACCTAAATGATAATCACCGTGTACACGAATGCGTTCACCTTTTAATTTGGTCCAGTCGAAATTGACAAATCGTTTACGGATCTCATTCTTTCGTTCTAAAAATTCCTGAGCAAGTTCTAAGGCCAATCCGTCCAGCTTATGTAGGTTGTTCTCAATGGTATTTAATCTATTCTGAAATTGATATAGCAATCGGTTTTTTAACCATACAGTATAATCACCATTAAATCGCGTAGGAGTAAATGCCGTGTCTTCAAATTCACTTCCAAGTGCGATGTGCATTTCGGCCGTACGCAATGCCAATTTCTGAATTTTGGTAAACACATTTAAGCCTACCCAATCAATTATCTGTGGCGGCACATCATGAATGTCTAATCTGCCAAAATCCTCACCTTCGGGTAATTGATCAATGTTAATATTTTTATATTCTAAATTTGAAAATACCTTGTGAAATTCGGTAAGCATATAGTGCCATGCATCCCCTTCATTTTCAACTAGCTCTTGCATTAATGCAATAGTGATGTTGGTCTCTTCCTGATCTTTAATTTGAACACTTCCCAAGTACATAGGTGTGTTTTTAAATTCTTTTTTTTCCGAAAGAAAGCGACTCATTTCATAATCAGGGTTTCTGTCAGCATAAATGCGTCTAAAAAATTTTAAAACGTATTTTTCGTTATAAATAATCGAAGTATTGCTTTGCTCAAGGCCCATATAGCGAGACGATTCATAAGCATCGGTAAATGCGTCTTTTTTATGATAACTTACCTTAGTTCTGTCAATTGGAACAGCTGTGATGATGCGTTCAAAAACCACTTTCCTGAAAGCCTCAAGATTGATAGCATCAATAATAAACCCTTTTTTATCCTGAATACTGATCGGTAAAATACGATCATCTTTTGCAAAATTTTCGTCAGAAACAAATGCAATTGGTAAAAAATAATGCTGGTAAAACGCTTCCTTAAAATTGACCTCCAAAATTAGCCCATAATAGACTTCACCATGTTGTTGAATACGAAAATATTCAGCCAGTTCAATATATTTTAATTTGCTGGCCTTTCCAGCATACCAGCGTTGTTTAATAATATATGCTTCTAAAACATCCGATAAAAAAATCTTTACAAAGTCTTCATTATCAAAAATTTGCTCCCACCTATCTTTAATGTTATAAGGTGTCTGCATAAGTGTAGCATTATTTGATTTCTTCGTCATTTTACTTACTGATTTTAAAAATATGGAATGGCAATGCCGGGTGTAATTCCACGAAATTCCATTCGTCATACCAATTATAACTGCTTCCCGTAATCAGGTCATGAACCTCAACTTTGTGACCAGCATTTATATTGAGTTCCTCTAAGGGCAGTTTCACATTTCCTTGTTGTGCATAATAAGGATCCAAACTAACAATAACCAAGATCTGATTGCTGTGATCCTGATCCCATTTATAATAGGCTATGAGATTATCATTTTCGATATCACAAAATTTTATATTATTGGTTTGTTGCAATGCAGCCTCTTGCTTACGAACGTGATTTATTTTTTCAATAATGGTTGCCACTTTATTTTCTTTTGACCAATCGTAATGACAAATTTGAAATTTCTCCGAATTGAGATACTCTTCCTTACCTGGTATGGCGTCACTAATCATGTGTTCATAAACGGGGCCATAAATACCAACATTCGAACTTAAGGTCGCAGCTAGGGCATAGCGCTGCATAAAAGTAGATTCGTTAGCCCCTTGTAAATGATACGGATTAATGTCAGGTGTGTTCGGCCAAAAATTCGGTCTCATATATTCACGTTGATCGGTCTGTGTGAGCTCTTGCATGTAGGCCATAAGTTCATGCTTACTCGTTCGCCATGTAAAATAGGTATACGATTGTGTAAAGCCTTGTTTAGCCAATTGTTCCATGATCTTCGGGCGTGTAAAGGCTTCGGCAAGGAAAATGACATCAGGATGTTTTTTTTTCACTTCGGAAATGATCCAATTCCAAAAATAAAATGGTTTGGTATGCGGATTATCAACACGAAATATGGCAATCCCAGCAGCGATCCAATATTCAAGAATTGACAGACATTCGTTCCAAAGGTTCTTATAATCTTTACTTTCCCAATAAATTGGCAATATATCCTGATATTTTTTAGGCGGATTTTCGGCATATTGAACCGTACCATCAGGTCGCCATTTAAACCAATCTGGATGATCCTTTACCCATGGATGATCTGGAGCGGCTTGTAATGCATAATCCATAGCGATCTCAAGATTCAAGGACTTTGCCTTTTTAACGAGTTTTTTAAAATCGCTCAGAGTTCCTAATTCAGGATGAATGTCTTTATGTCCACCGTGCTTAGAGCCAATACCCCATGTTGAACCCACATCATCTTGAAAAGCCTCAGTTGTGTTATTTTTACCCTTCCTATTAACCTCGCCTATAGGATGAATTGGCGGAAGATATACGGTGTCAAAACCCATCTTGGCAACACGTGGCAACAGGCGTTCACAATCTTTAAAAGTACCATGCTTTCCTTCCGTTTCTGATGCAGAGCGTGGAAAAAACTCATACCAGGTACTAAATCGCGCTTTTTTGCGATCGACATAAATTTGTAAGGGCTCAGAGGTATTCGCCAGATGTTTTTCAGGATACTTCTTAAATATTTTTGTCAGCTTATCAGCCTGTGCTGACTTAATAGCCTTTTCATAGTCCTTTTTATTTTTAAAATAGCCAATACACGTTGAGAGGAATTTTTTTTCAGTAGCATTTGCTTTTTTTAAGAGTGGCTTTAAATAAAGAACACCTTCAAGCAATTCGGACGTAACATGCTGTCCATCAGCAATTTTTCGACCAATTCCATATTGCCAATTCAAGGCATAATCAACCCAAGCTTCAACCTTGTAGGCATAAAGGCCTTGCTTTGAAACTACAAATGCATTTTCCCATTCATCGTTTGTACCCAGTTCCAAACGCAGTTCTCGCCATTTCTTTTCAGATTCATGTTTAAACAATACAGAAGCACCGAGGACATCATGACCATCGGCCAATATATGAGCTTTAATATTTACGATTTCATCAACAACCCGCTTGATATAGAATTCACTATTATTTAATTGCGGATAAACATGATCTATGACAACTCTTTTCTGGTTCTGCATTATTCCTTAAAATTTTGAACAGGTTAAAAATATAAAATAATGCAGAAGGATGGTAAGTATTCCTGACCTAATCATTACGACAACGTTTGAATGTGAATAATTTTAAATAATAATTGTACTAAATGGAATAGCCAGGAGGAATAGTTGCCCCTTTTTTTAAGACTACTATACCATCTTTTATGAAATACATATCGGTCTCCTTATCCTCCAAATGTGTACCTCCCTTAATAGTGACATCATCACCTATTCGTACATTTTTATCGATAATGGTGTTTTCAATGTGACAGCGTTCACCAATTCCCAATAAAATTTTGATCTTTTTATTTTCGATATCTTCAAGCGACTCATAATAATCACTTCCCATCATATAGGTATTGATGACATTTGACTTATCACCAATTCTAGATCTGATTCCAATGACGGAGCGTTCAATTTTCATAGCATGTATCAAACAACCGTCGGCGATGACTGCATTATTCAATTGAGTACCCGCAATTTTCGATGTGGGCAAGATCCGTGCTCTGGTATAGATGCGCTGATTTCGGTCATAAAGGTTAAATTTTGGAATGTCATCAGTTAAACCCAAATTGGCCTCAAAAAAGGAATCAATATTTCCAATATCAGTCCAATACCCTTCGTATTGATAACTTACAGTTTTATGTTTATTTATGTTTTGAGGAATAATTTCTTTTCCGAAATCGATCGTATCAGGATTGGCCATGAGCTCTATTAAAAGATCACGATTAAAAATATAAATACCCATAGAAGCTAAATACTCGCGACCTTGAGCTTTCATGTCATCACCTACATCTGAAGTCCAATCCGGTAATAAATCGGATGATGGTTTTTCTACAAATGATGTAATGACATCGTCATCATTCGTTTTTAAAATTCCAAATGAGGTGGCATCGCTGGCATCTACGGGATAGGTTGCTATAGATATTTCAGCATTACTCGTCATATGTTTGTTCAGCATGTCATTAAAATCCATTTGATACAATTGATCACCGGAAAGTATGAGCGCATATTCAAAATCATGGTTTAAAAAATGATGCATGCTTTGCCTAACGGCATCTGCTGTGCCTTGAAACCAATCTCTACTTGACATGGTTTGTTCTGCCGCTAATACATCAACGAACGCACTACTAAAAAAACTAAAGTGATAGGTATTTTTAATATGTCTATTTAAGGATGCCGAATTGAATTGGGTTAGGACAAACATTCGTTTGATATCTGAATTGATGCAATTGGATATCGGAATATCTACAAGTCGATATTTACCTGCAATGGGAACCGCTGGTTTCGACCTCGCTTCCGTTAATGGATAAAGCCTAGATCCTTGTCCACCGCCTAAAATAATGCTCAGTACTTTATTATTGATCATAGTTTTATTTTAAAGTTTCGTATAAGTCTTTTACCTGCTTCGCAATGGCGATCCAGTCAAAGGTCTCTTCTACTCTTTTCCGACCCTTAATTGCCATTGCTCTACTCAATTCTTTGTCACCGATTAATTTGTTGATACCATCAGCAAGATCTTTAGAAAATTTGTCAGGATCAATTGGTTCGAAGGGTGCTTTATCTTGCTGTTCTAAAGGAATTAAAATTCCAGTTTCACCATCCACAACCACTTCTTTTATTCCGCCAACTGCACTAGCAACAACGGCAGTTTGACAAGCCATGGCTTCGATATTAATAATTCCAAAGGGTTCATAAATCGATGGGCAACAAAACACATCAGCATGTGAATATAATTGGATCACCTCATTCTTTTGCAACATTTTATCAATCCAAATAACATTGTGTCGTGTTTGTTTAACGGCATTGACACTATCTTCCATTTCCTTTCCTATTTCTGGCGTATCTGGAGCACCAGCACACAATACAATTTGGGTTTCCGGATCGATATATTTTATGGCGTTCACTAAATGAATGATCCCCTTTTGCCTTGTTATTCTTCCAACGAACAACACAAAGGGTTTGTTTTTGTCAATACCATATTCATTAAGGATGGACACCTCGTTGGTGACCACATATTCTTGAAGATTGATACCATTATAAATCACCTTTATCTTTTGTTCTTCAACATTAAAATATTGCAACACATCATCTTTGGTTTCATTAGAAACCGCAATAATAGCATCTGCCATTTCAATGGCCGTTTTCTCAATCCATGACGAAGCATCATAGCCTTTCCCTAGTTGTTCTCTTTTCCAAGGTCGTAACGGTTCTAAAGAGTGGGTTGTTATGACCAATGGAATTCCGTAGCATAGTTTTGCTAAAATCCCAGCAAAATGTGCATACCAGGTATGGCAATGAATGATATCGGCATCTATGGCATCAACATTCATCTGAACATTGGTGCTTAACGTTTTTAAAACCGCCTTTAATTTTTCATTAGAATTATTAAAAACCGGATTCTCAAATGCGAAGCCTTTAACTTTTAATCGATCAGTCTCCTCATTTTGATCACCAAAACTTCTGACTTCAACAGTCATAATTTTTGCTAATTCTGCTGCCAGATATTCAACATGAACTCCTGCTCCTCCATAGACGTAGGGCGGAAACTCCCTGGTAAAAAAAAGTACTTTCATTAAAACTATTAGTATTAGTTGATTTATCGAAATCCAGCTATCTATTAAATTTTTGAAATAAATTCAGGTGCTTTGGTAGAACTAAAAATTATCAATAAATTAATCAGATAGAAATTTAATGATTAAAATTGAAAAATACATATCATTATGTAATTTTATAAGTCGAAAAACGACAAGTAAATTATTAGATGCCATAAACACATACCAATGAAAAAAGTAATAGTACTTAGTATTTTAGTTCTTATAATGAGCTGCAAATCGAATGCGCAAACCGACGACACGAAAACCTATGATGTTGTAAAAACCGAAGCCGAATGGAAGGCCCAGTTGAGTGATCTTGAGTATTACGTACTTCGTGAAGCTGGTACTGAACGTGCTTTTACAAGTGACTTAAATAAACTATATAAGGACGGCACCTATATTTGCAGAGGCTGTGACACACCTTTATTTAAAAGTGAACATAAATTTAATTCGGGTACAGGTTGGCCCAGTTTTGATCGTGAAATTGAAGGAAATGTTGAATTTTCTACAGATTATGACATTGGTTATGCCAGAACTGAAGAACATTGCGCCACCTGTGGCGGACATCTTGGCCATGTGTTTAATGATGGCCCAAGAGATACCACCGGAAAAAGACATTGTATCAATGGCGCTGCTTTAAAATTTATTCCCGATAATGAGTAGTTACCTTAAAAGTGTCATCAAGCAATTTGAATATTATAAAAGCTTAGGAGATCGGTCTTTTGAGTTTCTAAATGACGAAACTATTCACAGCAATTTTAACCAACAATCTAATAATATTGCCATAATAGTGAAACATATGGTTGGTAATATGCTGTCACGTTGGACCAATTTTTTTGAAGAAGATGGCGAAAAAGAATGGCGACATCGTGATCGAGAATTTGAGGATAGTTATAGGTCAAAACACGAAATGATTTCAGCATGGCAAAAAGGATGGGATTGCTTATTTAATGCAATAACACCATTAACAGTTGAAGACCTCGACCGTATAATTTATATCAGGCGTGAAGGTCATACCGTTACTGAAGCCATCAACCGACAAATGATGCATTATGCCTACCATGTTGGACAAATTGTATATGCTACTAAAATAATAGCAGGTGATCACTGGAAATCTTTATCAATTCCGAAGGGAAAATCTCAAGCCTTTAATCAGGATAAATTCAATAAAAAGAAAAGCTAAAGACATTTTACCTTAGGCCTTTAATATTACATTTTGGTTTTGTAAATTCGTAGCGTCTTAAACCGACTAAAAAAATTCATATGAGTAAATACGATATTATTGTTCTAGGAAGTGGTCCTGGTGGTTACGTGACTGCCATTCGCGCATCACAATTAGGTTTCAAAACAGCCATTATTGAAAAGGAAAATTTAGGCGGCGTCTGTTTGAATTGGGGATGTATTCCAACTAAGGCATTGTTGAAATCAGCTCAGGTATTCGAATATTTAAAACATGCCGAAGACTATGGCTTGTCTGTAAAGGATGCCGATAAAGATTTTGGTGCTGTCGTAAAACGAAGTCGTGGTGTGGCTGATGGTATGAGTAAGGGTGTTCAGTTTCTAATGAAGAAAAATAAGATCGATGTCATTGAAGGATTTGGAAAGATCAAGCCTGGGAAAAAGGTTGATGTTGATGGAAAAGAATATAGCGCTGACCATATTATTATTGCAACTGGAGCGCGATCAAGAGAATTACCGAGTTTACCACAGGATGGTAAAAAAGTAATCGGCTATCGTGAGGCCATGTCATTAGATAAACAACCTAGTAAAATGATCGTTGTAGGTTCTGGTGCTATTGGTGTCGAATTTGCATATTTCTATAAAGCTATGGGAACCGAGGTGACCATAGTAGAATATTTGCCAAAGATTGTTCCAGTAGAGGACGATGATGTTTCAAAACAACTAGAACGAAGCTTTAAGAAAAGTGGCATTAAGATTATGACCTCAGCCGAAGTAACTAGTGTAGATACATCAGGAAAAGGTGTTAAGGCTACCGTAAAAACGAAAAAAGGCGAAGAAGTTCTGGAAGCCGATGTTGTACTTTCAGCAGTAGGTATTAAAACAAATATAGAGAACATTGGCTTAGAAGATGTAGGGATTGTTGTCGATAAAGATAAGATCATTGTTAATGATTATTACCAAACTAACATTCCTGGCTATTATGCAATTGGAGATGTTACTCCAGGGCAAGCGTTGGCGCACGTAGCTTCTGCCGAAGGCATTCTATGTGTCGAAAAAATTGCTGGTCAGCATGTTGAAGCTTTAGATTATGGTAATATTCCAGGCTGTACCTATTGTTCTCCTGAAATTGCCAGTGTAGGATTAACCGAAGCGCAAGCCAAAGAACAAGGCTATGATATTAAAGTTGGAAATTTTCCATTTTCAGCCTCCGGAAAAGCATCTGCTTCAGGAGCGAAAGAAGGCTTTGTAAAGGTGATCTTTGATGCTAAATACGGCGAATGGTTAGGTTGCCATATGATTGGTGCAGGTGTCACCGATATGATCGCTGAAGCGGTTCTTGGACGAAAACTAGAGACCACAGGACATGAAGTACTAAAGGCTGTACATCCACATCCTACAATGAGTGAAGCGGTTATGGAGGCAGTTGCCGCAGCTTATGACGAAGTCATTCACTTATAGAAAATATATGGTGTAATTAAAAAGGCGATCGATTTGATCGTCTTTTTTTATATAAAACTTTGAATGGCCAATTCGTAGCTCTGAAGTCCAAAGCCTAAGATCACACCCTTGGCATTAGGTGAAATAAAAGATTGATGTCTGAAATCTTCTCTGGCAAATGTATTAGAGATGTGCACTTCAATAACAGGTGATTCTACAGCTTTAACAGCATCACCAATACCCACAGAGGTATGCGTGTAAGCAGCTGCATTTAAAATAATACCATCATAAGAAAAGCCAGCTTCTTGAATTTTATCAATGAGTTCTCCTTCAATATTAGATTGAAAATAGTCAATAGACATATCAAAATACTTAGCCCGAAGTTCATCTAAGAATTCAGTAAAGGATAAGCTTCCGTAAATTTCAGGCTCTCGAGTTCCTAGAAGATTAAGGTTTGGACCATTTATGATGATCAATTTTTTCATGAGGCAAATGTAAGATTTTTAATGATTAGTCCATTTCTTCATAATTCTCTTCATCTATCGGACTATCCAGCATCACACCTAGAGACAAACTTATGACGAGGTTTTTATAACCTGAATTGGTTAGAACTTCGGTTAAACCAAAAGTTCCTCTTAATTGAGTAAAAACATAATCATCGAAAAAATATTTTATTCCAAAGGCGGCACTCGCATCGATATCGTTAACAAAAATGGATCCCCCTTCTTGCTCATCAACTTCTAATTCCTTTCTTATGTTTATCCCTATTTGTGGACCAAACTGTAGTTCAAGGCCTTCCGTTATTTGATAACTTCCAAGAATTGGAATATTAAAATAATCGACTTTAGCTCTTACTTTTTGTCCATTGAAATTCTGTCTGTAGCCTTGTGCGGAATACAAAAGTTCGGGCTGAAGCGAAAAAGCATCTGATAACTGAATATTTGCAACACCACCAAAATGCATTCCGAATTTGAATTCAAAATCGCTGTTATCTGTGAATTTTGCAAGGTTCCCTCCTGCTTTAAAACCATAGGTAACCTGAGCTTGAGTAACTGCAACCGTTCCTATTATAAGTGATAATACATAGATTATTTTTTTCATTGTAAAGCGTATTTTATAGTATTTGCTAGAGTGAATATAGGAAGAAAATTGATTTCGGTCGAATTTTTACAAAAAAAAGGGAAGCATTAAATGCTTCCCTTTTCATTATTCTTTTTTGGTGAGATCGAATAAATATCCAATCGATATTTGAATAACACTATTTTTCCATTTGACACCTTCATCTGATAAATCAGGATCATCATTGAGATCACTTAACCCCAAATTATAACGCGCGCCAAAATTAAGGCCATTGGCTAGTTCATATCCAACCCCAATGTTCACACCAAAATCGGTGCTTTTAACAAAATCTTTGACATCCACATCCGGCTCACCATCTTCTTTGTCTTTTGCTGATAGAAGGAATCCGACCTGAGGACCGACTTGTACATTAAAGCCTTCAGCGACTTCAAATTTTCCCATAATGGGAATGTTAAGGTAGTCGAGATTTACCGTCCCCGAAAATGCGCTTTCACTATAATCTGCACCTTGCGATGAATAAATAAGACCCGGTTGAATTGAGATTTTGTCATCAACCGGCAAATCAGCAACAACACCACCATGAATTGAAGTTTTAGTTTTCCATGAATCGGCTTGATCGCCGACAACATTAGAAAAATTTGGACCCACTACAACTCCCATACGGGTTCCAGCACAACTCATAAAAATGAGTGTTACAATTAGAATTAAAAAGATTGGTTTTTTCATAATTATATAATTTAAAATATTAATATTCTCAATTAATAACATGAAAGGCCAAGTTCTCCTAAAAAAAAAATAAAGTGTGTATAAGTAAAAGCTAAGGTGGAAAATAAAGGGCTAGTGAGCCATGACTGTCAATGCAAGGTATTGAAGGTCAAATATGTAGTATAGTATAAAGTTAAGAAATATTTTTTTAATCAAATTGCATAATAATTATATCTCTCATATTTTTAATAAAAAAAGGGAAGCATTTCGGCCTCCCTCTTCTAATTAATTATATTCTTGGGTGAATTAAAATCTAAATGCCGCACCTAGATTAAAACTAGATAATGTAACGCCATCACCACTTACATTGCTATAAGATGCTTGGATATCTGTCGTTTCATTGAGTGCGTAAGCAACAACTGGTCTCCAGTAGAAGTCACTTCCACCACCAGATTCTAAAGAAACGGCCATACCAATATCGGCACCGAGTTCAAATTCGTCTGATACATTAACTCTTGCTAAGGCAGCAATTGGAGCATACTTTAGTGCATCAATACCGTCTTTTCCAAAATTGTAAGTAATACCTGAAATAAGACCTGCATTAAAACCTTCAGAAACTGCCCAATCATAAGAAAGGTCCAAACTCGCTGTAAATGAAAGGAAGTCGCTAAAATCACCAACTGGAATACCAGCGTTGACCCCAACTTTAAAACCCTCTTGAGCATTTGAGTTAATTGTGAATAACGCGATTACTGCTAGTACTAATAATTTTTTCATAATTTGTAAATTTAGATTTTGATTAATTTCAATCCAAATTAAATAAAAATTATTAACAATAACCAAATTTTTATGTTTAAAACTTTATAATATCCTTAATATTAAGAGTTTATACGCGTAATTTTTTACGCACAAAATGTTAATAAGTGAAATTTTCAACCATGAATTGGACCAGTGCCATACAGGATTATAGTCGTTTTTTAAAAATAGAACGCGGACTTTCAATCAATACAATTGAGAATTATCTTTTTGATGTTCAGAAACTCGTTACTTATTTAGAATTACATGAAATAAAAGCAAGTCCCTTAAATATTGACAACGAAACGATTCAATCTTTTATTTACCATATCGCTAAATCGGTGAACGCACGCAGTCAGTCCAGGATCATTTCTGGATTACGAAGCTTTTTCGATTTCCTAGTCTTTGAAGATTATCGGAAGACCAATCCACTGGCACTCATCGAATCGCCAAAAATTGGACGTAAATTACCAGACACATTAGCCATCGAGGAAATTGACAAGCTCATCAAGAGCATTGACCTTTCCCATCCACAAGGTGAGCGCAATCGCGCCATTCTAGAAACCTTATATAGTTGTGGTCTTCGGGTTAGTGAATTGACCAACTTAAAAATATCAGATCTGTTTTTTGATGAGGGCTTTATAAAAGTTACTGGAAAAGGAAATAAACAACGGTTCGTTCCTATTGCAACTAGCACTTATAAATACATAAATATGTATAAGAATGAAGTTCGTATACATATTCCAGTCCAAAAGGATCACGAAGATACCTTGTTCCTTAACAGAAGAGGTAAACAATTAACTCGTGCCATGATCTTTACTATTGTGAAACAACAGGCTGAAAAGGCTGGTATCAAAAAAACGATATCGCCTCATACCTTCAGACATTCCTTTGCGACGCATTTATTAGAAAATGGTGCCGACCTACGCTCCATTCAGCTCATGCTTGGCCATGAAAGTATCACAACAACTGAGATCTATATGCATGTTGATAATCGGCATTTAAAAGATGTCATCCACAAATATCATCCGAGGAAATAAAAAAAAGGCATCCCATTGGAATGCCTTAAATATTAAATGGAAGTACTATTTACTTCGCTATATTTACAGCTCTAGTTTCTCTGATCACAGTAACTTTCACCTGACCCGGATAGGTCATATCTGTTTGGATCTTTTGCGAGATCTCAAAAGATAATTGTCCTGCTTTTTCATCAGAAACCTTTTCGCTTTCAACAATAACACGAAGCTCGCGTCCTGCTTGAATTGCATAAGCCTTTTTAACTCCTGAGAATCCGAAGGCAATATCTTCTAAGTCTTTTAAACGTTGTATATATGAGTCTAATACTTGACGACGTGCTCCTGGCCTTGCCCCTGAAATAGCATCGCAGACTTGAACAATTGGAGATAATAATGAGGTCATTTCAATTTCATCATGGTGAGCCCCAATTGCATTACATACTTCAGGTTTTTCACCATGTTTTTCAGCCCATTTCATACCAAGAATCGCATGTGGTGTTTCCATGTCAGATTCAGCATCTGGTACTTTTCCAATATCATGTAAAAGACCTGCTCTTTTGGCTAATTTCGGATTGATGCCTAATTCGGCAGCCATGACGCCACATAATTTGGCAACTTCCCTTGAGTGTTGTAATAAATTCTGCCCATAAGACGATCTGTATTTCATACGGCCAATCACTTTTATTAATTCAGGATTAAGTCCGTGAATTCCTAAATCAATTACAGTACGTTTACCTACCTCAATGATCTCTTGATCGATCTGCTTGGTGGTTTTCTTAACGATCTCTTCGATACGTGCGGGATGAATACGGCCATCGGTTACCAATTTGTGAAGTGATAATCTTGCGATCTCTCTTCTTACAGGATCGAAACATGACAATATAATGGCTTCAGGCGTGTCATCAACAATGATCTCTACCCCTGTTGCAGATTCGATAGCCCGAATATTACGGCCTTCTCTACCAATAATTCGACCCTTGATATCGTCTGATTCTATATTGAATACTGACACACAATTATCAATGGCTTCTTCGGTTCCAACACGTTGAATGGTGTTTATGATTATTTTTTTTGCTTCTTGCTGAGCCGTCATTTTGGCCTCCTCCATTTTATCTTGAACATATGCCATGGCATCATTTTTAGCTTCTCCTTTTAAGGATTCAACTAATTGCTCTTTCGCATCTTCAGCCGAAAGTTGAGAAATTACCTCTAATTGCTGTACTTGACTTTTATGCAACTTATCAAGCTCCTGCTTTCGTTTATCAATAAATTCTAGTCGGTGATTATAGTCCTTGACTTTTTCTTCAAGTTCTTGATTTGCCTTTTTATTTTTGGCGAGTTCCGAAGATATTTGAGATTCCTTGTCGCGCGCTCGTTTCTCAGATTCTGCTATTTTTTTGTCGCGACTCAGGATCACTTTCTCATGCTCCGATTTTAATTCAATAAATTTTTCTTTGGCTTGAAGAATTTTATCTTTTTTTATCGATTCGCCTTCATGTTTGGCTTCTTTCAAAATTGAATTCGCCTCCTTTTTTGCAGATTTTATGAGCTTTGAAGCATTGTTCTTTTCAAGCATTTTAGCTATGATAAAGCCAATGATCAATCCGAGAATTATTGCGCCAACACCAATTAAAATTGTGTTTGTATCCATGTTCATTTAGTTAATTATTGAATAAAAAAAAGCCTACACTAGTTTTGGATTCTGTATAAACTCCTGAAAAACAGGTTTAGGGCTAACAAACTGGTCAAGGATCTGCTCAAAGGCAGCTTGCTTTTACAATCTAAACTCACCCTTTTTAAAGAAATAATGTTGAGTTTATCAAAAAAAATAACTAATGTAGGCAGTAACCTAATATATTTTAAAGAACTTAAGCACTCAAGTGCTCTTTTAAAAGTTGATCTAAAGCCCGAAGCTTTTGATCGACCTCTTCATTCATATTATCTTTATCTATCACATTTTGCTCCGTTTGAGAGGCAAATTGTAAAGCACACATGGCCAGTACATCTTGTTTATCTCTAACGGAATAACTCTGCTCAAATTGTTTGATCATAGTGTCAATCTTTTGAGCTGCCTTACGTAATCCTTCTTCCTGACTTGGTTCTATCGTCAATGGATATACTCGGTTTGCTATAGATAGCTTTATTTTAAGCTTTTCTGACATCTAATTTACAAAACATTATTCAGATAATTGTCCAATACAATGGTCAATGTCCCTAATTAATGCATTTATTTTAAGCTTCGTTTCCTTTTTGTTTTCGTCACTGCCAAGTAATGAATTTGCCATTTTGAGCGTGTTATATTTTTCTTCCCATGATGAAATTATTTCATCTTGTTGAAGTAACCGTTCTTGAGTTCGTGCCAATTCATCACTTAGATTGGTGTTTGTTTGCTTCAAAACTTCCAATTTATGCAGAACTTTACTTATTCTATTCTCTAAAGAATCTACAACAAACTCAATATTACTCATCTATAAAATTCAATACTTATCTCACAAAGTTAACATACCTAAAAGAGAATTACAATTGTTTTGTGATTTATTTAAAATCAAGTTTCTTTTCTTATAAAAACAATAATGTTTATAACTGTTTGTTATAGTCTTTGGATATTAAAATCAATTTAATACTTTAGCAGTAATATAGAAAATATGCGATACATTTATTTAGCCATAATTTTTTGCTCAACCTTTCTACAGGCTCAAAACCCCTATCCTCAGGATTACTTTCAATCGCCTTTAGATATTACCTTAGTGCTCTCTGGCACCTTTGCAGAATTACGATCAAATCACTTTCATTCAGGATTAGATATCAAGACACAGGGCCGACAAGGTTTAAAAGTTTATGCGTCAGCAGAAGGCTATGTGAGCCGGATAAAAATTTCACATTACGGCTATGGTAAAGCGCTCTATATCACACACCCTAATGGCTATGTGACGGTTTATGCGCATCTTCAAAAATTTGCGCCTAAGATCGAAGAATGTATCAAACAGAAGCAATATGAAAATGAATCTTACGAAATCGAGATTTTTCCAAATCCCGATGAACTTAAAATAGAGACTCAGGAACTCATTGCTTTTAGCGGAAATACAGGAGGTTCCGGTGGACCTCATTTGCATTTCGAAATTCGGGATAAACAGGAACGTCCTATCAATCCCATGCTATTCGGATTCGATATTAAAGATACGCGAGCGCCAATGGTATTAAGAGCTTTTGCATACCCAATTGATGGTGATGCTCATATTGATAGCTCAAACGAAATGAAAGAATTGAAGGTCAATAAAAAGGCTAACGGTGATTATTCAACTGAAAAAATCGTAGCATCTGGTCGTATTGGTTTTGGCGTGGTTTCATATGATCGACAAGATTTCGCCAGCAATAAAAACGGACTCTGGAACATTCAATCCTTTTTTAATGGCAACAAAAGCATTGAAATCGATTTTAAACGGTTCTCATTTGATGAGACCAAGCATCTTAACAGACTTATAGATTACGCGTTCTGGAAAAAGAATACGTCCAGAATCCAGAAATTATTCATACAACCAAACAATCCTTTAAGCATGTACAAGTATGCTAACGACAATGGATATGTCATTATTGAAGACAGCACAGCTTCGGTATATAAAGTGCGATTAATGGATTATAAAGGGAATGAATCCTGGCTCACAATTCCTATTACTGGTAAAAAAGTCGACACCATTGAACCGAAAAAAATTAAGGCCACAGAACATTTTATATTTGCTGATCAGGCGATCACCCTTGAACAGGATCATATTTCGGTGAACTTTCCAAAGAATACCTTTTACGACGATTTCTTTATGGATTTCAGTGTCAATAGCGATACCTTAAAATTGCACAACAATACAGTACCTGCTCAAAAATATTTTTACATCAATTTTGACGTTTCAAAATATGACCCAAAGGATAGAAACAAATTGTACATCGCTTCTGTATCTGATTGGGGAAAATTGTATTATGCTAATACGCGAAAAAAAGGTGATGTGTTGACGTGTCGTACGAAAAACTTAGGCACCTATACCCTAGCCATGGATCTGGACGACCCTACGATCTCTGCCATGAACTTCCAAGATGGAAAATGGTTAAGCAAATACAGATATCTGAAATTGAAAATTGATGATGAAACCACAGGTGTAAATAATTATCGAGCAACCATAAATGGAAAATGGATATTGATGGAATATGATTATAAGAAAAATACTTTGGTTTACGATTTTAATGATAATATTATTTCTGATACAAAGAACATTTTAAAGGTGATTGTTACAGATAATGTTGGAAATAGTTCTACATTTGAAGCAACGTTTTACAGAAAATAGATCACAACCTTGAAATTTAAGCAACTTTTTCTTCCATTTTTTTTCATCGTCCTTCCTATTTTAAGTCTTGCACAAAATGCGACACTTCGCGGTATCATTCTTGACGATATGAACCAACCTATTGAAGGTGTCAACATTAAGGCCAACGCTTTAGGAACAACTACAAATGAAAATGGCTTCTATATTTTAAAAATTCCTGCGAATCAAGATATAACTGTTCGGTTTTCCCATGTCAATCATAAAAATGTGACGGTGACTTTTAACTTGAAAAATGGCGAGGAGTTTGAATTCAACCCAGTTATGAATCTTGAGGTCGAACAAATTGCTACCGTAATTGTTCGTGGCAATCAACGCAAACGTGTTGAAGGGATCACAACCATCGATCCTGAAATTGTGCGTACTATAAAAGGTGCACAACCAGGAGTAGAAAATTTATTAAAGACCTTACCTGGAGTTAATATTACCAACGAATTGAGTACGCAATATTCTGTACGCGGTGGCAACTTTGATGAGAATTTAGTTTATGTCAACGACATTGAAGTATACAGACCATTTCTCGTGCGATCAGGTCAACAAGAAGGGCTGAGTTTTGTAAATACCGATCTTGTTAGAAATGTTGAATTTTCAGCTGGCGGTTTTCAGGCGAAATATGGAGATAAACTATCTTCCGTTCTTGATATTACCTATCGCAATCCTATACAATTTGGAATCAGTACAGACCTCAGTTTATTAGGCGGGAGTCTTACTGCCGAAGCTATTTCTAAAGATTCGAAGTTGTCAGGCATAGTTGGCCTACGCTATCGGGACAATAGTTTATTGGTAAAAGCCAAGCAAACCGAAACGAATTACGATCCTAAATTTGCTGATGCACAAGCGTATTTGACCTATAAATTTACCGATAAATTTCATTTGAGTTTTTTAGGGAATGCGTCCATAAATAAATACAATTACGAGCCAGAAACTCGGCAAACGAATTTTGGCACACTAGATAATCCCTTGGCTTTACTTGTTTTTTATGACGGACAAGAAAAAGATCAATACCAAACCTATTTCGGAGCTTTTAAAGGCAGTTTCTTTGCTAGCGAAGACCTGACTCTTAAGTTGATCGCTTCGGCTTATCATACTACTGAAGAGGAATATTTCGATATTCTTGCACAATACCGTTTAGGCGAAGTTAACAGCAATATAGGCGATGAAGATCTTGGTGAAGTCGAATTTAGCGAAGGCATTGGTGCTCAATTAAATCATGCCAGAAATGATCTAGATGCTTTAATTACCAATGTTGAGCACAAAGGTTATTACGATGTCGATGATCATAATTTTGAATGGTCAGTGAAGTATACTCATGAAGATATTAGAGACCGCATTGTAGAATGGGAAGTGATCGATTCGGCTGGGTTTTCTATCAATCCACCAAATATTGATGCCTTCAATGAACAACCCTATTCACCGTATGTAGGTCCATTGGTGCCTTTTCAAAACATAAGAGCTACCAATAATACCAAGATCGATAGAATTCAGGCTTATGGTCAATGGAGCCAGCGTTCTACTCTAGGTGAGCACGATGTGTTTTATAATGCTGGAGTACGTGTACATAATTGGACCGTAAATGGCGATAGCATTGCCTCCAGTTCTCAAACCGTTTTTAGTCCGAGAGCACAGTTTGCTATTAAACCCAATTGGGAAAGTGATATGTTATTCCGTTTAGGTACTGGCTTGTATTATCAACCACCATTTTATAGGGAGTTAAGAGATTCTTCAGGTGTTGTCAATCCGAATACTAAGGCTCAAAAATCGTTTCATATTGTCCTTGGAAATGAATATAGTTTTGACATGTGGGAACGTCCTTTTAAATTGGTAACAGAAGCCTATTATAAGAAATTAACAGATGTGAATCCGTATACCGTTGAAAACGTCAGGATTCGTTATCGCGCTAAGAACAACGCCGAAGCTTATGCTTATGGCATCGATTTCAGATTGAATGGTGAGTTCGTTCCAGGTACAGAGTCATGGTTTAGTTTCGGTTATTTAAAAACAGAGGAAAATATAGATGATCGCGGTTATATATCAAGACCAACCGATCAACGTTTAAAATTTGGAATACTTTTTCAGGATTATGTGCCCAACATTCCTGACCTAAAAATGTATCTGAATTTGGTCTATAATACAGGTGTTCCCGGAGGTTCGCCCAGTTATGCTGATCCGTATGATTTTCAAAACAGATTACCTGATTACAAACGGGCTGATCTCGGCATATCCTATGTGCTTGTGGATGCCAAAAAGACCTATGACTCAGGTTGGAAACGTCATTTTAAAGCATTTGATGTGGGTATAGAGATCTTCAATATGTTTGATGTTCAGAATTCCATTACCAATACTTGGGTGCGTGATGTTTACAGTAAAAGACAATATGCCATTCCAAATTACTTAACACCTCGCGTCTTTAATGTGAGGCTGGGTATGCAGTTCTAATTGTTGAGTAGTTCCTTTAAAACAGAAATAACATAATCCACTTCCGCTTTGGTATTATAAATACTGAACGAAAAACGAATCGACGGGAAATTCAAGTCAGTATCCTTCTGAAGCTCGGCAAGAACGTGAGATCCCTGAGAACTTCCACTCTGACAAGCACTTCCTTTTGAACAGGCTATGCCTTTTAAATCAAGCTGAAATAATAGCATGGCGGCCTTATCAGCAGAAATCGGTAATTGCACATTCACTAAGGTATAGGTGCTTCTTTTCTTGTCACCCGAAAAACCATTGAATTTGATATCGGGAATAATGCTCTTTAATTGTTGTATGAAATAGGTCTTGATATCTTCAATAAACCGACTTTCCTTGTCAAGGTTTTTGTAAGCCAGATCTAATGCTCTTTCCAAGCCAATGATATTATGAATACTTTCTGTTCCTGCACGATAACCTCGCTCCTGTTCACCTCCAAAAATAAGTGGCTTTAGTCCAGAATTTTTACGGATATAACAAAAGCCTACACCTTTAGGTCCATGGAATTTATGAGCACTTGCAGCAAAAAAATCGATGGGAGTTTTCTCAACATCAATTGAAAAATGCCCAACCGACTGTACGCAATCGCTATGAAACAAAGCGTCATGTGCTTTGCATAGTTCGGCAACCTCTTGCAAGTCTAATAAATTTCCAATTTCATTATTAACATGCATTAAGGTTACTAAAGTTTTTTCACTTGATTCCAGCAAGGTTTTTAAATGTTTAAGATCGAGGTCACCTTGATCATCAACATTCACAAAAGAAACTTCAAGTTTGTATTCGTTTTGCAATTGATCTAAAGTATGGAGGATGGCATGATGCTCTATTCTTGAAGTGATCACGTGAGTAACTTGCAGATCTCTTACGGCACTTCTTAAGGCTAAATTATCGGCTTCGGTGCCTCCAGAAGTAAAAATGATCTCACCTGCACTGGCATTGAAATGGCTTGCAATGGATTTTCGAGCACTTTCAACAATAGATTTTGATGATCTACCATAACTATGTGATGATGAAGCATTTCCGAAATTATTTTTTAATGAATTAGTCATAGCTTCTACCACCTCAGGTCTTATGGGTGTCGTGGCAGCATTATCAAAATAAACGGACTTCATCATGCGTATAATAAGCAGCAAAAATAACTGAAATAAAATTATTATCCATTCCCTGCGTTATAAAAATCAATTGCATTATTTTTGTTCAAATTTCATTTCTATGTGTCGATCCATAAGTTTGCTATTTTGTTTGATTATTGTGTTAAGTTCTTGTGACGATGGCGATGTGCTTTCAGTGAATTTAGATTTTGATAAGGAACTGTCTCGCTGTGGTGATGAAAACAGTGACAATTATGTGATCTATGACACTAAAACTGATCCTTTTGAATCACTAACCCTACTGTTTCCATCAAATTCAACAAACGATAATATTTTTAATCCGAGTACCACACCCTTTGAAGGATCCTTTGTAATAAACGGAAGTTCGGTTCGATTTAATTACAGAAAATATGATGGCGATCCATCTGGATTGATTTGTGAAGAGATCCCTTCATCAACAGTTTCAATTACCGAAGATTACGAAGCCTCTACAGGCACGGTGAATTACTTAACTACCTTTGTTGATGATGACAATGACGACATACCTTCCGAATTAGAAGACATCAACAATAATGGCGACTTGGAAGATGATGACACTGATGGTGATGGCATTCCGAATTATATTGATGAGGATGATGATGGAGATAATGTACCTACCAAAGATGAAAATCCTGATCCAGATGGTGATGGCGACCTATCTGATGCACAAAACACCGATGGATCAGATGAGCCGGATTACCTGGATACAGACGATGACAATGATGGTATTTTAACGAGAAATGAGGACGAAAACTTAAATGGAAATTTATTCGACGACTTTGCAGATGCAGCAATTGCTCCTAGATTTCTTGATGTTGATGCCACCGAAGAGTTTATCAATACTAATAATAATTCCAATTCGTTCACACGAACAGTTAGCGTATTGTTTACAATATTAAATGTAGATATTGATCTGTTAAGTGCTGATGTTATTGACTTAGGCACATTTGAAATCGATATTGATAATTAGTTGCGCTGTGCGTTTTGCTGAATGTAAATTTGGGTGGCACCTTGACCATACTTTTGATAACTGGCCTCTTCAAAAGAAATCCCATCATAGCGTTTGAACAGATATTCTAATTCTGTTCGTAAAACACCATCGCCAACACCATGAATAAAAACCACATGTTGAATCCGTTTTCGAATGGCAAATTCTAATTGACGTTGTGCTGTTTCTAATTGATATGTTAGAATTTCATGGTTGTTCATTTGTCGATATTTAGGCAACAATTTTTCAATATGAAGATCCACTTCAAATACAGGTTGAGACTTGTTTTTTGAAGGTTTTAAGAGTTTGTTGTGCTTAGGCTTCGTTTCAATATCTTTATTAGGCACATGACTAATTGAAGTTAATATGTCTGATTTATAGCTTTCCATTTTGATCAACTGATCTAACGGAAACTCCAATAGAAACCCATCCTCAGTTTCGATGGTAGCGACCTGCTTAATTAACGAAATTATTTCACCAGAATAATTCTCATCCATCACCATGACCTTATCACCTACTTTAAATTTCATTCTTCTTCTTCAGATTTGATGTACTCATCTTCAATCTTTTTTGATGAGATCCCAGAATTGATCCGGAACAAGCCAAACATTAAAAACACAATTCCGAGTAACACCAATACTAATTCGTTTTTTATATCACCCTGTGAATAAATGACTAGAATTGAGCCTATTACTATGAACGCTATTGTGTAAATTCTGTTGTTTTTCATATTAATTTTACCAAATAACCTGTTAAATCGACATTTAATCGATTTTAGTTGATAACTAATTCAGCCCAACGAAGTTACTCAAATTAAATTTTTTAAATTGTAAAATCCTTAAGACTGCAAAATTATGAGAAAAATTACTAAATCGTTGCAGCTTCAAATCTTTACTTTTTGCCTATTATTTTTTACTTCGATCTTAATTGCACAAGTTGGTGTAGGAATTGGAACAACCAATCCATCAGCCCAACTTACGGTAACTGAAGATGCCACATTTAATGAATCTGAAGGCGCTCATGATTTTAGAGTTGCCACGGATAATCGAACCAACATGTTTTTTATTGACGGAACTAACAATAGGTTGGGAATAAATACCAACACACCCGCAGGTCAATTTCAATTTGTATCAGACGGCTTCACAGGCTGGGTAGCCCAATGGGATAATAACTCGGCGGGAGGTGGACTCGCAAGATTTCAACATTCAAATGCCACCAATGGCAGTAGGGTTCTGATGGGTACAACAAATTATTCTGGAAACACGAATCAAACCCAAGGCGTTATTGGATTGGCATTAAATGGTACTGGAGGTGCACTTGCTACCAGTGGTGTAGAAGGCCATAATAATAATGAAGATGGCATTGGCGTATATGGATCATTAACACTCACTCCTCCGCCTGCATATGCAGGATTCGCAGGATATTTTAATGCCGATGTTTATGTAGGAGGAACAATCTTTACTGCTTCTGACCAAAAATTAAAAAGAGACATCCAACCTATGTCTAACATATTGGAAAAAATCAATGCAATTAATCCAGTTACTTATTATTTTGATACCGATAAGTACCCAGGAGCTCTTCCTGAGAACCAATTGACTTACGGTTATATTGCTCAGGAAATTGAAGCGATAATCCCTGAAATGGTCAAGGATAAATTCATCCTTTTAAATTCTACGAATACTAGAAAGTCAGATGACATGTCATCGGAAACCATGGAAAAAGTAGATATAAAAATGGTGAACTACATGGGCATGATTCCAATATTAACTCAAGCCATTAAGGAGCAACAGGTCTTAATAGAGAATCAAAATGACGAAATTTCGGCGTTGAAAGAACGGTTAAGTAATCTAGAATCTAAAGTTGTCAAATTATTAGACACTAAAGACTGAGATTATGAAAAAATATCTAATACTCTTTAGCCTATTTTTTTGGGGCTGGTCCTCGGCTCAAACCGATCTTTATGTAGGTCCAAATTCTTATGTGTACTCAAATGACGTTGTACTTTATGTAGAAGA
>JABDMU010000048.1 GCA_013001285.1 Flavobacteriaceae bacterium
AGTACGCCTTAAAAAAACTCCAGGAGCTCAACAAAGCTAAAGTTAAAGACACACATCAGATTGAAATATTTGAAAAAATTGTGACACGTTCATTATTCGGTAATATCAACGCAAGTCGAAATTCAGCATAGATCAAAAAAGCCTCGGAATTTTACTTCCAAGGCTTTTTCTTAACAAGATAACTAAACAAAATTAATGTTCATTCATTCTAAAATCGGGATAAGCATTCATACCATGCTCATATACATCTAGACCTTCTAGTTCTTCGCGTTCAGATACTCTTATACCTACAATTTTTTTCAATCCAAATAGGATGATAAATGATGAAAAAATACAAATTGCAGCATAAGACCCTACGCCAATCAGTTGACTAACAAACTGGCCGAACCCTGCCAAATTTCCAAATAAACCAACGGCCAATGTACCCCAAATACCACATACCAAATGGACTGCAATCGCACCAACCGGGTCATCCAGTCTTAAACGGTCTATGAGTGAGACCGCAATAACAATAATGGCTCCGGCTATCGCTCCAATTAATATAGAATCTGTTGGTGACATTTGATCTGCACCTGCTGTAATTGCAACTAATCCACCAAGAATTCCATTTAAGAACATGGTTAGATCCAGGTTTTTGAATTTTACTGCAGATACCATTGCTGCAACTACACCTCCAGCTGCGGCTGCCAAACAGGTCGTGACAAGTGTAAGTGACGTCGCTCCTGGATCAGCTGAAAGAACTGATCCGCCATTGAATCCGAACCAACCTAACCATAAGATCAAAACCCCAGCTGTTGCCAATGGAATATTATGGCCTGGTATGGCTTGAATTTTCCCATTTTTGAATTTTCCGATTCGGGATCCAAGAAGACAAACTGCTACAACGGCTGCCCATCCACCAACAGAATGAACAAGAGTAGAGCCAGCAAAATCATAAAATGGCGTGTCTAATTTTTGCAAAAATCCACCGCCCCATTTCCAAGACCCTGCGATGGGATATACGAGGCCAACGTATAATATTGTGAAAATCATAAAAGGGCCTATTTTAATGCGTTCCGCGACTGCTCCTGAAACTATGGTGGCCGCTGTTGCTGCAAACATCCCTTGAAATAGGAAATCCGTCCAATATGTATATCCTTCATTATAACTAAGGTCTAAAGCACCTTCTACAACAGGAGCATCGAGACCCCAGCCGGCAAATCCGAATAATCCAATGGCTTCTTCTGAAAAACCAGGATACATCAAATTAAATCCTACCAGGCAATAAAGCAGTAAACCTACTGTGATGATAAAAATATTTTTGAATAATATGTTAAGTGTGTTCTTTTGTCTTGTTAAACCAATTTCCAAAAATGCAAATCCTAAATGCATAAAGAAAACGAGTGCTGTACAGATCATCATCCATACATTGTTTGTAGTTAATAGTTCCATAAAATAAAATGCTAAATGATTAGTTTAAAGTTTCTTTTCCTTTTTCGCCGGTTCTTATTCGGTAAGCTTCATTGATGTCGCTAACAAAGATCTTTCCATCACCAACTTCACCAGTGGAGGCAGCTTTGAGAATTGTCGATACGGTGATCTCTTCAAAATCGTCATTGACAACAATAGAAATAAAGCGTCTTTGAATATCACTTGTACTATAGCTAACACCGCGATAGACATGACCCTCTTTTTCATTACCAAGTCCGGTAACATCCCAATAGGAAAAGAAATTAACTCCCACGTCATGAAGGGCATTCTTCACATCAGAAAATTTTGATTTTCTAATAATGGCTTCAACTTTTTTCATAGTTTGATTTATTTTATTTTGTTAAAAATTATAGACTGCTGCAATTAAAAATGATGAAAGCTGTTTTGATGGCTCCATGTCATTATCAAAGTAAACCTCATCAGACCAATTATCAAGTCGGAATTCTGGAATTAAGGTCAGATCATCTATTTTGAAATTTGCAGAAATTGTTGCTGCAAGTACTGTTTCATCGTCAACGCCCTCTGAATGAACTCCAAAATATTCTCCTCTTAATCCAATGGTGAAATTTTCTGATGTACTTAATTGAGGATATAAAGCAAAACCATAAAATCCACTTCCATCGGTATCATTAAAGGTAGAATTTAAACCAAGGTAGAATTGATCGTTTAGGTCAAATCCACCGGTATAATCAATTTGAAACGTAGCACCCGAAGATCCAGTTTGTTCACCATAGACCACATTTATAAACTGGTTTTTATAACCTAATTGTGTGCCTAAAGTGTAGCTCCCATCTAGATTTATTTCAGTGAAATCTGTGCTATTCATAATAGCGAGCATTAATGTAAAATCATCTGAAAGCGTAAAGTCGGCTTTTAGTCCAGTATGTGAAAACGGGCCATTTGAAAACATATAAGAAGTGCTATAATTGAAATTTCCACTAGGAGATATCACTTCATATCCAAGAAACGTATTGAAATTTCCGAAGGTTAATTTTACCTTAGGATTAATTTTCCAATAGGCATAAAGCTGGTTGATAAAATTGGAAGAGCCAATGGATAAAAAGACGGCGTCTTCACCTCTTGGACCAAAAACGAGATCGGCAACGAATCCAACTTTGTCTCCATTATAGTCCAAAATAATATTCGCCATACCAAAACTAAAACCTGACCTATTGACAAATGACGTACCAGGATTCAAAAAATAGTCTTCTCCATCTATTTCGAAGGCTTCATTTGGTCCTGAGATGTTTTCACGGAAATAGATATCAGCACTTCCTGAAATTGTTAACTTTTTAGAATCTTCAGTGGTATTAGAAGTTTCTGTTTCTTGGGCTAATAATGGTATAAAAAATAATCCCATAACTAATTGTAATGCAATTTTCATAATTGTTCGATTTTTGATTGATGATTAGGCCAAAACTATGTATTAAATAAAAAATACCCTAATAAAATAGGGGTAACATGCAAAGAATTATGATATAAATAAAAATATACCCTATAAAAAATGGGGTATCATTATATTTAATGATTTTTTTATGAAATCAACAATGCAACGATTATGAAAAATGAATAAAAATCTGAATTTTGTTGAATAAAAATTAGCAAAAGGAGCAAAAGATTAAATAAAATTTATCAAAATTGGCAATAATTATAAAAAAATTCATTGTGATATTATCAAAATATAGGGGTTGGAATTATGAATATAATATTTAAATCACGAATTTTTTTCAATATGAGAATAATGAATCCTACCTAATTACTTATTGTCCTTGATTACATATATTGTGTGAAATTGAATTGCTATTTGAAATTCTAAATCTGTAATATGTTAAAGAAACAAGGCTTGTATTTACCCGAATTTGAACATGATAATTGTGGCGCTGGATTTATCTGTAGTTTAAAAGGAATCAAGTCCAATGACATCATACATAAGGCTCTTGAAATTCTTGAAAAATTAGAACACAGAGGCGCAGTAAGTGCTGATGGGAAAACAGGAGATGGTGCTGGAATTTTAATAGATATTCCACACGAGTTTTTTGTTGAAAACTGTGATTTTGATCTACCTAAATTTGGAGACTATGCCGTGAGTAATGTTTTTCTTCCTAAAAAGGAGAACCAACGAAATTACTGTATTGAAAAGTTCGAAGGCTATGTAGTAAATCAAGGCTTAAAAATTTTAGGTTGGAGAGATGTGCCCGTGGATACTTCAGTTTTAGGAGAAATTGCTAAACAGACTGAACCATTTGTCAAGCAGGTGTTTATTGGAAAGGAAAATGATAAACAAGATGATTTTCAGTTAAATTTAAAATTATTTATTGCAAGAAAACAAGCCGAACACCATATACTTAAATCAAAATTATCTGAAAGCGCACGTTTTTATTTACCAAGTCTTTCAACCAAAACCATCATTTTTAAAGGGCTCCTCATTCCAGAAGACATTAAATTATATTATCAAGATCTTCAAGACCCCTCCTTGGTTACAAGATTGGCGCTCGTCCATCAACGTTTTTCTACAAATACATTTCCAACCTGGGATTTAGCACAACCTTTTAGATATATGTGTCACAACGGCGAGATAAATACACGTCGCGGTAATGTATCTCGAGTATTATCGCGTCAGGAATTAATGGAAAGTGATTGGTTTGGAGAGGATATTAAAAGCATCTTTCCGATTGTACTGCCTGGGAAATCCGATTCTGCACAAATGGATATGGTTGTAGAATTATTGTTGATGACTGGTCGTTCACTACCAGAAGTCATGATGATGTTGGTGCCAGAAGCCTGGGAGAAAAATCCTGAAATGTCTGAAGCAAAAAAAGCATTTTACGAATATAACTCATGCATTATGGAGCCCTGGGATGGTCCGGCTTCAATTCCTTTTACTGATGGTAATTACATCGGTGCAGTATTGGATAGAAACGGTTTGCGACCTTCACGATATTCGGTGACTAAGAACGGCTATGTTATTATGTCGTCTGAAACCGGAGTAATAGACATAGAGCCAAAAAATATAGAGAGCCACGGTCGATTGGAACCGGGAAAAATGTTCTTGGTGGATATGAATCAAGGACGAATTGTAAAAGATGACGAGATAAAGGAAGCCATAGTTTCCAAATATCCATATAAGAAATGGCTAGATAAAAATTTGGTTCATCTTAGTGATATTCCTGCCAAAAAAGGACCTATAAAACACAAAGAAGATCCTTTATTAAAAAGACAGATGGTATTTGGCTATACAGAAGAAGATTTGAAAACACTCATTCTGCCAATGGCACAGCTCGGAAAAGTACCTATTGGCTCTATGGGTAACGATACACCAATTGCGGTGTTATCTGAAAAACCTCAGCTCATCTATAATTACTTCAAACAATTATTTGCACAAGTTACTAATCCTCCTTTGGATGGTATTCGTGAAAAATTAATCACAGATATCAGTTTAACCCTCGGAAGCGACACTAATATTTTTAAAATAAATGAAGACCAATGCCGAAAGTTGAAGATCCAGAACCCTGTTATTTCTAAACACGACCTTGACAAAATAAAAAATTACAGCAATAATCCTGATTTCGTGGTATCGACGATTCCTATTTTATATGAAGTTGGAAAAGGTTTAAATGAACTGGAACGTGCACTGGAAAATTTAGTAAAACAGGCTTCAGATGCAATTGATGAAGGGGGAAACATCATTATTCTTTCTGACAGAGGCGTAAATAAAAAGATGGCACCAATTCCAGCCTTGTTAGCTTGTTCTTATGTTAATCATGAATTATATAAAATTGGAAAACGCGCTAAGGTTAGTTTAATTATTGAATCAGCCGAACCTCGTGAGGTACACCATTTCGCCTTATTGTTTGGTTATGGCGCAAGTGCCATCAATCCTTATATAGTTAATGAAATAGTTTACAATCAGGTTGATAATAATGAAATTGAAGGTTTGGATTATCTAACGGCCATTAAAAATTATAACAAGGCTATAGGGATGGGAATCCTAAAGGTCATGAACAAAATTGGAATTTCGACACTTAACTCTTATCGAGGCTCCCAATTGTTCGAATGCGTTGGTTTGAACACCCAAGTCGTCAATAGGTATTTTCCAAATACCGTCACTAGAATTCAAGGCATTGGAATTAGAGGAATAGAAAAAGAAATTTATAAACGTCATAAGAAAGCCTACAATACTAAGGATGTTCAAGCCGATTTAGGTTTGGAGTATGGGGGACAATATAAATGGAGAAGAAACGGTGAAAAACATGCCTTCAATCCATTGACTGTTGCCAAATTACAAGAAGCGGTTCGAGGCAACAAACCTAGCACATACAAAGAATATTCAAAACTCGTAAATGAGCAAACAAAACAGCTCATGACCATTAGAGGTATGTTTGAGTTTACAAATTATGACCCCATTTCTATTGATGAGGTTGAGCCGTGGACAGAAATCGTTACGCGCTTTAAAACCGGAGCAATGTCATACGGTTCCATTAGTAAGGAGGCTCATGAAAATTTAGCAATAGCGATGAATCGCATTGGTGGGAAAAGTAATTCAGGAGAAGGAGGCGAAGATGAAGAACGTTTCTATAAAGATCCGAATGGCGATTGGAAAAATTCTGCAATAAAGCAAGTGGCATCTGGACGATTTGGTGTGACTTCCAATTATTTATCGAATGCCACGGAAATTCAAATAAAAATGGCTCAAGGGGCCAAACCTGGTGAAGGAGGTCAGCTGCCAGGAAGAAAAGTAAATCAGGAAATAGCCAAGACAAGAAATTCAACGCCCTATGTCGGGTTAATTTCACCACCACCACATCACGATATATATTCAATTGAAGATCTATCTCAATTAATCTATGATTTGAAATGTGCGAACCGAGAGGCACGAATCAATGTGAAATTGGTTTCTGAAGTTGGTGTAGGTACTGTTGCAGCCGGTGTTGCCAAAGCTAAAGGTGATGTTATTTTAATCTCTGGCCATGACGGTGGAACCGGAGCCTCGCCATTGACTTCGTTAAAACATGCAGGTCTTCCATGGGAACTTGGCCTTGCCGAAGCACAACAAACCCTTGTTATGAATGACTTGAGAAATCGTGTGGTGTTGGAATGCGACGGACAGATGAAAACTGGACGAGATGTTGCCATAGCATGTTTGTTGGGAGCCGAGGAATTCGGATTTGCAACGGCACCATTGGTGGCTTCAGGCTGCGTGATGATGCGTGTTTGTCATTTAAATACCTGCCCTGTTGGTATAGCAACCCAAAATCCTGAATTGCGTAAAAAATTCAAAGGAAAGCCAGAGCATGTGGTTAACTTCATGTATTTCGTAGCTCAAGAACTGCGTGAAATTATGGCGCAATTGGGCTTTAGAACGGTTGATGAAATGGTTGGGCAAGTTCAGAAATTAGATCGTAACAAAACCATCTCACATTATAAAGCACTAGGATTGGATCTATCACCAATATTACATCAAGTAAATGTTCCAGAAGGCACTAAATTTTACAATACTGAAAAGCAAGATCATCATCTTGAAAATTCATTGGATTTTAAGATTATCGGTCAAGCGCATCCAGCCTTATTCCGAAAAGAGAAAACTGTTTTGGAATCAAAAATAACCAATATGGATCGTGCTTTTGGTGCCATTTTGAGTAATGAAATTTCAAAGAACTATGGTGCTCAAGGCTTACCGGAAAACACTTTAAAAATTAATTTTACGGGCTCTGCAGGACAGAGTTTTGGAGCTTTTGCAACCAAGGGTCTAACTTTGGTAATTAATGGAAATTCCAACGATTATTTAGGTAAAGGTCTATCAGGTGCAAAATTGATCGTAAAAGTTCCAGATGAGGCAACAATTGTGCCTGAAGATAATATCATTATTGGGAATGTTGCTCTTTATGGAGCGACCTCTGGAGAAGTTTATATAAATGGTAAAGCTGGAGAACGCTTTTGTGTACGAAATTCTGGGGCCATAGCAGTAGTGGAAGGCATTGGTGATCATGGATGTGAATATATGACAGGAGGATATGCCGTAATTCTGGGCGAAATCGGCAGAAATTTTGGTGCTGGAATGAGTGGTGGAATCGCCTATGTTTATGACCCAAATAAGACTTTCGCAAAGAATTGTAATAAAGAAGGGTTGAACCTCGATCCAGTAGAATCACAAGAGGATGTATCAAAATTAAAGGAATTCATAGAAAATCACTATAACGCAACCTTAAGTCCATTAGCTCAAAGAATTCTTGAAAACTGGAAAAAAGAGTTACCAAAATTTGTAAAGGTTCTACCCGAAGAATATCGACAAGCGTTAATAAGAATAGAAGAAGAAAAAATTGTAAAAGCTTAAAACTATGGGAAAGCCAACAGGGTTTTTAGAATATGAACGCAAAGATGAAAAATATGTAAAAGTCGAAAAACGTCTTAAGCATTACAAAGAGTTTACAATCCCCTTAAAGGAAGAAAAACTTAAGGAACAAGGGGCACGATGTATGGATTGCGGAATACCATTTTGTCATAGTGGTTGTCCTTTAGGAAATTTAATTCCTGATTTTAATGATAAAGTTTATAAGGGTAGATGGAAGGAAGCAGCAGAAATTTTACATGCAACAAATAATTTCCCTGAATTTACTGGTCGATTATGCCCTGCACCTTGTGAAGAAGCTTGTGTTTTAGGGATCAATGAAGATCCTGTAAGTATTGAGAATATTGAAAAAAATATTGTTGAGACTGCTTTTGAGGAAGGTTGGATCACTGCTCAGCCGCCAAAAGTGCGAACCAACAAAAAAGTAGCTGTTATTGGGTCAGGACCAGCAGGTTTAGCTGCTGCACAACAACTTAATCGTGCGGGACATTATGTTACGGTTTTTGAGCGTGACGAAAAAGTGGGTGGTTTATTGCGTTATGGAATTCCTGATTTTAAGATGGAAAAAAATATAATAGACAGACGACTTGAAATTTTAACTGAAGAAGGCATTGAATTTAAAACCAATGCTCATGTGGGAAAAAATGTGAGTGTCGAGACCATCAAAGCAGATTTTGATGCCATATTACTTTGTGGAGGAGCAACAGTTAGGCGTGATATTCCAATAAAGGGAAATCATTTATCAGGTGTTCATCAAGCCATGGATTTCCTAAAATTAAATAATCAATACGTGGATGGATTGGTAGATTTTGATGATGTTATTTCGGCAGAAGATAAAAATGTCATTGTGATTGGTGGAGGTGATACAGGTTCAGATTGCATCGGGACGAGCAATCGTCATGGTGCTAAATCTGTTACAAATTTTGAGATATTAACTAAACCTACTAAAGGCCGACCTGCCCACCAGCCATGGCCTTATTGGCCAATGAGATTGAAGACAACAAGTTCACATGAGGAAGGTGTAGAGCGATTTTTTAGCATTTCAACCAAAGAATTTATTGGCGATAAAAATGGGAACGTCGTAGGACTTAAAACCATCGAAGTTGAGTGGATCTTTAAAGAAGGAGAAAGACCACAATTGGTAGAGTTGCCAAATACAGAAAAGAAATGGGATTGTGATTTAGTGTTGTTAGCTTTAGGCTTCACAGGAGCTGAAAAAACATTATCTGATCAGTTTGGATTGGAAATGGATTTCAAAACCAATATAAAAGCAACTACAAAAGACTATGCAACAAGCGTAAAAGGCATATTCACGGCTGGTGATATGCGAAGAGGTCAGTCTTTGATCGTCTGGGCAATTTCAGAAGGTCGGCAAGCAGCTCATCATGTTGACACCTTTTTAATGGGACGATCTAATTTACCTTTAAAGGACGATAATGACTTGCCTAGAGTATAAATTCTAAGAAAAATATTTCGTTTGAGTGTACCAATTAAATTAACTTAATTCTCAGATAATCAAATAGATAACATAAATATTTAGCATTTGAATTTAACATAACTTTTCTGTCATCATCTTCAATCATATTCTAATCCCATATTTTCGAATCAGAAAGCATTTTAAAGTATTAAATGGAGTTAAACAAATACAGTAAAACGGTTACACAAGATCCGACCCAACCCGCTGCTCAAGCAATGTTGCATGCTATTGGATTAACTTCTGAAGATTTTTATAAACCATTCATTGGTATTGCCAGCACGGGTTATGAAGGCAATCCCTGCAATATGCATCTTAATGATCTTGCTAAGTTGGTTAAAGAAG
>JABDMU010000076.1 GCA_013001285.1 Flavobacteriaceae bacterium
GAAACAGGAAGACATCATCAAATTAGGTGTCAGTTGGCTAAAATAGGTTCGCCAATAAAAGGCGATCTCAAATATGGGTTCGATAGAAGTAATAAAGATGGTAGCATTCATTTACATGCTCGAAAGATCGCATTTGTTCATCCCGTTTCTAAGGCAATAATAAGTGTTGAGGCAGCGCCACCAAAAGATGCTATTTGGGACGCCTGTCTAAACTAATTGATTATTTTTGTTAAATGTCGAATATCCCTAAGATCATAAAGAAGCAAAGAAAGTATTTTAACAGTCATGCAACGCGTGATGTCGATTTCCTTCGGGGTCGATTAAATGCCCTTCGATCTGAATTAATACTACAGGAGCAAGCGATTTACGAAGCCCTTGAGAACGATTTTAATAAACCTCCTTTTGAGACCTATTTAAGCGAGTTTGGAATTGTCATGTCTGAAATAGATTTGTTTTTGAAGAAAATAAAATCTTGGACCAAGCCTAAACGCGTTTTACCTGCCTTATTAAGTTTTCCAACTTCCGATTTCATATATAAAGATCCTTATGGTACAGTTTTGATCATCGCACCTTGGAATTATCCGTTTCAGCTTGCAATTGCGCCCTTGATTGCTGCTATTGCCGCAGGAAATACGGTGGTTTTAAAACCAAGTGAATTGACGCCAAATACATCGCAATTAGTGCATGATATGGTATCAAAAATATTTGCTCCTGAGCATGCAATGGTGATTCAAGGTGGTATCCCAATTGCTACTGAACTATTGTCGCAGCGTTGGGATTATATCTTTTTTACCGGAAGCGTTCCAGTTGGAAAAATTGTAGCTAAGGCCGCAGCCGAACATTTAACACCTGTTACTTTGGAACTTGGCGGAAAATCACCCTGTATTGTTGACGATACAGTACCTATAAATTTAGTAGCCAAACGACTTGTTTGGGGCAAATTTTTGAATGCAGGGCAAACCTGTATCGCACCCGATTATTTGATCGTTCACTCCAAGATCAAGTATGATCTTATTGAAGCTTTAAAGAAAAGAATCATATCAGTATATGGTGCAAATCCAGAGTCCTCGCCCGATTTAGCCCACATTGTCAATTCGAAAAATTTAGATCGGCTAAAACACTATTTAGAAGGAGAAACCATTCTGCATGGTGGAGGATCTAACGCACAATCCAATTTCTTGGAGCCAACACTAATTGATGAGCCAGAATTAGATAGCGCTGTGATGTCTGATGAGATCTTTGGTCCTATCCTTCCGATTTTAGCTTATGACGATATTGAAGATATCAAAGTTATTGTTAATCAATATGAGAAGCCGTTATCATTCTATATTTTCTCTAATAATAAATCGTTCCGGAAACAACTCCTAAAGTTTTTTAGTTTTGGTGGTGGTGTCATCAATGATACACTCATTCATTTTGGCAACAAGAAGCTACCCTTTGGTGGCGTTGGACATAGCGGAATGGGTGCTTATCATGGCAAACATGGCTTTGACACTTTTATTCATAAAAAAGGCATCGTAAAAAAAGGCAATTGGCTGGATATTCCTATAAGGTACGCACCTTATAAGGGCAAAATGCCATTATTAAAAAGATTATTTAAATTACTAAGTTAGCTTATAATTAAGCTCGAGATCTGTTCCTTTATTAGAAGCCGATTCTAATTTATAATGAGTATTGATCAGTTCGGCGCGGCTTTTCATATTGATCAAACCTGAACCAAGATCGATTGCCGATTCATCAAACCCCATACCATCATCTGAAAGCGAGATCATCAGCTCATCTGCTGAATACTTTAATAGGACTTTTAAATGTTTAGCATCGGCGTATTTAATGGTATTGGAGAAAAATTCCTGAACAATTCGAAATAAAATAATCTCATCCTTTTTATTTTTTAATGTTACAGGTTTACCAACGATACTAAGTTCGGCTTTTATAACATTAAGCTTATTCATTCGGTCGACTTCATTCTGTATAGATTCTAACAAGCCAAAGTTGGCAATAACATCTGAATTCAAAGATTTTGACAAAGCCCTAACTTCTTGGATGGTATTGGAGATGACATCCTTAGTATCATCTACCTTTTCTTTTACTGAATCCTTTACCAATGTTGAAATCAAATTGAGTTGCATACTGGCAAACGACAACAATTGACCAACATTATCATGAAGTTCCTGTCCGACATTCTTTAGAGTCTGATCTTGAATTTCCAACTGGGACTTCGTCAGTTCTTCTTCAAATTCTTGTTGCTGTCTGAATTTTTCGAATAACAGTTTGTTTTTACGTTTCTGAAAAACAATAAAAAAAATGATGATTAAAGCACTCACGATTAGTAATACACCAATCATGTAAACAAGAAGATACCTTTCAGCATCAGTACTGACTATACGTTCTTCGGCTTGCAACATATTAATGCGATTGTAAAAGTTATGTACATAAAAATATTAGAAAATAGCATAATTGAGGATTTCAGAATTATATAATCCCTATCATCTCTATTAAAGTATATATCATAAAAAATTAAAGGTGTTGTGATTAAATTCCAGATCAATAACACTGTGGCGATAATAAAATTTATAGACGAATAGAATTTAAGGATTTCGTCAGACTGGAGTAATTCAATTAAGTATAACGTGACTGATAAAATTATAAGTAATGAAGACGAAATATTAATGGGTTTGAACGACGCTACAAAGAACAAATCAAATTGACTGGCAATTACAAATATGGAGCCGACTACAAATAGTAGTACTCCAATTAAAATGAGTTTTTTAAAAAATTGACTTTTTAAGAAGGACCTAAAATAAAACGCAAATCCTATGCTTGCTCCTATTTGCCAGAAAATAGTATAGAGCCAATGATTTCTTTCATACCATGTGTCTTTGATGAGATGTTCAAAATCATATATTTTGGCATATATGGTATAACCGCCGATTAATTCAAGAATAGCAATTCCTATAAGTAGCCAAATAAAATATTTAACATTGGTATTCTTGTATTTTTGATACACAAGAATACCAACTAAAGCAGCAGTAAATTCTACTCCTTTCGTTAAACTTGAATAATAATTGCTTAGAAATTCTTCCAATAATTGAATTAATTGTTAGGATAATTTGCATTTGGCGGGTATCCGTTACCACCATTATTAAATCCACTTCCTCCTGGAATGTCTCCACTATCCTGCATATTGATAGTAATCATGCCGCCTTCAGAAACTTTCTTAGTTCCCGTTGGTACCAAGAACATCGTTGTGTATCCAACCTGATTGCCTTCATTGGCGTGAGCTCCTAAATAAATACGGACACCGTCCATAGTGTATCCTAGATCTCGCGCTTGTCCTTCGGCATAACTCAAATAATCACGCATATCTTGCAATGAGTACCATGATGATCGATTATCTGGTCTTTTTACAATGGAATCGCTGATTAATTGATGTCTGGAATTGAATGCTGCATCAAGGGTTTTTGCCTCACTTGGTGTAATTACGCCTGCTGGTGGTTTGGCCAAAGCTTCTTTGGTGTCTTTTGGATTAATAAATAAATAACAAATGGCAATGCCGAGTGCAAGACCTAATAGCAATAATAATAGTTTTTTCATTGGTTGAATAGTTTATGATTATTTCCTCTAAAGTAGATAAATCTTGGAAGAATCTAAAGAAACCGGCTCAATAAGATTATTCTTACATGTAATTTTTGAGGCTAAATCGAATAGTATCCTGTGAAAATTTCTGAGCCAATAAATTGATGGACTCCTCACTCAATTGAAGGATTCTTGGGTAGCCACCGGTAGTTTGACAATCTCTCATTAAAATAATGATCTTTCCAGCCGGGGTTAATTGCACTGTGCCTGGCATTACCATAGAGGTAATGAGCTCTGGCAACTTGTTAGGTATCCTTTCTATAAGTTGATAAGCCATTCTATTGTTTTCATTTGAAATCGTAAAGTTCGTTGCCATAATTGCTTCTTTCTGTAAGTCTGTTAATAGTTCAAATTCAGGACCTTCATAAACATGAAGTATCTGTTGAGTCATGCGATCTTTCATTTTAATTCCAGCATTTCGAGTAATGCTATCTCTTTTTACATTTTTTATTGAAATGCAGTCGTTTTTCTGAAGCCTACTTTGATTGGTAATGCCTGCAAACATGCTTTTGCTTCCCATTACATCATCCACATTTAATCCGCCGGCAATGGCGATATAAGCACGAATGCCACGTGTTGGTCTTTCAAAACTTAGAAGGTCCCCTTCCTTAAGATTGAAAGCTCTATTCATATGATTAAGATGTCCATTGATAACTGGTGTAAAATTAGCGCCTACTACACTAACCATGGCTGGAGATTCAAACCTTAATTTAGGACCCTGAAGTGTCATTTCAATTACGGCTTCACCCTGTTGATTACCCACCAAGGTGTTCGCTAAGCTGGCTGAAAAAGCATCCATGACTCCAGAAACAGGAACACCATACTCTTGCTGACCTGATCGTCCTTGATCTTGAATGCTTGAATATAATCCCGGATGTTCGACCCTAATCATCTAGTAACACTTTATTAATTTCATAGGCACCTTCTTCAATTTTCTTTTTAATAGTTTGATGTTCTTCAATAGTAATCGGACAAAACTGAATGCTATCACCTGCAGCTGCAATACAGGGCATTTCTTTTTGGACATTAAAAAATTTTAATGGCGAATTCCCAATAATATTCCAACCTCCTGGACTTGTTTGAGGATAAACACCAGTTTGATTTCCACCTATAGCCACATCGCCGGCTTTTATTTGTGATCTTGGTTTATCTAACCGCGGCATAAACAAAGATGATTTTAGTCCACCCAAATACATAAATCCAGGTAAAAATCCATTAAAATAAAGCAGGTATTTTTCTTGAGAATGTATGCTTATTATCTCCTCAATAGTTAACTTTTTCTCTTTGGATATTCGCTCTAAATCAATACCAAAATATTGATCATAACACACGGGGATTTTCCATAATGTTCTAGAAGAAAGTTGTGTTGATTCAGACTTCAAATAGAGGTCTTTTAAGTCGGATAATGTATTATAAATATTATCTATACTATTATCATAACATATTAATATCGAGTTATATGCATGATTTATTCGAACTTTTTGTTTAATATAATGAAATTTGATGCTGGTTTTAAATGCTAGTACATCAAAAAGGATGTATTGGTCAATTTTTTTTGGCCATTCTATCAAAATTGACCGCGTTCCGAACCGCTTATATTTAAGTTGATATTGTTTCAATTCTTTAGTGAATAATGATGCCTTTTTTTGTCAAAAATTGAGTCAATGATTTAAGCATATTGATTGCCTTTGGATTATCGCCATGAATGCAAATAGTTTGGGCTTTAATTGGGACTTCTACTCCATTTATAGTTTTTACTTTTTTATGCACGATCATTCTGTAAGCATGTTCTATTAATTCATCAACATCTTGAATCATAGCCAATGGTAAATCGCGAGAGACCAAACTAAGATCTTCATTGTAATTTCGGTCGGCAAATGCTTCATATGTGATTGGGATACGTTCAGAAATAGCTTTTTCGGCAATAACAGATCCGAATGGCACATAAAGTTTTAAGGGTTGCTTGATACTTTTCATAACCTCAAGTACCACTTCGGCGGTACGATTATCCTTCGCTGATGAATTATATAAAGCACCATGGCATTTCACATGATGTAATTGCAGGTGTTCTTCCCTCATGATAGCCATCATGGTTTGAATTTGAGATTTGACAGTACTATAAAGCGCGGCACATGACATCTCTACAACCTTACGGCCAAAGTTTTCACGATCCGGATAAGAAGGATGGGCTCCAATTTTTACATTATTAGATTTAGCAATTTGAATGACCTCTCTCATAATTGTTTCATTGCCTGCATGTCCGCCACAGGCTATATTACAAGATGAAACCAAAGGTAAAAGCTCATGTTCATTGTGAAGCCCTTCACCCACGTCTGCGTTGATATCTATACTATGTGTTTGCATTAAATCAATTCAAATACTTTTAATATACTTTTTAACCCTAAGAATATTGTTATGGCCAAAATAACAAAGCCAATTATATTTTGTATGTTGTTATTCTTGTAAACTCCAAGGACGGCTGATTTATTAACGATCCAGAGTAAAAACCCAGCAATGACGGGTAATAATATGCCATTGGCCACCTGAGCGAATTTTATGATCTCAATAGATTTTAATCCGCTTGACGCTGAAACCACACCTAGACCTAAAATCAACATCCATACAAAGCGAAACCGCTTAGACTTTAGGTTACTTTTCCATCCTAAACATCCCGAAGCCACGTAAGCCGCTGCCAAAGGCGCCGTGATAGCACTCGTAATTCCTGCGGCAAACAATCCAATAGCCAAAAAATATTTTGAATAGCTTCCAAATAATGGCTCTAGACCTAAGGCTAAATCGGCTGCCGAATTGATCTCTTGGGTTTGAATGGCTGCTGCTGATATGATGATACACATAGAAACAATTCCACCTAAGACCACCGCAATTACAGTATCTTTTCGAGCATATTTAAGATCATCCTTTGCCTGCCATTTTTCCTTTACGAGTGACGCATGAAGAAATAAATTATAAGGCACAACTGTTGTTCCAATTAATCCAATAATAGTGAGAATACTATTCTCTGGAAAACTCGGAATAAAAATCCCTTTGAATACTTGTCCAAGATCAGGCTTCGTAAGAATTGCCGTGATCAAAAATGCCAAACTCATAATAATTACAAGCCCTACCAGGGCTTTTTCTAAAACTTTATAATTTCCAATATATAATAATATGAAGGCAATAATGCCCAGAACAATGCTAATCAGATTAATATTAACTGCACCAACAGCTATAGATTGATTTCCTAAAATGGCCTCAAGCCCTAAAACACCACCACTTATATTTCCCGCTTCATAGGCTGCATTGCCCACAACAATTGCTGATAACATTAAAACGACGGCTATGGTTTTTACAACTGGGTGTTTTAATTCATTCCGAATAACTTCGGCAAGACCTTTCTGAGAAATGATCCCCAGTCTGGCTGCCATTTCCTGAAGCACGATTGTTGCCACAATAGACAATAGCATAGCCCATAACAATGCGTAGCCAAATCCAACTCCAGCTAGAGTACATAGCGTAACTGTGCCCGGACCAATAAATGCAGCTGCTACCAATGGCCCTGGACCAATATTTTTAAACCAATTTCTAATCATTTGTAGAAGTAATTGTGGTAATTTCAGTACTATAAATGGTATAAATCTGAGGTGATTATTTTGAGTGCAATATGAATACAAGATACTAAAATATTAGCCCAACCAACCTTCTCTATCCAAACTTCTATATTGAATGGCTTCTGCAATATGAGATCCTTTGATATCAACAGATTGTTCGAGATCTGCAATGGTTCTAGATACCTTCAGAATGCGGTCATAGGCTCGTGCAGATAAATTTAGGTGATCCATAGCTTCCTTTAATAATTGCATCGAGCTGGAGTCTAGTTTACAAAATGAATTAATGTGTTTGGTATTCATTTGTGCGTTGTAATGAAGATTCTTTATATCTGAAAATCTATCTGTTTGAAACGCTCTCGCCTTTATCACGCGATTCCGAATATGAATAGAGGACTCCCCTTTTCGAGTATCCGATAATTTCTCAAAAGGTACAGGAGTTACTTCAATATGAATATCAATGCGGTCTAATAATGGTCCGGATACTTTACTCAGATATCGCTGCATCTCTGCCTGTGAAGAATTCATTGAGGAATTAGGATCCATGAAAAATCCGCTTGGACTCGGATTCATACTTGCTACTAACATGAATGAAGAGGGATAGGTAACTGTGAACCTCGCTCTCGATATTGTAACCTCACGATCTTCTAGAGGTTGTCTCATGACTTCTAGAACAGTTCTTTTAAACTCTGGTAACTCATCAAGAAATAGGACGCCATTGTGTGCCATTGAAATCTCTCCGGGTTGTGGGTATTGACCGCCGCCAACTAAGGCAACATCTGAAATGGTGTGATGCGGTGAACGAAAAGGCCGCTGGGCCATTAAGCCAGAATCAGCTTTTATTTTCCCAACTACGGAATGTATTTTTGTGGTCTCCAAAGCCTCTTCCATGGTCATTGGCGGCAAGATGGATGGTAAGCGTTTCGCCAACATGGTTTTGCCAGCTCCTGGAGGACCGATTAAAATTATATTATGACCCCCAGCCGCGGCAATTTCCATGCACCTTTTAATACTTTCCTGACCTTTAACATCAGAAAAATTAAAGTCTGGATAATCTAATTGCTTCTGAAATTCTTCTTTAATATCAACAATGGTTTGTTTTAATTCAGCTCCCAAGTCAAAATGTTGAATAACTTCTAAGATAGTTTCAACTCCATAGATCGTTAGACCTTCAACTACAGCTGCTTCTTTTGCATTTTGCTTTGGAAGAATAAAATACTTAAAACCTTCAGATTTAGCCTTTATGGCAATGGGCAAGGCACCTTTTATGGGTTGCAGAATGCCATCTAAAGATAATTCACCCATGATTATATAGTCTGCTAAGCCATCTGCTTTGATCTGATTTGAGGCGGCTAATATTCCTACTGCCAAGGTGAGGTCGAAGGCCGAGCCTTCCTTTCTAAGGTCTGCGGGCGACATATTAATGATAATTTTTTTACCAGGAATTTTATAGCCATTGTTTTGTAGCGCAGCAGCAATTCTAAAGTTGCTCTCCTTAATGGCATTGTCAGGCAATCCTACTAAATGGTAACCTATACCTTGATCAACATTTACTTCCACAACCACAGCTGTGGCCTCAACGCCAAAGACCGCTGCACTAAATACCTTATTAAGCATTATAGAATATTTTCTATAAATATAGAAAATAATATTGGTTACTTCAAAGGTGTTTTAACTCTTCAATAAAATTTAATGCCCTTGATTCATTATAATAAACACTATCAGGTTCATAAAACCCTACATGTCCACCATGATTTGGCACTTCTAAGAACAAATTCGCATTTTTGTCTGCAATTTCATAAGGAAAGCATTCTTCAGATAAGAAGGAATCGTTCTTTGCATTCAAAATCAAGGTTGGTAACTTTATATGCGAGAGGAATTGTAAGCTACTACATTTGGCATAATAATCTTCAGCATCTCGAAAGCCATGAGCTTTGGATGTATAGACATCATCAAAATCGTATAATGTTCTTATTGATTTGACATCAGCCTTGCTAATTTGATCAGGAAACCGCGTTTGTTTTTCTTTCAGTCTACCTAATAAATGTTTCTTAAACCTATTGGCATAAAGCACATTTTTAAAGGTATGTAATTCTCGTGCAGAACCAGAAAGATAACAAGGCACAGATACGGCAATAGCGGATTTAACTTGAGGAGGAAACTCTTGACGTTCTCCAAAATATTTCAATGTGATATTGGCCCCTAAACTAAATCCGTTTATATGGATCTCATCATAGTTTTTGTTCTGAACTATATGATGAATAATTTGCTCTAAATCGTGCGTAGCTCCCGAATGGTAAGACTTGTATTTTAAATTAGGCACACCACTACAGCCTCTGAAATTTACACAAACAGCATCGTAATTATTTCTATTGAAGAGTTTCGCTGGCCCCAACAGATAAGGTCTTTGGGCGTTCCCTTCAAGACCATGTAAAAGAATGATAAGTTTGTTTGATTTTTCTTTTGAAAAACTCCAATCAAGGTCTAGAAAATCGCCATCTGATAAAGTGATTCGCTCTCGTTCTTGATCGACTCCTTTTACAGTTCGAAATAATCCTGAATAAACAGTTGCAACATGACCGTTCTTAAAAAGATGAGGTGCACGATACTTCGAAGTAACTATTGGCATAATCGCTTCTGGTAATTTACTTCTTTAAAGCATCGGTTGGTGCTGGAACAAAATGACCTTTCCCTCCTGCTCTGTCATCATTAAAAGTAACCGGAATATCATCATTTAAGGTACGTTCATTCCAGGTAACATGTTCTGAACCGTCATCACGTTGAACCATTGTAATACAGTCTTCCACAGGACATACCAAGGCGCATAAATTACACCCAACACAATTTTCTTCTATGATACTCGGAATTCTATTGTTCAAGTCAATTGGCAATGCAATAGCTTGATGAGCACCATCATCACATGCGATATAGCAAAGGTCGCAGCCGATGCATTTTTCTTTATTGATCTCTGCAACAACTTTATGTTTCAAATTCAGATGCTTCCATTCGGTGACATTTGGAAGTGCTTTTCCAGCAAAGTCATAAATGGTGGAATAATTTTTCTCTTCCATAAATTGTCTTAAGCCTGCTTCCATTTCTCTAACAATACCAAAACCATAGTGCATAACGGCCGTACACACTTGTACCGAGGTTGCTCCAAGCAAAATAAACTCGACAACATCACGCCAGGTTTCTACACCACCAATTCCAGAAATAGGAACTTTACTGATCTCAGGATGTTGGGCAAGATCTTTGATCATATGCATGGCGATTGGTTTTACCGCAGGTCCGCAATAGCCACCATTAGTTCCTTTGCCATCAACTACTGGTAATGGCGCATAGGAGTCTAAATCTATCCCAACAATACTTTTAATGGTATTTATTAATGATATCGAATCTGTTCCACCTTGAACTGCTGCTAGTCCAGGATCTGTAATGTGTGAAATGTTAGGCGATAATTTTGTGATCACAGGAATATTTGAAGCCTCTTTAACCCATTCAACAATGGTCTTTAACACTTCTGGTTCTTGTCCAACCGCCGAACCCATGCCACGCTCGCACATGCCATGTGGACAACCAAAATTGAGTTCTATGCCATCAGCTCCGGCGTTCTCTACATCTTTTATGATCTGTTCCCATTCGGCGCGACTTTCAACCATTAAGGAGGCAATTACGGCATGATCTGGAAAATATTTTTTCACTTCTTCAATTTCGCGTAAATTATCTTCTAAGGGTCTATCAGTGATCAATTCAATATTATTGAATCCCATCATTCTAGTATCCCTATAATTCACAGAACCATAGCGACTAGACACATTAACCACAGGTACACCGAGTGTTTTCCAAACCGCACCTCCCCATCCCGCTTCAAAGGCCTTCATAATCTGATAGCCAGAATTAGTAGGTGGTGCTGATGCCAACCAAAAAGGATTTGGTGATTTTATACCTCCAAAATTTATTGATAAATCTATCATAGTTTTTTTCTTTAATCGTTGATCAACCATTTATATATTCCATGCGCTGCCATTTTTCCATCATATGCCGCGTTTACCACTTCAGCCCCGCCGTTAATGGCATCTCCTCCTGCAAAATACTTTAAATTAGAGGTATGAAAGGTTTCTTCATCTATTTTTATACGTGTTTTTGAATCTAATTGTAAATCGTCAATTAACTCATATAAATGACCTTGTTTGGCCTGTCCAGTAGCTTTTATAACCATATCACATTTTACTGTAAACACATTATTCATATCGGTTTTTAGCTCTCCATCAACAACTTGTGTTTTTGCAAATTTCACACCTTCAACTTTTCCATTGCCAATAATTTCAAGTGGTGTGACATTAAATAAACTATCTACACCAGCACTAATGGCAAGATCATACTCAAATTTGTAAGCACCCATATCTTCTTTTGAGCGACGGTAGGCTAAAACAGTTTTACGTGCGCCCATTCTCGCAGATTCTGATGCTGCATCCATTGCAGTGTTTCCACCACCAATGACAACCACACGCTTCGGTACTTTGACCAAATGGTGTTTCATTCGCAATTCTTCAATGAATTCGACTGCACCAACTACGCCATTTTTTTCTTCGCCTTCTAATCCTAGAGTTGCTGTTTTTCCAAGTCCAACTCCAATAAAAATGGCGTTATAATTACTCTCGAGTTCTTTTATCTTTTCCTTTGTATCAATACTTGAATTGTACTTGATTTCAAAACCTAATTGATCTTGTAGATATTTGACTTCTTTTAAAACCTCCTCATTCGTAATTTTATAAGGTGCGATCCCATGAACCGTAAGTCCTGACGGTTTTTCTTTAGCTTCATAAATATCAACTTCAAATCCGAAAACTCGAAGTTCACAAGCACAGGCAATCCCAGCCGGTCCTGCCCCGATGATGGCTACTTTTTTACCATTCGCTTCACCTGCTTTAAACAGTTTTTTATTTGATTCTATTGACTTATTAGTCGCATAATTCTGCAAGCGACCGATTTGAATTGGAGGGACATCCTGATGATTATAAACACAGGCACCTTCACATAGTACGCCCGTTGGACAAACAACACCGCAAGCATTTCCAAGCCAATTAGAATCGAAAATGGTTTTTGACGCACCAGTAATATTGTCTGTGTGAATCTGTTTTATAAACAGTGGAATATCAATCCCAGTTGGGCAGGCTTTAATGCACGGCGCATCATAACAAAACAAGCAGCGTGAACTTTCGTAATACGCTTGGGTATCATTCATCAACGGATTCTTCTGCTTGAAATTTTTTTTGAATTCTTCCTCCGAAGTTGGTCTCTTATATTCTGCCATATTATAATTCAGTTAATTTTCCATATGTTTCAGGACGTCTGTCTCTATAGAATTGCCAGGTTGAACGCACTTCATCAATGAGGTCCAGATCAAATTCGGCCACTAACAATTCATCATCATCACGTGAAGCTTCAGCAAAAATTTGCCCTCTTGGATCCACAAAATAAGATTGGCCGTAAAACTTGCCAAGATTCCAAGGTTTCTCTTCACCCACACGGTTTATACAGCCCATAAAATACCCATTGGCTGCTGCATGTGCTGGTTGTTCAAGTTTCCAAAGGTATTCGCTTAATCCTGCTACGGTAGCTGACGGATTATATACGATCTCAGCGCCATTTAATCCTAAAATTCTTGCGCCATCAGGGAAATGTCTATCATAACAAATGTAAACCCCCACTTTGGCATATTTTGTTTGAAAAACGGGATAGCCTAAATTACCTGGTTTGAAGAAGAATTTTTCCCAGAAACCTGTTGTATGGGGAATGTGATTTTTTCTATACTTTCCTAGATAAGAACCATCGGCATCAATCACAGCCGCCGTATTGTAAAAGACACCCGCTTGTTCCTTTTCATAAATTGGAACGATTATGACCATATTGTATTTCTTAGCGTATACCTGTAGTTTCTCTGTAGTTGGTCCAGGAACCGTTTCTGCTGATGCGTACCAGGCTCTATCCTGTCCCGGACAAAAATAAGGTGTGTTAAAAATTTCCTGTAGACAAAGAATTTGAACCCCCTGCTTTCCAGCTTCCTCTATATAAGGAATATGCTTATCGTACATGGCATCCATTATTTCTTTAATAGATCCTTCGCCTTCAGACATTGGAAGGCTCATTTGTATCAATCCTGATTTAATTTTTCTTGGCATATCTTTAAATTCTAAATTATTTTTGAGGTCTTTCCCCTAGGAATAAATTGACCATGACCAGCTTTTAATTTACACTGATTATTTTCAATGGCAATTTGACCTCTTAGTATAACCGTTTCTGTTTTGCCTTTTAATTTAAAGCCCTCATAGGCCGAATAATCGCAATTCATATGATGGGTTTCAACAGAAATAGTATGTTCCTTACGAGGATCAAATATGACAATATCAGCATCACTTCCAATGGCTATAGTCCCTTTTCTTGGATACATGCCGAAAATCTTGGCAGCATTGGTTGCGCTGACTTCAACATATTTTGTCAATGATATTTTTCCTTTATTAACGCCTTCAGAAAAGAGCAATTCCATGCGATGCTCAATTGCTGGATGTCCATTGGGAATCTTCGAAAAATCCGATTCCCCCATTTTCTTTTGTTCCCAAAGAAACGGGCAATGGTCAGTTCCAACAACCTGAACTAGACCTTGATTAATTCCCGACCAAAGCGCATGTTGATCCTTTTTTTCTCTTAAGGGCGGACTCATTACCCATTTGGCGCCTTCAAAATCTTTTTCATAGAGCGAAGCATCTAAAACCAAATACTGCGTACATGTTTCAACGAATACCTTTTGATTCCTATGCGTTGCTTTTCTTACAGCATTCAAAGCCCCTTCGCAGGTCATATGAACGATATAGCCCGGACAATCTGTATAGTGTAGCATGTCTGTAAATCGTGCTGAAGCTTCGGCTTCTGTAACCTCTGGTTGTGATAGATAATGATATAGTGGTGCTCTGTTTCCCGCAGCTCTGTTCTTGGCGATCAAAGAGTCGATCATATCCCCATTTGTGGCATGAACTGTTACTAATCCGCCATGTTTCTTTACCACTTTCATCAATTGCACCATTTGACCATCATCGATCATTAATGCACCTTTATAAGCCATAAAGGTTTTAAAGGATGATATGCCTTCCTCTTCTATCATCTGAACAACTTCCTTCGCAACATCATCATTAAAATCGGTTACTGCCATATGATAGGAGTAATCGCCTATAGCTTTTCCTTGAGATTTAGACTGCCAAGTTTTTAAGGCATTGTGAAGCGAATCACCCTGAGTTTGTAATATGAAATCGATAACCATGGTTGTACCACCATGTAAAGCCGCTCGTGTTCCAGTTTCATAATCATCACTTGAATAGGTTCCCATAAAAGGCATGTCTAAATGAACATGAGGGTCTATTCCACCCGGAAAAACTAATTTACCGCTAGCATCTAGAATTCTATCGGCATCATAATTCAAATCCTTTCCTATGGCAACAATAGCTTCATTTTCTATATAAAGATCGGCGACATAGGTTTCTGCCGCTGTTACGATCTGACCATTTTTAATTAAAATTGACATATTATTCTTTCTTCTTTAAAACTACATAAATTACAAACGAAATAATAAATCCGGTAAACCAAGATAGTGAATACAGGAAATCTAAAGCTGGTATCCAATACCCAATCAGTGCCAAGAACACCCCTATGAATAAGGCTATCATAGCCGCACGGCTAAATCCTGTTTTTCCATAAGAATATTTCCCATCTACTTTATATAATTCTGACAACTCAAGATTTTTTTTCCTAACGACAAAATAATCAGCTATCAAAATACCTAAAACTGGTCCGAGAAGTCCACTTACAAAAATTAAAAATCCAGAAATCTCATTGAGTAACCACCAAGGCGCTATTAAGATACCAATTAATCCTGTGATTATTCCTCCTGTTCTAAAACTAATTCGTTTCGGATAAAGATTAGAAAAAGCATTTGATGGAGCAATGACGTTGGCAGCGATATTGGTACTTAAAGTTGCTATGATCATAAATATTTGTGCGATCACAACTACTACTGGTGATTTGATCTTAGCGATCAAAGATACAGGATCCCAAGGCGCGTCATCAGCTATAAGTACATCTTGAAAATTGATAACTGCTGCGCAGGTCACAAAAATACCAACAAAGGAATATAACATCATCGTGGCTGGAAGGCCAATAAACTGACCCACAACCTGATCTTTTTGAGTTGCAGCAAAGCGTGTGATATCAGCAATGCTAATTGACATTGTTGCCCAAAAACCAACCATGGCTGTTAACCATAATAAATAGCTCCATAGTTTCGAGCCTGATGCATTTGGATCAATGATACCAGCCGTAACAACACTTGACAGGACTATAGGTTGAGATGAACTATTTCTAAATTGGACTTGCACATCATCAGGATCTGAGATTGAAATAGGATCTGTTGTAAACGGCAACCATGTTGAATTCTCATTAGAAAGCAGTTTGTATTCGTCCACCTTAATTTGTCCTTCCTTATCGTGAAGTGCATTTAAACTCAGGAAGTAAGTGTCATTCTCTTGGGTGATAGTTGCAGCGGTTTTTTCAAGCTGCTGACTTTGATCAAGAACGATGGCGAACCCATCAGCTTTAGCATAGCTCCAATATATGAGAGCAACGCCCATGATTATTAAAATAGGTGCCGAATAGGTTTCTAACCATTTGATGCTTTCAGTACCTTTCCAAATGAAATACATATTGATAAGCCAAAAAATACCGAAACCAACAAACTTACCAACCGAAAGTCCGAGTTCTCCCTGCGTGCCTAGAACCGCATGAAAAATGGCATAAATAGCAAGGCCACCGATCCAGGTTTGTACACCAAACCAACCACAAGCAATGATGCCTCTAGTTACTGAAGCCAAGTGCACACCTTTAGTTCCAAAAGCGGCACGGCCAATGACCGGAAACGGGATGCCATATTTAACACCGGCATGACCATTTAAAACCATGGGTACTGTAATAATTAAATTTGCAAGGCCAATAATGATCAAGGCTTCGTACCAATTCAATCCTGTTTTTATCATATATGAAGCCAGCAAATATGTTGGGATACAGACGGCCATACCTACCCAAATCGCAGCTAAGTGCCACTTACTCCAAGTTCTATTTTTTGCGGAAACAGGTGCGAGATCGTCACTATATAGCGGTGAATTAGAAAGGTCTTCTTGTAATTCAATTATTTCCTTACTCATAGTTTAATTACAATATTGATCTGCGATACTTATAGCTTCTGATATTATTTTAAGGCCTTCATCTACTTCTTCCTTGGAAACATTCAATGGTGGTGCTATAAAAATCCAATTCCACCTGACGAAGGTGAACATGCCAAGTTCTCTAATTTTAGAGGCCATTTTAAGGGTAACTTCCATGTCGCCTGGTTTGGCATTCCATGGTGTCACGGGCTCTTTAGTTGTTCTGTTTTTAACCAATTCGATACAGCCTAATAATCCGGTGTTTCTAAAATCGCCTATAGATGGATGTTTTGATTTCAGCTTTTCAACTTCAGCTTCGATATATTTACCCATTTCAGCAGCCTTATACACCAAATTATCCTCTTCAATAATTTTAATATTTTCTAGTGCAGCTGCGCACAATGTCGGATGCGCCGAATAGGTTAATCCTATGACCATTGGATTCTCATTAAAATGATTAGCGATCTCCTCAGTAACTACCACTGCTCCTAGCGGAAGGTATCCTGATGTCAATCCTTTTGCTAAACACATGATGTCTGGCGTTACCTCGTGATTATCGATCCCAAACATCTTCCCCGTTCTTCCGAAGCCACTCATGACCTCATCATCAATGAGCATAATGCCATATTTATCACAAAGTGCTCTTACTTTTTTCAAATACAATGGCGGGTATTTAATACATCCTGAAGAACCTGATTCACCTTCCATTAATATCCCAGCAATACTTTGGGAATTTTCAAAATTGATCACGCGTTCAAGATGTGCTATAGCCATTTCTCCACATTCTTCAATAGATGAGGAATTCCAAGGGCAGCGATAGGCATATGGATTTTCAACATGTACGATTCCAGGCATATTTTCTCTATCAACAGGAAATTTTCTAGGGTCACCCCCAGCAGATATCGCGCCATTTGTTGCACCATGGTAGGCTCTATAATGGGTGATGATCTTATGGCGTCCCGTATACATTCTGGCTAATTTTATAGCATTTTCAATTGCTTCAGCACCACCGAGGGTAAAAAAGGACTTCTTTAAACTCCCAGGCGTGATCTCAGCGATCTTCTTGCCCAGTTTTCCACGAACATCGGTAGCCATTCCTGGATAAACATAACTCACTTCTTGCATTTGTTTAGACACAGCATCAGTAATGCGTTGGTTGCCATGGCCAATATTCACATTCATTAATTGCGAGCTAAAGTCAAGGTATTTTTTTCCATCTCGATCATATATATATGAGCCTTTGGCATGAGATGCATTGATGGGATTAAGACCTCCTTGTTTCGACCAAGAAAATAAGGTATAGTCAAGGTTGTTTTTAATTATTTGTTGGTTATTCATTAATTATATTATATTGATTTTTAATGAGTTGAATTAATTTATCAAAACTTATAGTTTAATATCTTAACTCATCCAGTTCGTTCGAGCTTCTGGATTCCATTTTATTGTTGTCTTTTTGTTTTGCGTCCAAAATTCGATAGAACTTCGTCCTGTGATATCACCGACTCCAAATTTAGATTCGTTCCATCCACCAAAGGAAAAAGGTTCCCTTGGGACAGGTACACCAATATTAACACCAATCATTCCAGCGCTAGCACGATCGATCACTTCTTTTGCCAAGCCGCCGCTCTGTGTAAATACTGCTGCAGCATTTCCATAATCTGAGCCATTTTCAATAGCTATAGCTTCATCCAGATCTTTTGCTCGAATGATTGAAATAACAGGTCCGAAGATCTCTTCTCGAGCCACCGACATATCTGTTGTGACATAATCAATTATGGTTGGGCCAACATAAAAACCGCCTTCCTTTCCTGGAACCGTAGTGTTTCGGCCATCAACAAGGATCTTGGCGCCATTAGCTTCAGCTTCCGCGATATACCCTTCAATACGTTTCTTGGCTTCAGCACTGATTACTGAACCCAGATTATCACCTGGAACCAACTTCTTGGTTTCGTCAACCATACGATCTATAATATGTTGAACTTTATCTACTCCAACCATCACTGAAGCCGCCATACAGCGTTGTCCGGCACAACCAGACATTGATGCAACTACGTTTGAAGCAGTCATTTCAGGATTGGCATCAGGTAAAACCAATAGGTGATTTTTCGCACCACCTAAGGCAACACAACGTTTTAAATTTGAGGTTGCCCGTTGATATACAATTTTAGCAACCTTGGTAGAGCCTACAAACGAAACCGCTTCTATATCTTTATGATCACAAATGGCTTCAACAACATCTTTTCCTCCATTTACAATATTAAAAACACCATCAGGAAGACCTGCTTCTTTAAGTAGTTCAGCCATACGCACTGTACTCAGTGGCACTATTTCTGAAGGCTTCATCACCATTGTGTTTCCTAATACCAAGGCATTAGGCATGGTCCAATGCGGCACCATATTTGGAAAGTTAAATGGTGTGATTGAAGCGACTACGCCAAGTGGTTTTCGTTCAATTCTACATTCTACACCTTTGCTAACTTCCTGTACTTCGTTGACAATTATCTGTGGCATAGAGACTGCAAATTCACAGAGTTCCATACTTTTTTCTACTTCAGCTTTTGCTTCTCCATAGGTCTTACCATTTTCAATATGAACCAAATTGGTTAATTCTTCCATGTGTTTTTCTAATAAGGCTCTATATCTAAAGAAAATCTGCACACGCTCTTTCAAGGTCATGGCAGCCCAGGCAGGAAATGCTTTCTTGGCAGCCTGAACAGCACTGTCAACATCTAATCCTGAGGACAAAGGCAAGGTCGATATTTTACTGCCATCAATTGGACTCAAAACATCCATGGCATTCTGGCCATTTCGTTCAAATTTTCCGTCAATAAAATTCTTTACTTCGGAAAGTGTTTCACTAACATTCATCAGTCTATGTATTTTAAATTAATACTTTGTTGTGGAGATAATAACCTGACCCATGAACACTTAAAAATATACCGGGAGGCTCCTTTCAAATATATAAAATATATATGAAATTTACTTAGGAAACGGGTCAGAATTGCTTTCGGAATTAGTCATCAATTTCAACCGAAACAAAATTAAAATCGGTACCGTTGAACAAGCCTTTATCGCTGAGCTTTAATGAAGGAATTACCAATAAGGCCATGAAGGATAAAGTCATATACGGCGCTTTTAATTTACTACCAAGTGATTTGGCCATAGCATCTAATTTAGCATATTGATTCCCTACGGTTTGACCATCTTGATCGCTCATGATACCAGCAATAGGCAGAGGAACCACTTCTGAATGACTTTCAGAAACGGCACAGATACCACCTTTATTTTCTATAAGTAAATTCACAGCCTGGCAAATGGCTTCGTCAGACACGCCTACAGCAATGATATTGTGAGAGTCGTGCCCAACCGATGAAGCAATAGCTCCTTCTTTGAACCCGAAGTTTTTAATAAAAGCCACTGCTGGTTTTTGATCTTTATACCGATTTACTACAGTCATTTTAAGAATGTCTTCCTGTGGATTAGAGATCAAATTTCCATCGTTGATCAGGCTCTCGGTTATTATTTCTTTCGTAATAAGCTCCCCATCAAGCGCTTCAATAACACGTATTTTCTTGGCATGAGACAGCAATCTGAAATCATTTACATCCTTAATTGAGGTATTAAAACTATTCAGTACTTCAAATGGGATAGAATCAAAATAGCAGGTACCCTGATCATAAACAAGATCTCCATTAATAAAGGTGCTAATCACATTAAAATCTTTCAGGTCTTCAAGAATAGTTAAGTCGGCAGGATCACCAACCTTTAGCAAACCTACATCCAACTTATAATGCTCGACAGGATTGATACAAGCGCATTGTAAAACCTTGAAAACATCAATGTTTTTCGCCACCGCGCGAGCACATAATTTATTGATATGATCTATAAGCAGGTCATCTGGATGCTTATCATCACTACAAAACATCATATTTTCATAATGATCATCCATGAGATCGATCAAGGCATCGAAATTTTTTGCTGCACTACCTTCACGAATTAAAATTTTCATGCCTTTTTGTAGTTTTTCAAGAGCTTCAGCATAGGTAAAGCATTCATGATCTGTAGAAATTCCGGCGGCAATATATTTAGTTATAGCCTCTCCACGTAAACCAGGTGCATGGCCATCAACGGGTTTGTTGTAGTGCTTTGCCCATTCAATTTTTTTCAGGACTTCGGCATCATCGAATAGCACTCCTGGATAATTCATCATTTCTGCCAGATATTTAACATCTGGATTCTGAAGTAAGGTTTTTATAGCTTCGGAATCGATAACTGCACCAGCCGATTCGAAATTTGTAGCCGGCACACAAGACGGAGCGCCGAAATTAAACTTGAAGGGCGTTTGTTTTCCATTATTAATCATAAACTCAACGCCTTTTACACCCAGCACATTTGCGATCTCATGAGGATCGGAAACTGTAGCCACTGAACCATGCCTAACTGCTAGCCTTGCAAATTCAGAAGGCACGAGCATTGAACTTTCAATATGAATATGAGCATCTACAAAGCCTGGTATAATGAAATTTTCAACAGCATGTTCAATTTTAGAGATGTTTGATATTTTACCATTTTCAATGGTGATCTCCCCTTTAAAGATAGACCTGTTTAGAATATCAACAATATTGCCTTGTATTTTCATTTATTTCAATTGAATTTTTAAAGGATTAGCTGTGGATTCGGTCGCTTTAAAGCGGTCATCGGCACGTTTACCAATTATCCAAACCACCTTTTGGTTTGAGCACAGCAATAAGGCCTTTTCCTTGTCAAATAAACTGTATTTTTCATCCTTAAAGAACTTACTCATTTTCTTTTTGCCTTTCATTCCTATTGGGTAAAACAAATCGCCTTTTTGCCATTTTCTTATTGTCAACGGCAATTTCAATTTATCCTGGTCTACATAAATAACATCTGATCGTTTTCCGAAGAGCGCATCAGCCTCATCAAAAAACAAGGTCCCCATTGAGGTTTGATATTTTTTATTGAGATCTTCAATTTCAATATACTCTGGATGATCCGCAGTTCTTTCAGTTAGGATCAAGACATCCCTATCCTTAAGCAAACGCCAATCTTTTGATAAAACCTGTTTACCTGACTGAGCGTTAAGCAATGCATAAACATCCTCCCAGTTCGTGAATTTATAGTCTTTGAGCAACTGATACAATAAGGCTTCTGGATGTTCAAGCAATTGGATTTTTTTGATGTTGAAGGTGATCATATCCTCGTCAACACTTATGATATCTTGAGAAATGGTATCAACATATGCTTCAGTCAAAAGTGATGCTTGCTGAAGATGCCTTTGAGTGTCTTTGAATTGCTCCAGAAAATTTTCGCTTAATTCTTTTAAATTTGGAATGACCTCATGTCTAATTTTATTCCTTAAATACTTGGTTGAAGCATTGCTGGAATCTTCGCGCCATTTCAATTTTTTTGAGGCAGCATAGGCCTCAATCTCAATTCTTGAAAATTCCAATAGTGGTCTGATGATATTTCCTCTGATTTCTGAAATCCCTGTCAGTCCATCTAAACCAGTTCCTCTTGACAAGTTAATGATAAATGTTTCGAGCTCGTCATCGGCGTGATGTGCTGTAAGTACATAATCAAAATCAAGTTGTTCAGCGAGATCAGAGAACCATGAATAGCGCAACTCGCGAGCTGCCATCTGTGTAGATATCTTATGGTCTTCGGCGTAAGTTTTCGTTTCAAAATGCTCTATAAAAACTTCAAGATCCAGCTGCTCTGCCAAGTTTAGAACAAAAGATTCATCATCATCACTTTCGGTGCCTCTTAAATGAAAATTGCAATGAGCCAAAGCAATATTCAACTTTAAGGCATTACACAAATAAGTTAAGACCACGCTATCTAATCCACCAGAAATGGCAACCAGTAATTTTGCATTCTTTAGAAATGTCAATTTGGTATCGATATGTGATTCAAAAGCTTGAAGCATTTTCAAAATTAAACTATTTCAATTAGAATTAGCCTTCTAAAACGGTTCTCATGGCTTTCGCCTTAATCAGGCATTCTTCATATTCATTTAAGGGATCACTTTTTGCTGTAATAGCGCCGCCCACAGAATAGGAAACGTATTTCAAACTAGCATTGTAAAGGATACTTCGTATGACCACGTTAAAATCAAAATTTCCTTCTGGACTAAAATAGCCTACACTTCCAGAATACAAGCCGCGTTTGGATTCTTCAAGTTCTTCAATGATCTTCATGGCCGAAATTTTAGGAGCTCCGGTCATGCTTCCCATTGGAAAAGTGGCAGCCAAAACATCAACAGGTTTTATTTCGGGTCTGATCTTTGCCGATACCGTAGAGATCATTTGATGCACTTGTTGAAAAGTATAGACTTTACACAATTCTTTGACTTCAACCGAACCTTTTGATGCTAATTTAGACAGGTCATTCCTTACCAGATCAACGATCATAATATTTTCACTGCGTTCCTTTTCATCAGTTTCCAGCCTGAGTTTCAATTCTTGATCTTCTTTGGTATCGGTCGATCTTTTGGCAGTTCCTTTAATGGGCTGCGATATCAGCTCCTCTCCTATTTTTTTAATGTAGCGTTCTGGCGAAGCCGAAAGGAGGTATTTGTCGTCCACCTTTAAAAACGTTGCAAATGGTGTCTTCGAAATCTGATTTAACTTTTTATAGGTTTCAAGTGGATTGATATAGGTATTCTCAGCATAAAACTCCTGACAAAAGTTAGCTTCATAAATATCGCCTCTTTGGATATGTCTAAGCATGTCATTCACCTTTTCGAAATAAGCATCCTTGGTCATTCTCAAACTGATCTTGACTTGATCTCTTCGATCTTCATCTATTGAAACATAATTATTGATCTGAGCAAGGTCTTCCGTAAATTCATCATCTACCATATTAAGGTAGTAGGCTGTGCCTTTATTTCCTTTTATTAAAATGATCTTTTTAGGCTGAAAAAAGAATAGTTCAGGAAAATGCAGACCGTCAAAATTTTGTGATTGAAGCGCTTCAAGGTCATTTTTAAGGTCATAGGTCAAGTATCCAAAGATCCAATCACTGGTGATTGCCTGGTATTCCTTCAATTTTTCAAAAGCCTCTTCATGATCGGTTTGAATGCAGGTCATGGCATCAATAGCAATAATTGAATCATAATCTTGATACTTTAAATGATAATCGTTTGAATCTAACCAAACAACTTGATCAAATTGTTGCGCCCAACCTAAAAGGTTGTTCTTAAAATCTGAGGGATGCTCAATATTAAATGAAAAGGTTTTTCGCAAAAAAGTTAAATTCTGTATCGGTTGGCAAAGTTAATAGATATCTCTAAAATAAATCACATTCTTAAAGAATAGCTTACTTTTGTGCCATTATATTTTTCCATGACCTTTGAAGATTTTAAAATATCGAAATTCTTAAGTAATGCCTTAGTTGAAATGGGGCTCGAAACACCCACTCCAATTCAGGAGGCTGCTATTGGTGTCATTGCATCAGGTAGAGATGTGGTTGGCGTTGCTCAAACTGGTACTGGTAAAACCATAGCCTATGTACTCCCTATTCTTAAAACTCTTGATTTTTCACAACAAGAAGCACCAAGAGTTTTGGTATTGGTTCCAACCCGTGAATTAGTAATTCAGGTTAAAGAGGCATTTGAAGCCGTTGGAAAATATACCAATCATCGCATCTTGGGTGTTTATGGTGGCACGAATATCAACACTCAAAAGCAAGACATCGCTCAGGGTGTTGACATACTCATTGCAACGCCTGGACGATTGTATGACCTTGCTCTAAGCCATGTATTGCAGTTAAAATCGATTCAGAAATTGGTCATTGATGAAGTTGACATCATGTTAGACCTCGGTTTTAGACATCAATTGATAAATCTGTTCTATCTGCTTCCGGAACGTCGACAAAACATTATGTTCTCGGCTACAATGACAACAGATGTTGACGACATGATAACGGCATATTTTAAAAACCCGGAACGCATCTCTATAGCCGTTTCAGGAACACCATTAGACAATATTGTTCAAGAGCGATATAATGTGCCAAATTATTTTACCAAGTTAAACTTAGTTTCTAATTTATTGAAGGATCGCGAAACATTTCACAAGGTGATCCTGTTTGTAGGCTATAAGCGCATGGCAGATCGATTATTTGAAAACTTGGAAGAACAATTTCCCGACGACTGTTGTGTGATTCATTCCAATAAAACTCAGAATTACCGATTAAGAAGTATTGAACATTTTAGAAGTGGTGAAAAAAGAATTCTAATTGCCACAGATGTGATGGCTCGAGGATTGGATATAGACAATGTATCACAAGTAATCAATTTTGATACGCCAGAATATCCAGAAAATTATATGCATCGTATTGGAAGGACTGGTCGAGCTGAAAAAGAAGGTCATTCCATTCTGCTTTCAACAGAAAAAGAATTGGAGCATTTGGCAAAAATTGAGGATCTTATGGACATGAAGATCAATTGCAAGACCATGCCTTCTGATGTGGAGATCTCAAAAGAATTGATCGATGAAGAACGAACTCAAATCAAGGAACATTACAATCCGCATAAGCGAAAAAAAGACGATCATGTTCCAGGTCCAGCATTTACGGAGAAGTCAGAAAAAAATCAAAAAGAAAATCTTGGCGGCTCATACAAGTTCAAGATCGCAAAAAAATACAAAAAGCCTAAAACTCGAGGCGATAAGAATTACAATAAGAAAAAAAGGCGTTAGTTATTTAAGCTTAGGGCATAAAAAACCCCTTCCAAATGAATGAAAGGGGTAAGCAAAGAATCTGTCTCATCAGGACTTCCCTAACAATAACTTATATACCACAACATAAGTTATCCCTGAATTTCGACTTGATTCTCCACTATATCTTTAACCGGAATAACCAATTTACCCTGATCGGTTTTTAATGTCATTGAAATATCATCGATGGCGATAATTTCACCTTCTACCTTATTAAACTTAATATGCTGACCGAGTTCATAGGTGCGTCGTGTATAAAAAGTTCTTAAAAGGTCTGCTACAACACCTCGAGCACCTAAACCTAAGGCTAATGCAAAAGCGCCAAGAAATGCACCAAAAATCAATGTCATGTTGCTCGTGATAATTTCAGTATCAATTCCTGCCTGATTTAAGGCTGTAATTGATATAATGATCATAAGTATCAAAAAGACCAAATTGCTTATGATCTTTGAACCAGAAATCTCAAGAGATTTGAACATCGATTTAATTGCGTTTTTAGCAAGTGTAGCAATAAATAATCCGATCATAAAAATGACCAAAGCACTAATAAGAATTGGCAGGTAGCTAATTAGGTTGCCTAATTCTTCAGAAATTATGGTCAGACCAAGGACCTCTGCTACGATAATGATAAGCAACAGGAGATAAACCCACTTTACAACACTCAAGATGATCTTGGTCAAGTTGACATTTAGTTTTTTTCCTTCAATGACTTCCAGTTCATTTATTTTATCGCCTAAAGCATCGATCTTCACTGCTTTCAATACTTTTTTTAGAACGAATAATATGACCTTTAAAATCAGCCATCCAATGAGTAAAATTATTAGAGCCTTTCCAACGGTAATTCCTGTGGTCATAAAACCATCAATTATGATTTCTTTATACTTATCTAAATTTTCCATGATATTATTCTCTTAGTTTAATGTCTTCTTCTAATTATCTGACTTTATTTTTTATTTTCTCTACGTTTAACAACTGTACGTTCAATTACGCTACCAACATTTAATGAAAAAAGACTTGCCAATTCCATTAAAAGTTTTGCATACGCAACATCTTTCATTACCCTTTCCTTTAGTTCAGCTGGAACATCCTTGAGGGGTTTGTTTATGTATTCAAATGGATTGTCTAAGTTATTCATTATATACGTTTATTAGTTTCTCTTTGGCTCGCTTAAGCCTCATTTTAACTGCGCTTTCACCAATATCTAAAATGTCTTTTAGTTCTTTAATACTTAAAGCATCTTGATATTTAAGCAAAAGAATCATTTTCTCATCGGGAGAAATGCGTTCTAGTGCTTCCTTCAATTTGTCAACTCTCAATTGACTTATTTCCATATCATCCTTACCTGGATCATATAGTGTATCTTCAAGAATATCAGAATCAACTGATTTCTTTTCTATTTTTTTTGCTGTATTTCTATTGACGTAATTCACACAATGATTATATGTAAAAGCATACAACCAGGTTGAAAATTTTGAATTCCCCTTAAAGGACCTAAGTTTTACAAAAAGTTTAAGGAAGACATCTTGAGTTAAATCTTCGGCTTCTTGCTGTCCTCTCGAAAAACCATAGCATTTATTATATACCACTTGCGAATATCGATCATACAATACTTCAAAGAGCATAGAATCGTTTGAAGACACAATGGATTTAACCAGATCTTCATCAGATAGCTTTTTAATGTTGAGATTTTTATTCAATATTATTGTTAGGGTATTATATCTTTAGACACCATATTTTTCTTAAAGTCACAAACTTTAAGAATAAATTTCATAAAATTTTCCCTTTGAATAATAGCGATACATAAGGTGCTAATATTGAACATTTTAGAAATGTTGAATTAACATATGAGAACAAATTAAGTATTATTTTATATTATTCACGCATTTACGATTAATATTTTCTGGCAATTATAAATTATATGGAAGGTGTATCACGTTCAAAAATGATCTTTCATAGCAGTTTTTTGTATATTTAGAATACTCATAATTTCAAATAGCCATTGTTATGAAATCCAATTTATACATTGTTGTAGGCCTAATTTTCATTATTTTTTCCTGTAAAAAAGGCTCAGATAAAGATACCTTGATCACCACCAAAGCACCTCCTAAATCGTTTTATGGTTGTGCTCCAGCAATTACCGATGCTGAGTGGTATGAAAAAGATAATATTGCACCTTTACTTGATGGCTATGATGTTATTGATTATCCCATTAGCACTTCAGATAAGCTAGTACAGCGCTATTTTAATCAAGGGCTGGCCTTAGCCTATAGTTTTAATCATGCCGAAGCTGCTAGGTCATTTTATTATGCCACTAAATTAGATCCGAATTGCGCTATGGCTTTTTGGGGATACGCCTACGTTCTTGGGCCTAATTATAATGCTGGCATGGAAGACGACAATTATGAACGTGCATACGAAGCTATTCAAACAGCTATTCAACTTTCTAAAAATGCTGCAGCTAAGGAGAAACAACTGATAAATGCTATGGCAAAGCGTTATGCCAAAACGCCACCAGAAGATCGTTCATCACTTGATATCAGCTATTCAAAAGCGATGAAAGCCTTGTATGATCAATTCCCGAATGATGCAGAGATCAGCGCTTTATATGCCGAATCCATAATGAATTTACATCCCTGGGATCTTTATGATAAACAAGGAGATCCAAAGCCTTGGACCCCAGAAATTGTAACCTTATTAGAAACTTTGATCGAAAAAAACCCTGAGCATCCAGGCGCACATCACTTTTATATTCATGCTGTTGAAGCCTCCAGCAGCCCAGAACGATCAAATAATTCGGCTCAGGTCTTTGACGACGGATTGGTATCTGGATCTGGTCATTTATTACATATGCCTTCACATACCTATATTCGTACAGGAGAATATCATAAAGGCACCCTTTCGAATATTGCTGCTGTTAAAGCCGATAGTTCTTATGTTTCGGCATGTCATGCGCAAGGTGCTTATCCATTAGGTTATTATCCTCACAACTATCATTTTATGGCGGCTACAGCCACACTTTCGGGCAATAGCCATTGGGCCATGATTGGTGCAAATAAAGTGTCAGAGCATGTGCATCCTGATATTATGAAAGAACCAGGATGGGGAACCTTGCAACATTATTATGTGATACCCTATTACGTAGCCGTAAAATTTCAAAAATGGGAAGAGATCCTCGACATGGATTTACCCACCTATGACCTTAACTATGTTCAAGCAATAAAGCATTATGCCGAAGGCATGGCCTATTTGGGCTTGGATGATAATGAAAATGCAAAAATTGAATTGAGTGAATTACGGATGTTGTCAAAAGACGAAAGTCTAAAAGAAGTGACCATCTGGGATATAAATTCAGTATTTGATCTTGTGGCCATAGCTGAAAAAGTTTTAGCAGCCGAGATCTATGCTTCCGAAGGATTGATTGATGAAGGCTTGATTCGCTTGAAGCGTGCTATAGTAATTGAAGATGCATTAAATTATAATGAGCCTCCAGATTGGTTCTTTTCAGTTCGGCATCATTTAGGAACACTCCAAATAAAGGCGGGTCTATACGAACAAGCCATAGATACCTATAAGAAAGATCTTGAGAATTTACCGCACAATGGCTGGGCCTTTCACGGCATTGTTTATGCGTATGAGCAATTAAATAACGAGGAAATGGCGGCCTACATGCGACAGCATATTGATGAAACCTGGGGACATGCCGATTTCGAGATCAGTTTTTAACTATGCAATGCACGATCGTCAGTAGCAGCAAGAGCGGCTTCTTTTATAGCTTCCGTAAAAGTTGGATGTGCATGCGACATACGTGAGATATCTTCGGCAGAAGCTCTATATTCCATGGCAACTACAGCTTCGGCAATCATATCTGCCGCCCGAGCACCTATCATATGAACACCCAAGATCTCATCTGTTTTAGAATCTGCTAAGATTTTTACAAATCCGTCAATATCCATACTAGCTCGGCTTCTTCCCAAAGCACGCATTGGAAACTGCCCTGTTTTATAATCAACTCCAGATTCTTTAAGTTCCTCTTCCGTTTTTCCTACGGAAGCCACTTCTGGCCATGTATACACAACGCCAGGTATTAAATTATAATCGATATGCGGTTTCTGACCAGCAATAATTTCTGCAACTAAAACACCTTCTTCGGAAGCTTTATGCGCTAACATCGCGCCTTTCACCACATCGCCTACAGCATAAATATTAGATGCTGAAGTTTGCAATTTCTCATTGACTTCAATACGTCCTCTGTCGTCTAATTTCACACCAGCGGCTTCGGCGTTTAATCCTTCGGTATATGGAGATCTTCCTACTGAAACCAAACAATAATCGCCTTTAAAAGTTACTTCTTCGCCTTTTTTATTATCGGCTTTCACGATAACTTCATCACCTTTTCTTTCAACTGCTTTCACCTTATGCGAAACGTTCATTGAGAATTTAGCCTTTTTAAAGACTTTGTTCAATTCCTTGGAAAGGCTAGCATCCATGGTTGGAATAATCCGATCCATGTATTCTACAACAGTAACTTCAGAACCTAATCGTCTATAAACTTGGCCAAGTTCAAGACCTATTACGCCACCTCCAATAACGATAAGATGCTTCGGAATTTCCTTTAATTTCAATGCTTCGGTCGACGTAATTATACGTTCTTTATCTAATTTAATAAATGGTAAATTAGATGGCTTACTTCCAGTAGCTATGATGGTTTTTTCGGCTTCTATTTCTGTAGATTCACTTCCCTTAATCATAATATGAGTGGCGTCTTTAAAACTTCCAAGGCCTTCATAGACATCGATTTTATTTTTCTTCATAAGAAAATCAATACCCGAGGTCGTTTGGTCTACAACCGACTGTTTTCTTGCGATCATTTGTTCGATGTTCACTTTGATGTCTCCTGGGATATCAATACCATGTTCTTCAAAATGTTTTACAGCATCTTCATAATGATGGGATGAATCTAAAAGGGCTTTACTTGGAATACAGCCTACATTCAAACAGGTGCCACCAAGGGTTGCATATTTCTCTATAATGGCAGTTTTCATGCCTAACTGAGCACAGCGAATGGCTGCAACATATCCTCCAGGGCCTGAGCCAATAACTGCTACGTCGTATGAATTCATGAAATAATTGTTTATCGATTTTTAAAACGAATACAAAAGTACGACTAATTCTAGATTAAGCCAATAAATTTTCGGCTATAGGATGGTAAATAAAAAGTAAGATTAAAATAGCTGAATGAATCTTGAAAAAAATAATATTATCTGAAACTTAATACAGTGCAACCTTAGTTTCTTTAAGTCCTTTGGACATAAGAAAATCCTTGACTTCAAGAGCTTCGTCTCCACCCTTTTCAGCATGGTGTAGTAACGTAAATCCGTGCGGCCCTCTTGCATGCAAAAGCGCTGGTGAGAATTCAAGCATTGGTTTTAAGATGTCCATTTTTCCAAAGAGTGCAGCCGTAAAGATATTAGCCTGTGCACCATTCTCTAAAAAATAAAGCGCCAATTCTTTATAGCCAACATGACTTGCGGCACCAAGGCCAGTTTCAAAATCTCCAAATTTCCAGTCATGGGCTGCATTGATTAAATTTGGATGTTCAGCATGCAATTCTTTGACCACATCCATTTTAGAATGGGAAGCGCCTACAAATTTTTGAACTAAAGCCTTATCTAATTGAGGGTCTTCCTGAAATTCATTTTTAGGAATTGCGAAAAACGGTACCGTTGGAATGAGCATCGCTCCTATACCAACTGATTTTATAAATTGATTACGGTTCATAATGTTAGTTTTGAAAAAGGTAATAAATTAATACAGATTGCGATTCTAGTTTAACAAAGCCTTATGTTAAAAATCGGAAGCTGGAAAGCCTAGCATATTCCCCATTCCAACTGTAAATAACCAAGAGCCATAAATAGCATGTTCAATGGAAACGAGTAAAGTAGATCTAGTTTTAAAAAAGGTTAAACCGAAAAGTAGTCCGCCAATGAATGTAATGACCATGACCAAGGCATTTCGAAAAAACAAATGGGCTAAGGAAAACACGATGGCATTAACAAAAATGAGCAGCCGCCGATCTTTGAACAATGATTCATAACGTTGAAAGAAAAAGGTTCTGAAGATAAGTTCTTGAGGATAAACCGAAAAAACACTGTAAACAAACAGGATTAAAATCCACAATTTGAAGTTATTCAACAACACTTCAAAAAGCAGGTCCTTTTGGGTGAAAAACACGAACGGAATAGTGACCATTATAATGGCAAAAAGGGTTAAAGAAGTACGCTTCCAAAAGGCCGACCAATTAAGGGTTTTGCTGATTTTGAATGTGTTATTTTGAACGCGAAGCAAGATGTAAATCACGTAGATAAATCCGAGCACTCCTAAAATTAATTTGATCCATATTGACGTATCAAGCACCAAACTTATTGGGATAAGTATGTATAGTATAAAAAGTTCGGCTACTTTATAAGAAACAGAATTCACCGGTTAGAATTTAATTTGTGATGATTGCTTTACTTCACTTATCATAAACGTACTGTGGGTGCTTCCGATGTGATCAATAGTCGTCAATTTTTTAACCATAAAATCACGATAAGCCGCCATATCTTTTACTAGTATTTTCAGTATATAATCATAGTCGCCACTAATATGATAACATTCAAGCACCTCATCCAATTTACACACTTCTTTTTCAAACTTTACCACAAAGTCTTTGGCATGTTTCTCAAGTTTAATATGGCAGAATGCAACAAAACCCTTGTCAATTTTGTCCTTATCGATTACAGCCACATATTTTTGAATGATCTGCTCCTTTTCAAGCTTTTTTACCCGCTCATAAATGGCAGTAACCGAAAGCCCTAATGCGTTAGATAATTCCTTATTGGTCTGCTTGCAGTCCTCCTGAAGGCGCATTATGATGTTCTTATCTGTGCTGTCTAAATTCATCGTTTGGAATATTTTTCTAATTCTATATAAAATTCATCTAATTTTAAGAATATCAATCTATATTATAGTTATAATATAATTTTATTTTCTAAATATAATAAATATCATTGTTTTTAAATCCAAAATAACAGACTTTTACGGTAATAAACCAAAACAACACTAATAATGGCGTATAAACCTGCAAATAAGATTCAAGATCTTCAATATTTCGGTGAATTTGGAGGGGTTAATCCTTCGGTTTCAGATTCTTCAACCTATACCTTTCTTTCGGCGAAAACCATGTTTGACACCTTTGAAGGCAATGCCGATGGCTGTTATTTATATTCTAGGCACAGCTCGCCAAGCAATTTATACCTTGGTGAAGCTCTGGCAGCTATGGAAGGCACAGAAACAGCAAATGTTGCAGCATCCGGAATGGGCGCTATCACGCCTGTTATTCTTCAAATATGTCAAGCAGGCGATCATATTGTAAGCAGCCGTACGATATATGGCGGCACCTATGCTTTTTTAAAGAATTTTAGTCCAAAGTTGGGCATCGACACCAGCTTTGTTGACATCACTAATCTAGAAAAAGTTGAAGCTGCTATAACTTCAACTACAAAAATCCTCTATTGTGAATCGGTGAGCAATCCCTTATTAGAAGTTGCAGATATCAGTGGTTTGGCAGCTATAGCTAAAAAACACAAGATAAAATTGGTGGTTGATAATACCTTTTCACCACTCTCAATTTCTCCAGCCAAACTCGGAGCGGATATTGTGATCCATAGCCTAACCAAATTCATTAATGGCAGTAGCGATACCGTTGGTGGTGTTGTTTGTGGGTCTCAAGAATTCATCAATGCATTGCGAAATGTAAATGATGGGGCTTCCATGCTATTGGGTTCTACTATGGATAGTTTCAGAGCGGCTTCGATCCTTAAGAATTTAAGGACGCTACACATTCGAATGAAGCAACACAGTACGAACGCACATTATCTCGCTGAAAAATTTCAACAGGATGGATTGAAAACGGTTTATCCGGGTCTTAAATCTCATCCGTCGCATGAGCTTTTTAAAAAGATGATGAATGAAGAATATGGCTTTGGTGGCATGCTGACCATAGATGTTGGCTCCATAGATAAGGCTAATGCACTAATGGAAATGATGCAAGAGAAAAACTTGGGTTACCTGGCTGTGAGTCTCGGATTTTACAAGACATTGTTTAGTGCACCAGGGACTTCCACATCTTCCGAAATACCTGAAGATGAGCAACTAGAAATGGGGTTGAGCGATGGTTTGATCCGCTTTTCAATTGGGCTTGATAACGATATTGAAAGAACGTACCGAACGATGCGCCAATGTATGACCTCACTACATATTTTAAAGTCTAAAAAAGCTCTAGCCTATTAATTACCCTTAATGCGATTCCAGAAGTATGATAAGTTTTCACTGGATGGTGGTTTGCCAAAAAAGGGTAAGGCTACCCACCTATCGCCTTCTTTCTTTATGGTAAAACTAAATACGGCGTTACTTGGGTCATCCTCATCAAAGGATGGATATCTCAGGTCGTTATATCTAAAAACACCCTCTTCTTGAGGCACAAAATTGTAATAATTGTTACTGAACCAGGCTAGGGTTTTGATATCAGCATTATCAGCTGGGATCAGGTTGTGATTCTTCGGTATTTCATTCCAAATTTTTACCTGGTTCGACTTGTCTAACAACGAGTAAAATCCGACATGGTAACTCTTTTCAGATTCGGCGATGCCATACCAAAGCACATTGTTTAAAATGGTGGGTTGGGTTTGAAATCGTGTGTAAACAAGGTCGTTCTGCTCTAAGGATTTTTTATAGATATAGTTGATATAAACTTTATTTATCATGGTAAAAAGCAAATAGCTACAACTAATGATAAGTCCTAATCTCAGCCAAAAACGCCGTCGCGGCTTATACCTTTTATAAAACATTAAGACGATCAGACATAATAAGAATGGGACTGTGTATGCAGGATCGGCAACTGAAATATTATTTAAGGCTACTCTATAGTTGGAAAATGGTGAAAAAAGTTGTGTACCATAAGGCGTAAAACTATCTAATATTGGATGTGTGAATAGAGACAAAAAGAACAACCAAATCCAATCTTTTCTTGTTGTACTTCCAGTACGATTTCCGGTATTATACAACCAGTAAACGAGCCAACCAAACACGAAGGCGCCAATTATTGAAAATAAAATAGAATGCATAAACCCCCTATGGAAGGCCATAATTGAGATTTCATTATCATTGATCCATCGACCCACAAAAACATCTAAATCGGGAATAGTCCCGCCAATAGCTCCAAACAATAAGGCTTTATTGCCTATTTTCTTTCCTAAGGCTACTTCTCCGCAGGCTGCTCCTAAAACAATTTGAGTTAATGAATCCATATTTTATACTCAAATGTACAAACATTAATAAAATAAAAAACAGGCGATAAAATATACTTATGGCCTGTTAAAACTATTCCGATATTGATCTAGTCTTGATCGGAATCAAATTTAGAGCGAAGCTCCTTTTGATAATTAAGTTCATTTGTAAGTTTTAGGGTATTCTTCCTTAAAACTTTTCTCAGTCGGATCAAATCTTCTAGATGATTTAACGAATCTGATAATCGAAAGTTCGATTCCATTTTAAAGATATAGACTAAAGTGCTTAAATTCTGCTCTAATTTTTTATTCAATAAATTAATCTTTCTATCTATTTCCAAAAGGTCTGAATTCGGTTCATCTTCAAATTCATCTCCTTGAGGTCCCTTAAAAAGGTTGTCCTTTATTAACAAGGGATAGGCATCAGTTAAAAATGATATTTTATTCCAAATAATATCAAATACAGAGGCTTGATTTGAGGTCTTGCCTTTGGGGTCAAACAAAACCAAATTGGTTTCGGTAAAAAGTACAGCGATCATTGATATTAACATCAAGGATACTAAAATGAGTAGGGTCATCGGACTAATTATTAAGTTAATATAAAATGAAATTATAATTAACAGTTCATTAGTATGACACCTATAGCAAGGGTTTTGGTCACATCTTTTCGATAAATGACATAAAAATTCGCCAAAACAGAAATGCAAGGCAAAAATTTGTTCAAAAATTTAGATTATCGTAACATTACAGGACTTAAAAAAGGTGTAATGCAAGACGACAAGAACATTTCAAAGATCAAAATTGAGGATCAAAACATCATAGAAAATATTGAATTAAACATCTGGGAAGCTCTTATTCCAGTTATAGCCTTGGTTGGCATGCTAGCCTACAATATATATGTATTTGGAGATGATGCCTTAAGCGGAAGCAACCAATTTATCCTACTCCTTGGGGCAGCTGTGGCGGCAATAGTTGGCTTTTTTAATAAAGTAAATTATAAGTTGATGCTAGAAGAGGTCGCCGAAAATGTGAGATCAACTACAGGCGCATTACTCATACTTTTAATGGTTGGAGCCCTTGCAGGAACATGGCTCATTAGTGGGATAATCCCAACAATGATCTATTACGGTTTACAAATTTTAAATCCTACAATCTTCCTGGCAGCATGTGTGATCATTTGCGCCATAATATCAGTGGCGACGGGAAGCAGTTGGACTACCTCGGCTACGGTAGGAATTGCATTGATTGGCATTGGCGAAACCTTAGGAATTTCCCTTGGCATGACGGCTGGAGCAGTGCTTTCAGGAGCTTATTTTGGTGATAAGATGTCGCCTTTAAGCGATACAACTAACCTGGCACCAGCTATGGCCGGTGGCGAGTTATTTGCCCATATTAAATATATGGCGCTGACTACGGTGCCAACAATTACAGTTACTTTAATTGTGTTCATCATTATTGGCTTAAATATAGATACTACGGGATCTCCTGATATAACTGATAAATTATCAGCTATAGATTCGGCGTTTAATATATCGCCTTGGTTATTTTTAGTACCATTGGCTGTTATATTAATGATTATTAAAAAAACGCCTCCTCTTGTAGCACTATTGGTAGGTACTCTTTTAGGAGGAGTGGCTGCAATTATTGCACAACCAGATATTGTTGCTGCGGTTGCAGGCTCTGAATCCTTAACTTTTCAATCGGCATATAAAGGCGTAATGAATGCAATGACCGTGGATTCAGCCGTTGCAACATCGAGTGCAGAATTGAATGACCTTTTTACGGCAGGCGGTATGTCTGGTATGCTTGGTACCATTTGGTTAATAATATGTGCTATGGTATTTGGAGGTGTGATGGATGCCATTGGTGCTTTGTCTAGAATTAGTAATGCCTTGTTAAGTCTTGCAACGACCACCTTTGGTTTATTTGCGAGCACGGTAGCGAGTTGCCTGGCACTTAACGTGACAGCATCAGATCAATATTTGGCATTGGTGGTTCCTGGAAAAATGTTTAAAAAAGCCTATGAAGAACGAGGATTGGCTCCTGAAAATTTAAGCCGTACATTAGAAGATTCTGGAACGGTTACCTCCGTACTCGTCCCATGGAATACATGTGGTGCTTATCAATCTGGAGTGCTTGGGGTTCCAGTAGTGGACTATTTCTTCTTTGCCATTTTTAATTGGTTAAGTCCGTTTACAACCCTATTATTTGCAGCGTTTAAAATAAAGATCAAACAACTTTCTACCAAATCATCGGTAATTGCCTAAACGAAATAAAAAAGCCTACTCATATGAAGTAGGCTTTTTCAATTTTTATTTTTATTTCCCTTATTTCAAATCGAATCGATCAAGGTTCATAACCTTATGCCATGCTGCAACAAAGTCGTTAACAAATTTTTTCTGACCATCATCGGCGCCATATACCTCGCAAACCGCTCTCAGTTCTGAGTTTGATCCGAAGATCAGATCAGCACGAGTTCCTTTAAACTTTACTTCACCTGTTCTTCGATCGCGTCCTTCAAAAATGGTATCATCCTCTGAAGTTGCTGTCCAAGTAAGGCCAAAGTCAAGAATATTTGTAAAGAAATCATTTGTTAAAGTTCCAACATTATGGGTAAATACCCCATAATCAGATCCGTCATAATTTGCACCTAAAACACGTAAACCACCTACAAGCACTGTCATTTCTGGAATAGATAATGTCAGCAAGTTTGCTCGATCAACCAAGAGATCTTCATCAGCAACCTTTAATTTCGGATTCATATAATTTCTAAATCCGTCTGCCAATGGTTCTAAATAACCAAACGACTCTAAGTCGGTTTGTTCTTGTGAGGCATCACCTCTACCTTGAGTAAAAGGTACAGACACATTATGTCCTGCATTTCGAGCTGCTTCTTCAACTGCAGCAACACCTGCCAACACAATTAAGTCGGCCATAGATACAGTACCACTAAATTCACTTTGAATACCTTCCAATACCTTTAATACTTTATTCAATTCGGATGGATTATTCACTTCCCAGCTTCTTTGTGGTTCTAAACGAATACGACCGCCATTTGCACCACCTCTCATATCGGATCCTCTAAAGGTTGATGCCGAAGCCCAGGCAGTTTTTACCAATTCTGAAATTGATAAACCAGAAGCTAAGACCATCTTTTTCAATGACGAAATATCTGAATCGCTCAAAGAATAATTAACCTTTGGAATTGGATCTTGCCATAGTAATTCTTCCGATGGCACTTCAGGACCTAAATAACGATCAATTGGTCCCATATCACGATGCGTTAATTTGTACCAGGCACGAGCGAATGCATCTTCAAATGCCTTATGATCTTCATGAAAACGTTTTGATATTTTTAAAAATCCAGGATCCATTTTTAATGCCATATCAGCTGTTGACATCATCAAGGCTTGTTTGCCATTTGGGTCTCCAGCTTTTGGTGCCATTGGTGCATTCGAATCGGCTGTTGGTGTCCATTGATGTGCTCCTGCAGGGCTTTTGGTTAACTCCCACTCATAATTTAATAAGACATCAAAATAATCATGGTCCCATTGGATAGGATTTGGTGTCCACGCACCTTCCAATCCACTTGTAATAGCATCATCAAGTACTCCTGTTCCGAAGGTGTTTTTCCATCCTGTACTCATTTCTTCAATTGAAGCGCCGTGGGGTTCTGTGCCTACGTATTTGCCAGGATCGGCGGCTCCATGGGCTTTACCAAAGGTATGACCACCTGCAACCAAGGCAACAGTTTCTTCATCATTCATCGCCATTCGCCCAAAAGTAATTCTAATATCATGTGCCGATTTTAACGGATCCGGCACACCATTTGGGCCTTCCGGATTCACATAAATCAGTCCCATATGCACAGCACCTAAATGGCCTTCCAAATCACCATCACTGGTATCATAGCGCTCATCATTATCTAACCATCCAGTTTCTGATCCCCAATACACGTCTTGTTCTGGTTCCCAAACATCTTCACGACCGCCAGCAAATCCAAAGGTTTTAAAACCCATAGATTCTAAGGCACAGTTTCCTGCTAATACCATAAGGTCAGCCCAAGATATCTTATTGCCATATTTCTTTTTTATTGGCCATAATAACAAACGTGCTTTATCTAAATTTCCATTATCGGGCCAACTGTTTAATGGTGCAAAGCGATGTGTTCCTGTACCAGCTCCACCTCTACCATCGCCAACGCGATACGTACCTGCACTATGCCAGGCCATTCGAATCATAAAGCCACCATAATGACCATAATCTGCTGGCCACCAATCTTGGGAGTCGGTCATTAAATTGATCACATCTTGCTTCAGCTCTTCATAATTAATGCTATTAAAGGCTTCGGCGTAATCAAAATCTTCACCCAACGGATTAGACTTAGGCGCATGTTGACGAAGTATATTTAATTTTAATTCGTTAGGCCACCAATCGCGATTTGAAGTTCCACCACCAGCAGCGCGCTTCATAGCACCGCTTGCAAACGGACATTTACTTTCACTATTTAAATCGTATACTGATGTTTCTTTATGCTTATTGTTTTCCATGAGTTGATTTTATTTATAAAATTTTTAATAGGCTAAAGTTAAAAATAAGTTTGCACATTTCAGGCCCTATTTATTTTTTAATGTTATGATAAAATTGATAAAACTTATGTGTTGAAATTTCAGTAGTTCACCATCACTGCATTCAAGTTTAAATTTAAAATCAAGTCATAAAAAAAAGGTCCTCAGCGTTTCCACTGAGAACCTTCAACCAACTTAAATAAACCAATCAATTATATTGCTTATTTAGGCATAACTACTGTGTCAATCACATGAATTACGCCATTAGATTGATCAAGATCTGTCGCTACGATCTTAGACCAATTTCCGTTTTCATCTTCTAAGTAAACTGCGCCATCTTTCATTTTGGCAGTTAGTGTTGCACCATTTACTGTTGTAATGGTTGCCATGCCGTTTCCTTTTTTGATCATGGCAATGACATCACTCGCCTTAACGTCTCCTGCTACGACGTGATACGTTAAAATGCTTTGTAACATTTTCTTGTTCTCTGGTTTCAATAAGGTTGCAATAGTACCTTCAGGTAACTTTGCGAAAGCTGCATTTGTTGGAGCAAAAACCGTAAATGGACCCTCACTTGATAGTGTTTCAACCAAGTCTGCTGCTTTTACCGCAGTCACTAAGGTTGTAAAATCATCAGATTCAGCTGCAGTAGCAACTATAGTTTTGTCCTGAGCTACAATGTTAACGCTAATGAGCATAATGAATCCGAATACTGCTGTTTTAAAAATTGTTTTGATTTTCATAATAATGTGTGTTTAGTGGTAATTAATCTTTTATAATTTTGTTTAACAAATATACTATATCATTAAACAATATAAATTACTTTTATCATAACTTTAACTATTAGCCTATAATTTGGATTAAAAAACAGAAAAGCCTTTTATGGAATTTTCATAATGCTTATTTTTAAGATTCTTAAAAAAATAAAAAATGGCAACAGTAACATTAAATGGAAATGCAATAAACACATTAGGCAGTCTACCTCAAGTTGGCAGTAAGGCACCAGATTTTAAATTAGCAAGGACCGACCTGTCCGATGCTACCTTAAATGATTATCAAGGATTAAAATTAATTTTAAATATTTTTCATAGCATTGACACCGGTACTTGTGCACAATCGGTTAGAAAATTCAATATTGAGGCTAGTGAGCTGGAAAACACAAAAGTACTTTGTATCTCTAAAGATTTGCCCTTCGCACAAACACGTTTTTGTGGCGCAGAGGGCATAGAAAATGTTGAAATGCTTTCAGATTTTAGAGATGGCAACTTTGGAAAAAATTATGGTTTGGTCTTTACAGATGGACCCATTCGAGGTTTACTTTCCAGGTCTATCATCGTATTAGACGAGAATGGTATTGTATTGCATACCGAGCAAGTTCAAGAAGTTGTTGAAGAACCCAATTACAAAGCATCGCTTTATGCTTTATTAGATGAATAAAAGTGAATCTTTTTTTATAAAACGAATAAGAAGTATTGGCTATGCATTTAAAGGTGCATATTTATTGATCACTACTGAAGCCAGTTTAAAAGTCCAGTTTATAATTGGGATCATCATGACCCTGGCAGGCTTTTATTTTAAGCTTTCTGCTACAGAATGGATCATTCAGGTATTGATTATTGCCCTTATCATGGCATTAGAAGGCCTAAATACCGCTATTGAAGAGATCTCTGATTTTGTCCATCCCGAACATCATCAAAAAATAGGACTTATAAAAGATCTTGCGGCTGGCGCCGTATTCATCTTTGCTATTGCGGCGATTGTTGTTGGTTGTATTATATATATTCCAAAGATTTTTTAATATACGATTACCCATAGGATAAACGTTAGTTATTTGTATTTTTGTTCAAATCTAATTTTGATTAATGGCCAAGAGAAAAACCAAGACGAAAACAACTAAAAAAACCAAATTCAAAAAGCCCTCCTTAAAACTATCTAACCAACAGAAGTTAATTTTTGGTAGCCTTTTGCTTATCCTTGGTATTTTACTTTTTATTGCTTTCCTTTCCTACTTTTTCACCGGACAAACCGATCAAAGTATTTTGGGCGAATTCTCCTCACGTCAAGCAAAAGCTGAAAATTGGATGAGTAAAGTTGGAGCCTGGATCAGCGACCTATTTATCTATAAAGGGTTTGGAATTGCTTCCTTTATTTTTTCTGGACTCATATTTATTTCAGGCATTTATGTGCTTCTAGATATCAAGAAACAACGACTAGGTCGTCATTGGTTTTGGGGGACAATAATCGCTATCTGGGTGTCTGTGCTTTTAGGTTTTTTCTCAGCGAATAATGCCATGCTTGGAGGGACCATCGGATTTGAGATCAATACCATTCTGCAAGACTATATTGGAAAAATTGGAACGGTATTAGTATTGCTTCTAGCCCTAATTACTTATTTGGCCATCCGATTTAAAATGACGCCTGAACAAATTGGAAAGTGGTTTACTTCGGCGAAAAAGGAAATAAAAGATGAGTTTTCAAAAAGTGATGATGCGGCGGTCATAGTCGATAATAATTTAAGCGCCGAAGCCGAAGAGATCAAATCGGCTTTTGAAATTCCCTTAGAAAACCTAGAACCAACTATTGAGAACCATTCAAAACCAACTCAAGAACCCAAATCCGACAAAAAAGACATTAAAACCGAGGTCAATAAAGAAAAGAATGATCTAAAAATGGAGGTTGAAAAAGTAACCGAAGAGTCCTCTGAATCAGATAATCTTGCCGACAAGATCGTTGAGGATTTTGGTCGCTTCGATCCTACTCTAGAACTGAGCAAATATCAATTTCCAACTTTAGAACTTCTCAAAAAATACGATACTGAAGGGATTACGATCAATCAAGAGGAACTTGAAGAAAATAAAAACAAGATCGTTGAAACACTTAGCAATTACAAGATCGGGATCTCTTCAATTAAAGCTACAATTGGGCCAACGGTCACCTTATATGAAATTGTTCCTGATGCAGGTATTCGAATTTCTAAAATAAAAAACCTAGAAGATGACATTGCTTTATCCCTTTCGGCATTAGGTATTCGAATCATTGCACCTATTCCAGGCAAAGGAACCATTGGCATTGAAGTGCCTAATAAAAAGGCAACCATCGTATCGATGCGATCTGTGATCGCTTCTCAAAAATTTCAAAAAGCCGAAATGCAATTACCAATTGCCATGGGTAAGACCATTAGCAATGAAACCTTTGTTTTTGATCTCGCTAAAATGCCACATTTACTTATGGCTGGGGCAACCGGACAAGGTAAATCTGTTGGACTTAATGCGGTATTGACTTCGCTCTTATACAAGAAACATCCTGCGGAAGTAAAATTCGTTTTGGTAGATCCAAAGAAGGTAGAATTAACCTTATTCAACAAGATCGAACGCCATTACCTCGCAAAATTACCTGATTCGGAAGAAGCCATTATTACCGATACCACCAAAGTGGTACACACGTTGAATTCATTGTGTATTGAAATGGACAACCGCTATGAGTTGCTCAAAAATGCAATGTGCCGAAACATCATTGAATACAATACCAAGTTCAAGGCTAGAAAACTGAATCCTAATGACGGCCACAAATTTCTGCCCTATATAGTTTTAGTGGTAGATGAATTTGCCGATCTGATCATGACAGCTGGTAAAGAGATAGAAACACCAATAGCCCGACTAGCGCAGTTGGCCAGAGCTATTGGCATCCATTTGATCATTGCTACACAAAGACCATCTGTAAACGTGATCACCGGTATAATAAAAGCGAATTTCCCTGCGCGTATTGCCTTTAGAGTGACCTCTAAGATAGATTCGCGTACCATATTAGATGGTTCTGGGGCAGATCAGCTTATTGGACGTGGTGATATGCTCTATACACAAGGTAATGACATGATAAGAATTCAGTGTGCTTTTGTAGACACGCCTGAAGTAGAACGCATAACAGATTTCATCGGTTCACAAAAAGCGTATGCCAGCGCCCATGAATTACCAGAGTATGTAGGTGAAGAAAGTGGCACAAGTCTTGATGTAGATATAGAAGATCGAGATAAACTGTTTAGAGAGGCTGCTGAAATCATTGTGATAGCACAACAGGGTTCAGCTTCACTCCTTCAGAGAAAACTAAAATTGGGTTACAACAGAGCTGGTCGTTTGATAGATCAATTAGAAGCCGCTGGAATTGTTGGACAATTTGAAGGCAGTAAAGCAAGACAAGTTCTGGTAACAGATTTAACAGCACTCGATCAATTATTAAATAATGAACGTGAATAAAATAGATAATACAATGAAAAACTTAATCTTTCTCTTGACACTAGTGATGAGCACCTTTTCATTTGCTCAGAATACATCTGTCCAAGCCAAAGCACTCTTAGATGAAGTTTCTGAAAAGATAAAGAGCTATGATAATATTTCTATTGACTTCAAATTTGTTCTGAACAACAGTAAGGAAAATATAAATCAAGAAACACGTGGTGACGTGATCATGGAAGGCGATAAATACGTCATGAACCTACTGGGTTTTACCAGAATTTTTGATGGCAAAACATTATACACCATCAGTCCTGAAGACGAAGAAGTTACTATTTCCTCAAATAATTCGGAAGATGAAAATACCATTTCACCAAGTAAAATGCTGTCATTCTATAAAGATGGATACAGTTACAAAATGGATATCGAGCAGAATATTCAAGGTCGGAAGATCCAATATGTAAAGCTAACACCTATTGATTCTAACTCAGAATTGAAATACGTCCTGCTTGGAATAGACATTAAAACAAAGCACATTTACAATCTTATTGAAATTGGCAGTAATGACACTAAAACGACGTTGACTGTTAATTCTTTTAAAACAAATGAGCCTTTATCAAAAACGTTGTTTACTTTTGATGAGAAGAAATATAGCGATTACTTTATCAATCGCATAGACTAAGGTCATCTTGAAGCTACTTGACAAGTACATACTCACAACATATCTAAAAACTTTTTTCAGCGTGTTTATTATTCTCATGCTGATTTTTATTTTACAATCTGTTTGGCTGTATATTACTGAACTTGCCGGAAAAGATCTGGAAATAGATGTCGTTTTTAAATTTCTGCTATACGTATCACCACGACTCATTGTTCTTGTTTTACCCCTTACCATTTTATTAGCATCGATCATGGTCTTTGGAAGTTTTGCCGAAAACTATGAATTCGCAGCTATGAAATCAACTGGCATTTCCTTACAGCGTGCAATGCGAAGTTTGGCGATATTCATAACAGGGTTAGCCATTACAACCTTCTTTTTTGCTAATAATGTGATTCCCTGGGCCGAATTTAATTTTTATAATCTTCGGAAGAACCTTGCCAAAGTAAAACCGGCTATGGTTATTGCCGAAGGACAATTCAATCAAATTGGTTCCATAAATATTAAAGTTGAAGAAAAAAGTGGCGATCGCGGTCAATATCTAAAGGATGTGGTAATTCATAAACAGAAGGCTGGACGACTCGGCAATTTTACTGTGATCAAATCGATGACAGGTGAACTCACTAGCGCGCCAGATTCTGACGTTTTGCAATTAGTGCTTTATGACGGTAATTATTATGATGCCATTCAACCAAAAGAAATTGAAGAAAGACGCAAACGTCCGCTAGTAAAAAGCTCATTCGAAAAATACACCTTGAATGTAGACTTGTCTCAAATGAACAATGTTGATCTTGATGAAAAAAAATATGCTTCCAAATATTCAATGCTCTCAGCAAAAGAATTGAGCTATACCATTGACACCTTGAAGATAGACCGAAAAAAGGATTTTGAAGACCTTTCTGAAAACATGTACAATCGTACAACAGCTTCAACTCTCAGTTTAAATATGAACCCAAGAGAAGTCGATTCGGCCTTTTCAGGAGCTAGTATTTATGAGCTTTTTGACAATAGAAGGAAAATACAACTAATAGATGCAGCAACGAACAGTGTTAACAGTACGAGAGCCATTTTAAATTCAAAAAAGAAAACTTTAGCGATCGCCGAAAAGAATTTGAACAAACATATCATTTCCTTTTATGAAAAGTTTGCTTTAGGCTTTGCATGTATTATTTTATTCTTTGTTGGTGCTCCTCTAGGGGCATTGATCAGAAAAGGTGGTTTTGGTTTGCCCATCGTCATTGCCATCGTCCTGTTTTTGACCTATCATTTCATTGGAATTTTTGCAAAAAATAGTGCCGAAGACAGCAGTTTGAATCCAATTGCAGCCACCTGGTTATCAACATTAATAATGCTACCACTGAGCGTTTATTTGACCAATCGTGCTACAAAAGATAGAAGTTTGGTGAGCTTTGATGGCATATTCGACCCAATAAATAAACTCATAGGACGCAAGGAATCAGAACAAAAACCCGTGAGTAGTGATCAATTGGTGAAATCTTCGGAAGCATTTCAAACCTTAGATGGCTATTCAAAAGAAAAGCTAATTGATGTTATAAAAAATTACAGGCAATACGATCTGGATGTGAGTTATAAGAATTCGGCTTTAGCTATTTTAAATGAAAGAGGGTTTACGGAAGACGAATTGCGTTTTGGTGGTAATTTATTGAATGAGAATTATGAAAATGCGCTTCGTTATAAAAAGAGTTATGCTTCGAATTCAGTAACAACCTTCAAACTTTATTTCATTAGTCTCATTGGTGATATTGTTGGTGCAGTCTTAAATAACAATGGCTTTCCAACCATTGGTTTGATCTTAATGATCATCGGGATACTCGCAACTTTAATTTATATCGTGTATTTGTTTAAATCCCTATCCAGCTTGTCCAACTTTTATAAGCAAATTCCAGAAAAATCTGGTGTCAATATATTTGTGCTTTTATTTATGGGGCTCCCATTGTTCTTTCTATTGTACTTTTATTATAAAGATAAATTGAAAGAGGATATCAAGACCATAAGATAGACTATAAAAGTTGTATCTTTGTCGGCAAATTAATGATCACATGTCAACTCAAAATACATTGGAAAAACCTATTGAAATAACGCTGAATACCATCTCAGAAGCCATTGAAGATATTCGTCAAGGCAAGATCGTAATTGTTGTTGATGATGAAAATAGAGAGAATGAAGGCGATTTTATTACTGCTGCTGAAAAGGTGACTCCAGAAATGATCAATTTTATGGCCAAACATGGTCGCGGATTGATATGTGCGCCATTAACTGAAGACCGTTGCGAGGAACTGGAATTGAATATGATGGTAGAAAACAATACCGTTTTACACCATACACAGTTTACGGTTTCCGTTGATTTAATTGGACATGGATGTACTACGGGAATTTCTGTACAAGACAGAGCAAAGACCATAAAAGCCTTAGTAGATAATGATACTAAGCCTTTTGACCTAGGACGGCCAGGGCATATTTTTCCGCTTCGCGCAAAAAATGGTGGAGTCCTTAGACGAACAGGACATACTGAAGCTACAGTTGATTTAGCAAGACTTGCTGGCTTTAAACCAGCAGGAATTTTGGTAGAGATCTTGAATGAGGATGGTACCATGGCACGATTGCCTCAATTGATGCATGTGGCTAAAAAGTTTGACTTGAAGATCATCTCTATTGAAGATCTGGTTGCTTACAGGATGGAACATGACTCTTTGATCGATAAAAAAGAGGATTTTGATATCGAAACCCGTTTTGGGAAGTTCAGATTGAGAGCATACGAGCAAACCACCAATCACCAAATACATATTGCACTAACCAAAGGGACTTGGAAAAATACTGAACCTGTCTTAACTCGTGTTAACGCAACTTTAGTGAATAATGATATCCTAGGAACTTTGACCAACAATGCGGATGAGAAATTGGATGATATGTTCAAAGTGATCAATGATGCTGGAAAAGGTGCGATCATATTTATCAATCAGCAGGCCCAGTCAATGAATCTCCTAAAGCGCTTAAAAACTTTGAAAGACACTCAAGTTGAAGGCGAAGTGATCAAGGCCCCAAGAATTGATATGGATGCCAAAGATTTTGGAATTGGTGCACAAATACTTCACGATTTGAACATTCGTAAATTACGTCTCATTTCCAATAGCCAACAAACCAAACGCGTTGGGATGATTGGTTATGGCTTGGAGATTGTTGAGTACGTAAGCTATTAAAACCTTTATTTTTATGACTTTTCCAACAATTACCCACTAAGGAAAGTTTTCTTGAAATATATCTCATAAACAAACGCACCCCAGATTTTGACCTTAGTTAATATGTCTGATAGGAACTTTTAGTTTTTATTCGGGTCGAGTCCAAGATTAAACAGATCCTGACCAGGCATTTTCTTTTCCTTGGCTGCTGGAAGATTAACTTCGCATGGTTTGTAGAAGTATTCCAATTGTCCCGAACCCGAACCAAACTGTTGTTGATTTTTTGCGGTTATATTAATTTCTGCTAAACGGTCATCACCATCAAATAAAATAAAGCTATTGCTATATCCTTCTGCATCGATTACAAACTTTGTACAATTAGAACTACCTCTGCACGCTACAGTTTTTTCAGTATAACTGGTATCATCTGTGTCCGTTCTAAAATGATCCGGTTTTAGTATAAAGGCAAACTCTACAAACATAAAAGTATTCAGCTTCAGGCCTTTTTTATTTAGCTGGTCTGAAGCTTCCCAAATAGCCCCAACTGGCAATTTATAGGCTTGTGCCATAGCTGAAGGACCAATCATTGCTATGGCGCCATTACTTAGAAGATTGGTTTTTACGAAACAGCCTTCATTGTCGTCATATGCGATAAAATACCCCTCACTATCAATAAACGACTTTTGCACTTTACCAGTTTTATGGTCTTTCCAAACAGATTTCATGGCCAAATGATCTGCATCAAAGTAATTAACAGTTTTGGCCTTTTTTTCTACGTCGTAAGTTTCAATAACAATATCTTCTTGATAAAAGTCTCTTTTAGTGGCTGTATTTATCTGGTCTGCCGTATTTTCTTCTACAGTTTTACTGGTACCACCAGTAATTGCTTCCTTTAAATTGTCCAATATCTGTGCATTGGCAGGTAAGATCATACACAGCACAATACAGGTTGAAATGATTCTTGATTTCATGATTTCTTGTTTTTATTTATTAATATTTCCTTCATTTATAGCTTCAACACCATTTTCATTGGCTGCATTTAGGGTATAGGGCACACTCATAAACTGTGTGTTGCCCATATCAACTAAAACTGAAAGTAGAATAAGATTTTTCATAATACTTTTATTTTTTGCTCTCCAAATGACCAATGCGTTTTTCTAATTTTTCTATCTGGATTTGTTGAGATTGAACTGTTTTTATAAGCAGAGGAATCAAATCATTATAAGAAACCGATAGCAAATCATTAGATTTATTTTCATAGACCATATCCGGAAATACTTTTTGCAATTCCTGGGCGATCAACCCATAATTTTCCCGGCCGTCTTTCTGATCTTTCATTTTATATTTTACCGGGTTTAAATTCATTAGAAGGTCTGATTCCTCTTCTCCTAAGGGCTGTATATTTTTCTTTAAATTTTTGTCTGAAACCGGACCATAAACGCCTGAAGCAGCATTAAAAGAACCTCTGTAATTTCCATCTTTATAGAGCAATAAGTAACCATCATTTTGAGTGAAGAACTGCCATGAATCATTTGAGGATTCGTTGGCGATGGTAAATGCATTTGTATAATCGGAGGTTGTAGGAACTCCATTAGTATGGGAAACCTCCAATATACTTCTGGGGGTATGTGTTCCTATGCCTGTTTTTCCGTCCTTTAAGACTGTTATAGCATTATTCGGACTACCGGAGGTTCCAATACCTATTTCGAAAACTGGATCAGTACTAGACCAAATCCCCGGAAATCCTCCACCAATATTATATCTGCCAAGTGTAAAAGATGCATAACTTTCTGCATTAGTTCCTTCACCAAAAGCGGAAGAAAATAATCCTGAGGCTTCAGTTAGAAAATTAAATGCAGCGGAACTTCCTCCTAAGGCAATTACCCTATCTCCACTTGCAAAAGAATAACTACCAAGCGCTCCAAAGAGATTTCCGGCGCCTAAACCATTTGATAAGTCAACGGCTCTTATTCCGATATTACCATAATGAACAGGATTATTTCCTATGAGTCGCCAACCGTAACCATTACCTTCATCAATAGCCTCCAATCCACTTGCGGCAGCCGGGATGATTCCATCAACATATTCTTTGGTTGTAAGTGCCTTAGGATCTGTGATCTCTGCAAGATCGAAAGTTGGGGCTAATACAGTTCCGTTTTTTAATACTGTTAGTGCATTGGTTCTTGAGACATCGCTAGAACCATTTCCAATTTCAAATAGTGGATCTGTAGCAACCCACGTTGATGGATTTCCACCACCCTCATTAAATCTCCCTAAAACAAAAGAAGCATGAGAATCTGATAAGGTTTGTATTCCAAATACTGAAGAAAAAAATCCATTTGCAACTGTTAATTGCCCGGTTGCAAAACTCAATCCACCAACAGCTTGAGAATTTATTCCAAATGCCGAACTGTAATCCCCAATCGCTTGATTTCCAAGACCAAAAGTACTAGAATAAATTCCGGATGCGGTTGTATCGTTTCCACTTGCAAAACTAGCTAGTCCAGTGGCATTGGTATTAATGCCAATTGCAAAGCTATTAGTTCCAGATGCTATGGTTGAATTATTTAATGCTGTTGAATTATTTCCGGATGCTTCCGTATCTATTCCCATGGCAAATGAAACTCCTCCGGAAGCGATGGTATTTGTTCCACCAGCAAATGATCTAAATCCAACATTAACATCATCCCATTGAGTGTCATTTACATTTCCCGCACGAAATGCACCCTTAGTTTTATTGAAGAACATTCTAATATCATTGTCTGGATTTCCGGTATCGTCCAATTGGGGTGAGCCAAAAACGAAGTTATCTGTTGAATAAGTTCCATTAGCATTTGAGGTAATATTGCTATTAGTTGAAAAGGCTCCTCCTGAATTCAAGTCAACATATTCTTTGGTAGTTAATGCCTTGGGATCTGTTATTTCACCAAGATCAAAGCTTGGTGCAGTAATGGTTCCATTTTTTAATACCGTAAGCGCATTGCTTCTATTTGAATTATCAGCCCCATTTCCAATTTCGAATAAAGGATCTGTATCAACCCAAGTGAAACTATCACCTAAACCTGTGTTATATCTTCCGAAGGCCATTGATGAGTAAGCCAACGCCCGAGCACCATGACCACTTGCCATCGAAAAAGATCCCGAAGCATTTGAAAAATAGCCGAAAGCACTACTGCTGGACCCTGAAGCATCTGTGTCTTCTCCAAAAGCGGCACTTTTACTTCCTGATGCTTCTGTACCGTCCCCTATGGCAAAAGAGGCAAATCCTGATGCATCTGTCAATGATCCTGCAGCAAATGAATAATCGGCAGTTGCTTCCGTACTATTTCCGAAGGCTGCAGATGCCCTACCAATATTGGCTCCATTCCACTGAATATTTGATACTCGTCCTGCCCTAAAGGCCCCTAATTTATCTGGTAAGAACATCAATTTTTGCCCGCCGTTAATTGTATCATGTCCGAATAATACTCGTTTATCACCTTGAACATGAAAAGGTGTACGAGGGTCGGTCCCCACACCAACCCTTCCGTCACCCTTCATCATCATAATATTTCCATATCTGGAATTATAGATATTAAATCTGTCGTCTTCTACCAATGGTTGTGTTAATCCTGCTACTGTCCAATAGAAATCCCCGTTGGCGGTTCTGTAGTTCAAGCGCGCATAATCGTCTTCTGTTTCGGTAAGGGTCAGTTGTGAATTGGCAACAGTGCTGTTTGATTGAATTTCCAACTGACCTTGCGGAGCGAGGTTTGATCCTATATTAACTGACTGTGTATCATTATAAATATGCGATCCAACGTTTTCCCAGCGGTGGTCAGAGCTGCTTAATGCATAAGGCACTGCCATAAATTGGGTGGTTCCCATATCCACAAGTCCGCCGCCAATATCTACCTGCACATTTAAGAAATGATCATCGGCTCCCCAATTGATTCCTGCAAAAGTTCCGGAGATAGGAGTGCCTTGCCCAATGTCTAACACCACCAGACCATTGGCATCGGTGATTGGATTGTGACTTTCGCTATAGGAGGTGCTCATGGCTGCCCCTTCTAAAACAGACAACTGAACTGTAACAGATTGGCTGTCAACAACATTACCCAAATTGTCTTTTATAAGAGCCTTATAGTTAATGCCTTGTTGGGCAAATGAAACTAAAGTGAAGCAAAAAGCTAGTATAATTTGAAATGTTTTCATTTTTTATTTGAATTAAGTTCTAATTCCATTGCATCAAGTCTCGCAATAAGCTGATTTACTACCATTAATGTTGATTCCTTATCTGCAGAAAGTTGATTAATCTTTAGTTCTTGATCTGTGATAGTTTGATTCTGTTCCTGAATTGCCTTGATAAGTACAGGAATAAGCTCAACATAACTTATACTTAAAGTTTCTCTTTCGTCTTCACCAACATTCACAATGTCATTTAAAATAGATTGTACATCTTGAGCGATTAATCCGAAGGTTTTTTGAGATTTATCTTTTTGATTTTTCCAATGGTAGGAAACAGGATTTAAACTTAAAACGGTTTTTAGCCCATATTCAATCTCGGAAATATCGGTTTTTAGTCTTTTATCCGATGCTAAATCATAACTCCATGCAAGGACATGCCCGTTTCGATAAACCGTCATAGCATTGGCTCTAAATGTTCCATCAGTGCCATCTCCTGTACCATTACCTATTTGAAAAAGAACATCGTCATAGATATCATTATACTCTCCTATTACCAGACTACTAGGATTTTGAGCAATTGTTCCTAAGCCCATAGCCACGGTATGGCTTGCAGAAGCAACAGTATTTTTTCCAAAAGAGGAGGAATAATTTCCGTTAGCTTGAGTGTTATCCCCAAATGAGCTACTGAAATCTCCTAGAGCTGTGGTTAAATTTCCGGTTGATAAGGAATACTGACCTTGAGCTTGTGAACCAACGCCCATTGCTGTAGAGTAATCTCCAGAGGCATTGGTGTTTGTGCCCATTGCGGTTGAATATAACCCACCTGCCTGAGAAAGATTTCCCATGGCGGTAGATGCGATCCCACTGGCAAAAGTATTTACACCAAGGGCTGTTGACCAGTCGGCAAAAGCCCTAGTTTCATTTCCAATTGCTACAGAATGATTAAAACTTGCTTCTGCATTATCGCCTATGGCAATAGAACCTACACTGAATGCAGAGGATAAATTTCCAAATGCAATAGAATTTTCTCCTGAGGCGTTAGACTGATTACCCATGGCAACCGAATAATTCCCCGATGCTTGACTTAACAGTCCAACGGCAAACGAATCTGATCCTAATGCTTGTGTGAGGTGCCCTAATGCCACTGAATGCTGTCCCGCTGCGGTGGTTTGATATCCTACTGCAAAAGAATTATCTCCTGTAGCTCCATAAGACGTACTATTCGTATTACTTTCACTTAAATCTATTGCATGATCACCTATATCACCATAATTGTTCGGATCTTTATCATTTAATCGCCATCCCCCTTTCATATTCTCAACTATGAGTTCCAAACCACTTAGCTCGTTCTCAAAATTGTAATCCACATATTCTTTGGTCACCAGTGATTTTGGATGAGTCATATATAAAAGGTCAAAGGTTGGCGCGTGAATAGTTCCATTTTTAAAGACAATTAGCGCATTTTGCCTTGTGGCTTCAGAAAATCCATTTCCAATTTCAAATAGAGGATTGAATCCATCCCATGATGTAGGATGGCCACCTCCTGTATTAAATCTGCCAATAGCAGTAGTCATAAAAGATTCTGCTTTTGTAAAGGCACCCATAGCTGTTGAATATGCACCTGAAGCAATTGTATTTTGACCAAATGCTGTAGAGTTCTGACCTGAGGCTAAATTCCCATTTCCTAAGGCTACGGCACTATGTCCGGATGCCGTATTACCTCCACCAATAGATGTTGATTGAGTACCGGTAGCATTAGATCCTACCCCGGCTGCAAAGGAATTCCAGCCCTCGGCTAAGGTGTTTTGACCAAAGGAACTTGCCCAATGGCCAATTGCTTGAGCATTATATCCTGAAGCAATTGTATTATTCCCAGACGCCAAACTCAGTTCTCCAAAAGCAACAGAATAATTACCTGAAGCAATAGTGCCATTACCAGCTGCGAATGATTGATCGCCAATAGCTTGATTATTAGCTCCAATTGCCATCGCTGCAAACCCCGAGGCGATCACATCACCACCAACAGCAAAGCTGGAAACCCCGGTTGCTCCATTTACGGTTGAAGGAAAAAAACTATCGCTAAGATCAACAGCGTTTATACCAATAGTTCCAAAATTGGCCGGATCTTTACCTGCTAAGCGCCATCCACCGATTCCGTTTCCTGTTTCAATAAATTCTAAACCGGTTCCACCACCACCAGAATAATTTGCATCTGCATATTCCTTTGTAATTAATGATTTTGGATCTACTATTTCGTCAATTTCGAAACTTGGAGCAATTAAAGTTCCATTCTTTAAAACAGTTAACGCATTACTTCTAGGTGCACCATCTATACTATTTCCAACTTCAAATAATGGATCTGTTTCTTCCCATGTATCAGCCGAACCTCCTCCTACATTATAACTTCCAAGGGCTGTTGAATGCATGGCTTCAGCTTTTGAATAATTTCCGAAGGCAAATGAATTTAAACCGGAGGCTACAGTTTGTAATCCCCCAGCCATAGACTGTGATCCGGAAGCGGTGGTTTGATAACCGTTGGCAAAAGAATAATTTCCTGTAGCTCCATAAGTAGAATTATTAGATGTTAAACTAATGCTTATGTCAGTTGCAGCCAAACCTATATCACCATAAGCATCTGGATTTGTATCTGCAAGTCGCCATCCTGGGCTTCCTCCTTCCCAAATTTTCTCCAAACCAAGTGAAGGAGCATAAAGAGCATAAGGTACAGACATGAACTGTGTAGTTCCCATGTCTACCAGACCAGATCCAATATCAACTTGTACATTTAGAAAATGCTCATCGCTTCCCCAAAGAATATCAGTAAAATCTCCAATAATGGGAGTCCCTTGACCTATATTTATCATTACCATGCCATTTTCATCAGTCATTGCATTATGACTTTCTGAATAAATAATGGCCATACCATCACCAATTTTTATGGTAATTTCCAAGATTATGCTTTGATCAACCAAAGCGTTTCCAAGATCATCCGTTATATAAGCTTTATAATTGATTCCCGTTTGGGCTATTGAACTAAAACTTAATAATAGTCCTAGAAATAGAAGATACATTCCTTTTTTCATAATGTTTGGTTTTAATTAAGAGGAGGTGGCAGCCTAAACTAACCGCCTCCTCATTCCATTGATTAATAGCTAACTTTTTATTTTTTAAACTTGATGGATTTCACCACTTTGTTCTTTAAAAGCAACTGTAGCTTATATGATCCTTCTTTTAAATGATCTATGCTTAGGTAGATCTTTGAATCATTTTTCTCTAAATCTTGATCCTTTAAGTTTTTCATTAGCTCTTAGAGACAAGTGAGGAAGATTTGCTTTCCATCAAAAGCTAAATTAATACAGGAGATTTTCAGCTGGTATTCGCATTGTAACATTTCATGCCTAAAATGTAACAACTATTTCAAATCGCTGATAATAAAGTGTTTAAGATGTTTTTTGAAGATACTCAGTAGGTGTACAGTTATAAACCGCTTTAAATGATTTTATGAAATAGGAAGGGGTATTAAATCCAACTTGGTAGGCTACTTCAGAAATGGTACAATTATTTTGAGTCATTATGGCAACAGCTTGTTTTAATCTTTGTCTTCTTATAAATTCTGAACTGCTCATATCGGTAAGGGCTTTAAGTTTCCGATGCAATTGCATTCTACTCATCAACATTTTTTTGCTAAAATTTTCAGCATTAAAATCAGGATCCATAAGGTTGTCATCAAGTACCTGTTGCAATCTTTCAATAAATTGCTCCTCGGCCGAGGAAATTTGAATGTCTTTAGTTTTAAACTCGAAGTTATTTCCAAAATGAGTTTGAAGTTGCTTCCTACCTTCTATTAAATTCTCAATTCTTATTTTCAATTTATTGGCACTAAAGGGTTTGGTCATATAAGCGTCGGCTCCAGTTTCAAATCCTTTTATTTCATGCCTATCTCCAGATTTTGCGGTAAGTAATATAACGGGAATATGACTACATCTTTGATCTTCCTTGATTGCCTTGGTAGTTTCTAAGCCGTCTGGACCGGGCATCATAATATCACAAATAATTATATCGGGAATAAACTCTATGGCCTTTTTAATCCCTGTTTTTCCTTCAGAAGCCTCGATGACTTCATATTCGGGGTTTAGAATAGACCTAATAAATTGCCGGATATCATCGTCATCATCTATAACCAAAACCATAGACTTATCTGAATCCTCTATTTCTATTTCATTTATTTTCTCTTGAGACTCCATTGCCTCAAAATCTATCTCGCTATGATGGAAATATGATTTATCTATAGGCAACGTAACTGTAAATTGAATTCTATCATCATCTAAGGTATTGGCTACTACATTTCCATGAGAAAGTATGCATAACTCTTTTACCAAAGACAAGCCTACTCCCATACCATCTGAATTCGATTTATCTTGATAAAACCTCTGAAATAATCGCGGTAATTCATCATCAAAAAGAGTGTTGCCACTGTTGATCACTGTGATGATTAATTGTCCGTCTTTCTCTTGAGTGGAAAAGGATATCCGCCCTCCCGAAGGTGTATATTTCACCGCATTGGAAAGCAAATTGGTGACGATTTTCTCTACTACATCTCTATCAAACCATGCTGTTTTGATCTTGGCTATATCGCTTTGAAAATTTATTTTTTTTTCATTAGCCTGGAATTTGAAGGCTCTTCCAATTTGATGCATTAGAGCACCTAGGTTATCTTGAACAACCGATAATTTCAAATTTCCGGTTTCTAGTTTTGATAAATCAAGCAGTTGATTTACCAGATTCATTAAACGGTTGCTGTTACGTTTGATTAATTCGAGTTCCTCTTTATCTTCTTCAGATAAGTTTTTCTTTTGCAATTGGTTGGTAACCGGTCCATCTATCAAGGTTAAGGGTGTTCTAAATTCATGAGAAATATCGGTGTATAATTTCGACTTAAAATCATCCAATTTTTTTAACCTGATGGCCTCAGCATGTTCCAGTTCCAGCTGCATTTTTAAAGCCCATCGCCATTTGAAATAACTATAAATTGAATAAAGAAGAAAAATAAATAGTAGTCCATAGATTATTTTAGCAGTAAGGGTTGCATACCACGGTTGGAGAATGGTGAATTTATATTCAGCTGCATCTTGATTCCAGACTCCCTCATAATTGCTTGAGACCACTTTAAAGGTATAATCATCCGGAGGAAGGTTGGTATAGTGGGCAGTATTAATAGTTGATGGTGGTGACCATCCCGAATCATGATTTTCCAGTTTATACTTATATAGATTTTCTTGTGGTTGGGAAAAATGCAGTCCGGCAAAAGTAAATGTTACTGTATTTTCGTTATGAGCTAACTCAAGATTTGGGATGAGGGACCTTTTTTCATTAAAAATTTCGAATTTGGAAATAACAGTCTTAGGCTTCATTTCATTAAAAGACATATGGTTGGGTTGAAACCAGTTAATCCCATTGAGCCCTCCAAAATACATCATTCCTTTTCCATCTTGATAATATGCTCCTGTATTAAATTCAAAGGCTTGCAAGCCATTAAGAGGAGAAAAATTAACAACATTTATTTCCTTATTATCAGCAATATTAATTCTTACTATCCCTTTATTTGTACTAAGCCATTTATGATTGTTTTCGTCAATTAGGATTCCATAAATTACGTTATTTGACAAGCCCTCATCCACAGTAAAAGAGTCAATTTTCTTAGATTCAATTTCATATTTATATAATCCGTTGCCATTTGTTCCGATCCAAAGATCAAACCGATGAAAGTTTAAGGATTTGATCTTTTTTGGAATATCCTCAATGGATTGAATACTATTAGCAACTACATCGAGAACATATAAACCTTCATCCTCGGTTCCAAGAAAAAAAGTAGAGCCCGGACCCTTTTCAATGGTTCGAATATTTGAAGTTTTTAATTTCGAATTTTTGCTGTTGTAAGTTTGTTTGATTCCTTCTCTTTTGTTGAATCTTATAAGTCCTTCATCCCTTGTGCACAGCCAAAGTTCCTCCTCTGAAGCCGGATAAATCTTCCAAATGGTTTGTGTTTTTAATTCGGGAAAGGAGCTCATATTGCCTTTTTCGTTCATTAGTTGCAAACCTCCTGCTTGATGCCCAATCCACAATTCATCTTTATCATTGTAAAGGCTCATTATTCTATTGGTTCGCAATGCTGAATTCGACGCAGTTAAAGTCTTAAAATCTTTGGTTTCAGGGTTAATAAGTGTTAATCCTTTCCCCGATGTTCCTATCCAAATATTACCATTATTATCAGTTGTAATTGATCTTATAACGTCGACATTTACCTCATCCGGTAAATGATCATTTGTTAGCATTCTAAATTTGATGAGATGTTCATCAAAATAACTCAATCCTGCACCATCGGTTCCCAGCCAAATGGTATTCGTTCGATCCTGAAATAGGCAAAGAACATCATTATAATGAAGGGCAAACGGATCTGTGACATCTGCCAAAAAATGCTGAATCATTTCCTTTTTAAAATCAAGCAAGAATACACCTTGGCCGTAAGTTGCCACCCATAGTCTGTTATGATGATCGGTGAGTAAATCTTGAACTTTTAAGTTTTGGGGCAGGTCTTTATCTTCTGAAAACCCTTTAAATGGTATTAATTTTTCGGTATTCTCATCATAAAGAAAGAGACCATTTCCGAAGCTTCCAATAAAAAGTCCTTTTCCTCTTGTAAAACTATAACTACTGTAGTTTATAGGTTTATCTAATGCGCTTGGAATCTGATATATATCTGAATTGTTAAATTTATATAACCCTCCATGAGCGGCAATAAATAGCTCATCATTAAATTCATTTAAGGCGTAAATATCCGGTAATGGTTTTTTAGTAGAAAATAATTGAAGAGTATCTCCTGTCTTTTCTTGAATTTTAAACAGACCATCACCATAGGTTCCGATAAAAAAATCGCCATTAGAATCGCGTAATACGGTTGAAATATTCTCTAATTCGCTAGCTGTTTTAAAAAGGTTTTGGTCTTTGTTATATTTTAAAAGTTTACCATCAAGATCAATGCAATAAATCTCTCCTTTGGTGTCAACATAAACTTTACCTAAGCGCGAAAAATCAGGGCGTGTAATATCAACAAATTGGAGATTGAAATATTCAAATTCTCTACCGTCATATTTGTTAAGACCGTCTTGAGTAGCAAACCAAAGATAACCGGTACTATCCTGTGCTATTGAGACTACCGAATTTTGAGAAAGACCTTGTTCAACAGTAAGATCGCGAAAGCTGATTGGTTTGTTGACTTCTTGAGAATAGACCGATAAGAAAACAAACTGCAAAGAAAGGATGATATAGGCAAATCGCAAGGTCATTTATAAAGGTTAATGATTCAGTAAGTTACAAATTTTAAAGGTTTTTTAAAAAAAGGAAATAGCTGAGAAAAAAGAAAAACCTGAGCTGCTCAGGTTTTCTCTAACTAAATGATTAATATCTAATATGGGATAATAGGTCTATTGTTTTATAATTCGTTTAAATAATTTTTTTTCTTCATAAATTAGATATAAAAAATAGACGCCTCCTGATAAATTTCTAAGATCAATTTGATTTAAATTTTCTTGATGACGCGCCACCCGTCTTCCATTGATATCGTACACATCAATAGTTTTAAACTGCAAATTCGAATCTATATATACATAATCGGCAGTTGGATTCGGATAAATTTTTATTGAATTTGTATTTATTGGAAAATCTTCTGTACTCAAAGTATCAAAATTAAAACTTTCTAAGCCTGGTGCGTAACCACTAAAATAATCTTGGGTTGTGGTCATATCAATATTGGAATTGTAGAAACTATCCAGTACACCACCTGAACCAACTGCAATAGGGTCGCTGTTATCTAAAAAGCTCATGACTCCAGAAACAGGCATATTACTAACACTAAAGGTAACCAAATCTATCATTTGCCCCATAGTATGCGCAAACAAACTCTGACCTGCAGGCATATTAAATTGAAAGGCATCTCTTGTGCCATCGCCCAATCCAAGGCCAGTTAAAAAAGCAGCATCAAATTCGGTAACAGTCCAGGTTCGTGGTGTTAATGCCGAAGCCTCATTAACAACATCACTCGCTCCTGCGGGTAACATTAAGGTAAATCCTACGTCTGAAAGATCTGTATCTCCTGCGGAATCAAAATCAGGGACGGCTACCACCTTAAAGTCGTATCCGGCTACATGGACGACCCCAAGATCATAAGTTTGACCAAAGGCCATTGAACTTACTATAAATGCTAAAATAAAAGTGTAATACTGTCTCATGATAAAAATTTTTAATTGTTAACTGGTGGTACTGTTGCTTGTATGGTATAGGTTACAGAATTGAAGCCGTTTGCTGGATGAGCCAACACATTATCTTTAAGAATATTGCTGTCGTTGCCAGCTCCTGAAAATCGTCCGATACCATTCATATTGATGTCGATATTTAGATAACCCTGTGACCCAAAGGTCACCGAATTGAATCCGTTGGCCGGATCTGCTAAGACAAAATCTTTAATGGCATTCGTGCCATTATTTGCTCCTGAAAATCGGATTTGATTAGCCAAATTGGTATCGCCTCCCCAAAGGGCTTTATCACCAGTTCCTAATAAGACTTGTGCGTTAGGGCCCCATTCGCCAAAGCCAATATTTGTAAAATCAATAGATACTGGTGCATTGGTTAGTCCAATAGGACTTCCTGACATAGCATCCATATGGTTGCGGTGTGCTAAGACCACATAATATGAGGTTGGCGAGGCTTGCATGACCAATGGTGAAATTCCATCTAGATCAACCACATCACCATCGCGTTGTAATAGTCCAGAGCGTCCATTGATCCGTTTTGTGTTATCAGAGGCAGTACGTAATTCGGCCCAGACCCAATCCACAATATCATCTTGTGGCAAACCCGTTCCAGAAGTCCCTCCTGTGTTTAAAACGGAAGCAGCAACAAGTGCCTGATCGGCATACGGACTTTGCAAAGGAATATATCCCAAAGTGCGAAGGTCATCATTCATTAAACCTGGCGCAGCCGGAGCTAATAACGGACCTTGTAGAAACAATTTTGGTTCCAGTTGCAGTCGTCCGTCAGGTACAACAAAACCTTCAGAAACAGAAACTGTTGGCGTACTGCGTTCTTGAATATTCACTTCGCCTATGGTATAGAGCAGTTCAATACCTCCAGCTGTGGCAGAATCACCACCACTATCAATACTAAAGCGTTCTATGGTTTGGGCATTAGAAAATTTTATACAACTTAAGACGATTAGTATTATTAATAAGGTTCTCATGTTTTTGGTTTTTAGTACCATTTTCTCACATTGCCTTAAGAAGTATTTGTGAAAGCACGGTTAATTGTAATGTCTAAAAATATTTAGGCTAATGATTATATTTTCAAAGTTATAGGACTCATTCTTTATTGATTATTTCGCTTGTAACATTTAATAATAATAATGTAACAGTGCATATTCTTTTCAAAAAAAAAGACATCCCATGGGATGTCTTTTTAAAATATGTTCTTGCCTGTCTTACTTATACCCAATAAAAGCACTTTCTACTTCCAAGACATTTTTAACATAGGTCTTAAAAGCCTCATAATCTTCTGGATTGATATTAGAAATTGATGGCGTTGAATTTACCTCAACTTTTAAATGATTCGGTTTTACCTGCTTATATGAGATCGAATAACTGTGGTCTTTAAACGAGAAAGATGCATCTTCTGGGATCTCTGAAAATGCCTGCCCTTCTTCAATAATAATATCGTAAGTCGTTACATAAACATCTACGTTTTCATAGTTCAAATACTCAATAGGGTAATTTCTATCTTCTTCCGAAATTATATCACTTGTATACGGTCGTGAGACTATAGGAAGTTGAATCACATGCAAACCGCCAATTTTATTCACTTTTTTATCGATCTTTAAATGTGTCGTGAATTTTATGATCCTATCATCATCTAGACGCTCTATATTGGTAACATCTTCCAAAACGAAAGATTCCGAAATTCGGCCTTGAAGGTCCTCATCTATAGCTTGCTTTTTAACTTCAAAATTAGGTTCTGACAACAGTCCTGCATAATAGGAATTGATATGGCCTTTGAATTCAGTGGCCATTTCTATGTCCATATGACTAGGTGATACCTTGATCACGGCGTTATTAGTAAATACGGCCTTTTCCCGTTTGACATCTGTTAATTTAAACAGGTCAAAAGTCTTATCAGTATCCGAATTGAATGGTATTTCCAGAGCGGTTGCTCCTGCCAAGGATCTTGGCAATGCTCGAAATGGTAAATATTTATCTGTCAATTCTAAGAATTGCTCTTCGCCATCGATCTTTACTTTCGCAATACAGTGATTGAAATCTGTACTCGGTAATACCAATTCGTTTTGGCCATAATCTGAAGTTAAGATCAAAACCAAATTCGAATCCAGTTCGGCTAAATTCGCCAAAGTCACGAACAAGGTTGAGAAATCTTTGCAATCGCCTAAACTGGTTTTAATGGTTTTTGATGGCTTCTGCGGAACGAATCCACTTTGCCTAAAACTCACATAACTGTAGTTGAAATTATTTCTAATATAATTGTAAATGATCTTCACGCGCTCCTCTTCCGAAAGTTGCTTATGGCCGTTCGGAAACAATTCGGAAAACACCTTTTCAACAGTCGAGTTCACTTCAATTCTTGAGCGTACAAGATCTGAATACCAAGACGATATTTCATTCCAATCTTTTATGGTACTGACATGTAAATAATTGGCGACATCTACAGAATTTGGCATATAGCTTTCGCCTTGCGGTAAGCCTTTAAAATCTAACATAGACCATTCATACAACTTCATATCACCTTTTTCTGTAATCTTAGGTTCTAGGGTTCCATTGAGACTTGCGTATTTTAAATTCATCGATTTCGGCGCGAGGACTTGCATGGTCGATTCTACCGTTGGGTGAAAGGCTTCAAACTGATATTTATCTGAAAAATCTCTGTAAAAACGTCCTACACTCGAGAATGAACTTTCGTAATCAATATAGATGACATCGCCAATACTCAGTCCGCTAAACACAAAGCTCGAACCGCTTTTTTCAGCAGGTACAATACTGCCGTCTTTTTTTACGAGTTCCGATTTGATGATATCATATCCGCCAGATAATCCAAGGTCATATTCTTTAAAGGTTTCAACACCATTATCTGAAGTGATCTCATAGATGTACACAAAACGGTAGCGTCCGCCGCCTTCGCCATACAGCTCATAATTCACATCGTCAAGTAAAATATTAAATCCGTAATTGTTTTCAGTAATGGTTCCGCGCTTCTCTTTAATGAAATCATAAGCTTCTTCAAGTACGAGTTCATTTAATAGATTCGGCTCATTTTTAAGGTCTCTAATTTTCTTACGAAGTGATTTATGTGCACTATTATGCGTCAAGGATCTTTCGTAAAAGTCTATGGCTTCTTTTTTACGATCTAATTGCAATAACGCATCCCCTTTTAATTCCATCATTTGAAACGAATACGGAAAATTGTCCAAGGCCATATCAATGTATTCCAGAGATTTTTTATGTTCTTGGTAATTGTGCAATTTGTCAATAATTGCTTTTAGGTAAAGGTTATCTTCTTGCATATGACTCATGTCCTTCGTAAGCAATTTCAAAACCTTATCCTTTTTATTTTGCTTTTCATAATATCGCGCCAATGATTTCACAGCAGCATATTCAAAATGATCGTCATTCAGGTCTTCCAGTAGTTTAATGGTTGTGTCATCGTCTTCATATAAGATAGAATACAATGGGATGTAGCGTAATAACAAACGGGTATTTCCCTGCGCCACGCGAATGAGATCATTCAAGTTTCTTTTGAGCTTTACACGGTCTTCTTGACGTGCATTGTACATAAAATCGGCTGTAATATTAAACACTTCCAGATCGAAAGCCTTTTTAAATTTATTCAAAAAGCTATCCAATTCGTCTAAGCTCATCCTCTGAAGTGCTTGATAATCGGCAATTTTCAATACCAATGGCAAATAATAATTTGGATCTTCCAATTCAATATTATCAGCTAATTCCTTAACAGTTGCTTCATCACCTTCTAGGCTATAAACACCTGTCAGCATTTTTCTGATCAAAGAACTTTTTGGATATTTTTCGTAAAATGGTGTCAGCACTAATTTTGCTTCTTCATGTTTTGAACTTCGCATATATGCATTCGACAAACAGTAAGCGTAGAAGAAATTATTTGGATGGTTCTTTAGTTTATTTTCAAAGAACACTTCAAATTCATTGTTAAGTGGTTTTGCTTGAATTTGCTCTTTCGTACTCTTGTTATAATCTGAATAGGCAGATGAATAGGTCAAGTTCGTTTTGGCCTGTCCATTTTCATCTAAAGCGGCAATAATAAAGTAACTACCATAGCTGCTTTCGGCAGTTTTTATTAATAATCTGTTGTTTCCCTTCGGAAGGTTTACAGAAACATTATAAGCATTCATATCTGTAGTTACATCTTCCGGGTTTTCATAAATAAGTACGTCATTTAACCAAAGTTTAAATGCTGAACCGCATCCAATTCTGAAATGCACCTTCTGATCGGTTTCAGAACTTATAAACGTTTGCGCATAATTCACACCCGACCCATATTCTTCATGATTGGTGAAAAATTGATAGGCCTCCTTGTTGTTCTTCGATACATACCAGTTCACTAAGCCATTGCTTTTGGCATCAAATGGCTCTGCACTCATCGCCATTTTTTCAGGCATATAGAATCGGTCTAATCCGCTTTCATTCAAATTTTCGAAAACCCCACAGTATTGCCAGTCTTTGATCACATCGATTTTTTCATTTAAGTCGAAATAAGCCTGCCAATCATTTGAATTTCTCGCCACGACAGAATTTAAATAAGTGATCGCATCTTTAACAGTGGTATTATTAATTGTGGCTTTTGCAACTGTTTTTAATCGTCCTGAATTTCTATTGTTCAGTCCTGTATCAATATAGGTGTCAAAAACATAAGCTTGATTCCACAGTGCATATAAATAATGTTCAAAATCTGGCTTTACCAGAAAGCCTTTTAGAAAGTCGTCATTTGTTTTTAATTGCCCTGTTTCAACCCTTAAAATTTCATTAAGCACCAAGGCTTCCATACTTCCAGATTTCTTATTCTTCTGAAGTTCTTTTGCCGCAGCTTCGCGATCATTATTCAATAAATGATCCCAAAATTTCTCATAATTTTCTTGTGCAATTACATTTGAAAAACTAAATATAATAAGGCAAAATATGGTTAAAAACTTTCTCATGTGTAATTTGATATTATTTGATTGCTATAGGTTACGTCGAATGATCTCAACCATATGTTTCGCTCGATCTTCAACCTCATCTTTTGTCCAAGATAATTTGATCAGGCAAGAAATATTTCTACCAATGAGATCATCTGATTGGGTAAATTTTTTATCTTTTAAATACTGTAATCCGTTTTTAATTTCTGAAGACATTGAATAAAGCGTTTTTAAATTCACCAAATGCTCCCATTTTCTTAAATAGTGCCAGTTGTTATCATAATAATGAAAACAACCATCGATACCTGCTTCTTTGAACGCGTTGTCAACCTTTCTTGTTGTTTCAAGATCTGGTAAAAAGAAACTTAAAAACGCACAGCTCTCTTCACCTCCTTCCGGAACCGTTCTAAAGGTCACAGCTTCTATTTCTGATAAAGCATTTCTCAAGATCTGAAAATGTGAACGCTGAATCTTTAAAAATTCATCTAGTCGTCGCACTTGTGCCAAGCCTACTGCAGCATGAAGTTCAGAAATTCTGAAATTGTATCCCAAAAAAGGATGGGTTTCTGCACCGCGATCTTTCCCCTCATGATCGTGACCATGATCACTATAGTGGTCGGCATTTTTAAAATATCTCGCTTTGTTGGTAACAACGGCACCGCCTTCACCACAAGTTATGGTTTTTACAAAATCAAATGAAAAACAACCGACGTCACCTATACTTCCTAAAGGTTTTCCGTTATAGGTTGCACCAATGGCTTGACAGGCGTCTTCAACTAAGATCAGATCATGGGCTTTGCAAATGGCACTCAACGCATTTAAATTTGCCATGCTACCACACATGTGAACCGGCATAACAGCCTTGGTTTTTGAGGTAATAGCAGCTTCAACAGCTTCTGGATCAAGCGTTAATGTACTATCAATATCTACAATTACCGGGATCGCTCCTACGGCAATTATGGCTTCAAAACTTGCAACAAAAGTAAAGGTTGGCATGATGACCTCATCGCCTGCACCCACACCTGCTACGGCAAGAGCAACTGAAACAGCTGCAGTTCCACTTGAGACCAATTGAACATGGTTGACCTGAAGCCGCGATTCTAAAGCCTTCTCCAATTCTTTCGCTTTCCAGTGACCATTACGCATGGCATCAAAACCATAACGCATTAAAACTCCACTTTCAAGAACATCATTCACTTCCTTTCGTTCCTGATCACCAAATAATTCAAATCCAGGCATTCATCATTTTTTGAGCTTCAAATCTACAATTAATTATCAAAAAACTATTGATAATCAGCGGTACTTTCGTTGACTTTTTTTCTTACTTTTTTGAAATCGGCAAACATATCATCATCGGCTCTAATGCCAATAGGCATGACCAACACCGAAGACAACCCTTCCGATTTTAGATCTAAAATGCGATCATAATCTTCTGGAGAAAAGCCTTCCATGGGGCAAGAATCAATACCTTCAACTGCACAAACAGTAAGTAGATTTCCCATAGCCAGATAGGCCTGTTTTGTTGCCCAGTCTTCAATGTGTGCCTTGGTGCGCTCTTCAAAATCATCGATTAGAAAATCCTTAAATGGTTCTAGAATATCATCTGGTGTATTGCGAATTGTTTTTATTCTTTTGAAATAGGTTTCTACGTATGCTTTATCAATTATTGTTTCAATGCAAAAAACCAAAATATGTGAAGCTTGAGCCACCTGCTCTTGATCCATAGAATGCACAACAAGCTCCTTCTGGAGCGCTTTGTCTTGTACAAAGATCAATTTAATGGGTTGCAAGCCGTAAGACGTGGCTGTTAAATTAAAGGCTTCTTTTAAGATGTTTATTTTGGACTCATCCAGGATAGCTGTTTCATCAAATTTCTTGGTTGCATAGCGCCATTTAAGCTTCTCTATTATATTCATGATCAGGTATTAATTCGCAGCAAAAATACAAATTAAGACAGGTTCAATTTTTAAAAATGATAGATAATTTTAATGCTAAGATAGATCGAAGAACCACAGTTTTATGGCCATGGCAGAAACCATGATCAGTAGAAAAATACGAATAAAACCGTCGCCTTTTCTAACTGATAATCGACTTGATATCCAAGCGCCCAAAGCATTTCCAAGAGCGAGTAAGATACCATGGACCCAACTGATCTTGTCATTAAAAATAAACACCATTAAGGCAGCGAATGTATAGATTGCCGCGATGGTCACCTTTGTGGCATTGGCTTTTACCAAGGTCATTTTATTGAAATACGATAGAAATAGCAAAAGTATAAAACCTATACCAGCATTGATAAATCCACCATAAATACCTAGAAAGAAAAAGACCAGCATAGAGATCCATAGGTGTTTGCCGGTTGTGCGTTCTATTAAACTTTCAACACTTACTTTAGGCTTAAATACTATTAAAAGCACCACCACGATCATGACGATGGCCAAGATCTTATTAAAGGTTTCTCCCTTGATATCCACGGCGATTTGAGCACCGATAATCGACCCAATAGTAGCAGCAATTCCACAATAAAGGCTAAATGGAAATGTACTAATGCCTTTTGATCGGAATCCAACAACAGCAGTCGACGTTTGAAAGAGTATGCCTAAGCGGTTGGTACCGTTGGCTACAGATGGTGGTAAACCTAGAAAAATTAGAATGGGTAAGGAAATCAATGATCCTCCTCCAGCGATTACATTAATAAATCCTGCCGCAAATCCTGCTAGCAAAAGCAGCAATAAATTATAATCGAAATCGGCCAAAAGCGCTATATCCATGCCCACAAAAGTATGAAATTGAAAGCCAATTTTAACTTTACTTTTTTCTAAGGCTAGTTATTAGTATTTTTGAGCATATTTTAAATGTACTTAAGTGACCTCCATCCTCCGAAAATTTGTATCTGTCCTTTTGATATTTTTTTGCTTCCAATGTAAAGACGATGCTAAAAAAAATACAACAGACTCAAAAACTAAAACCACTTCCTATTTTTTGGAATTGGTTGATTCAAACCACACTAATGTGACCTTTAGAAACTCAGTAATAGAAAATGAGAATATCAATTACTTGAGATTTGAAGGTATTTATAATGGGAGCGGCGTCGCCATTGGTGATATAAATAATGATGGTCTACCTGATATTTATTTTGCTGGTAATTCAAGCGAGGATAAGCTATATCTCAATAAAGGTAATCTCAAATTTGAAGATATTTCTTTGCCTTCCGGTATTGCACAACATGCAAACGGTTGGAGTACCGGAGTGAATATGGTGGATATCAATGCCGATGGGTTTCTCGATATTTATGTGTGCCGATCAGGTCCTGAAAAAGATCCTATACTTCTGGAAAACAAACTATTCATCAATAATAAGGACAACACCTTCAATGAAGCAGCAGCGCAATATGGACTAAATAGCAATTTACAATCACGTCAAACGGCTTTCTTCGATTATGACCTTGATGGTGATCTTGATATGTATCTAATGAATCAACCTGCTAAAGATTTTTCGGGTGGCGAATTTTTTCAATATCTGGAACAGCTTAATAGTGGCAAACTACAAACCGATTATTTTTATGAGAATGTCAACGGAAATTTCGTCGATAAAACCAAGGAAGCAGGTTTGGTGAATTTCGGTTACGGACATAGTATTGCCGTTACCGATATCAATAATGATGGTTATCCTGATTTCCATAAGACCAACGACTACGATGATCCCGATTTTCTCTTTATTAACTCTGGAAATAAAACCTTCGAAAACAAAATAAACGACTATTTCAAACACATTTCCTGGAGTAGTATGGGAAATGATGCAGCCGATTTCAATAATGACGGGTTGATTGATATTATGGCATTAGAAATGGCGCCAGATGATCACGTGCGTTCTAAGGTCAATATGAAAGCCATGGATCCAATAAAATTCAATGCTTTAGCCAACAATGGTCAGCAATATCAGTACATGTTCAATACCTTACAATTAAATAATGGCAATAACTCGTTTAGTGAGATTGCTCAAATTTCTGGCATGGCAAAAACAGATTGGAGTTGGGCTTGTCTGTTCTTTGATATTGACAATGACGGATTTAAAGATGTCTTCATTTCGAATGGAATCAAAAAAGATTTTTTAAATCGTGATTTGAGTTTCATGACCAAACAACGATCACAAGAATTAGGGCGCTCAATGAATATTAATGAGTTCCATGAGATCATACCTTCAAATGTTTCCGAAAATCTCATCTTTAAGAACAATGCTGACCTCACCTTTGAGACTCAAACAAATACATGGATGAATAAAGTCTTATTTAACACCAATGGCGTTGCTTATGGTGATCTTGATAACGATGGTGATCTTGATCTGGTAACCAATAATATGGAAGCTTTGGCAAGCATCTATGAAAATAAAGCGAATGACGGTCAAGGTGGAAATTATGTAAAATTTAAATTGAAAGGGGCTGAGCTCAATCCCTTTGCCATTGGAACCAAGATCGTTTTTGAAAGCAATGGAAAAAACTTTATTCAGGAGTTGAATAACGCTCGTGGATACCTGTCATCAATGAACCATGAATTGGTTTTTGGAATTGGAAACCTCAAAACATTATCTGAAGTAAAGGTGGTTTGGCCAGATCAGAAAGTGACCTTATTAAATGATGTCAAAGCTAACCAGACCATTACTGTTTCGTATGATGACAAAAATCCTAGATATGAGCACACGGTGAGTCAACCGTCTATGCTTGAAAAGATAAATGCAAGATCATTGGGCATTACATTCGAACATAAAGAAAATAAACACGACGACTATAAAACGCAGGTGCTTCTTCCCTATTCTCAATCTACAAACGGACCTTTTATTGACAAGGCCGATGTGAATGGCGACGGATTAGAGGATTTTTATATTGGTGGCGCTTTAAATCAGCCAGGTGAGTTATATCTGCAATTACCAAATGGAAGATTTACAAAGCAATTCAGTGCTACTTGGGAAAATGACAAAGATCATGAAGACCTTGGCGTGCATTTCTTTGATGCCGATAATGATAATGATATCGATTTGTATGTTGTTAGTGGTGGATCTGAATTTCCAGAAAATCATATGAACTATCAAGACAGATTATATCTTAATGATGGCAAGGGGAATTTTATTAGATCACGCCCAAGTTTACCAACGTTTTATACAAGCGGTCAAGTGGTGAAATCGGCTGATATGGATGGCGATGGCGATCTTGATCTATTTATTGGTGGACGCATAATACCTGATAAATATCCTTATCCGCCAAGCGCACACATTCTCATAAATGAAAATGGAAAATTTTCTGATCAAACCGAAAATTGGGCCCCTTATTTAAAAGCACATAGCATCATAACAGGAGCAGAATTTTTTGATTATGATAATGATGGTGATCAGGATTTAATGACCGTAGGTGAATGGTCAACAGTAGATATTCACAAAAACACTGATGGCAAATTCGATTTAATTCAAGCCGAAGGATTAGAAAATTCACGCGGACTCTGGTTCGGATTAGACGCCGAAGATGTAGATGCTGATGGCGATTTAGACTTCATTGTCGGAAACATTGGGCTCAACACAAAATTTATTGCGAATGCCAAAAAGGAATTTCATGTCTTTTGTGATGATTTTGACAATTCTGGTACTTTTGATGTTGTTTTAAGTAATACATATAATGGAAATCTGGTTCCTGTAAGAGGGCGTGAATGGTCGTCACAGCAAATGCCATTTATAAAAGATAGGTTTGAAACATTTCAATCGTTTGCCGAAGCCGATCTCGAAGATATTATTGGCACGAACAATATGGAAAGTGCCCTGCATTATCAAATTGATCTTTTATCGAGTATTTACATCGAAAATTTAGGCGATGGCAGTTTTAAAATGCATGACTTACCAAATGAAGCACAGCTCTCCCCTATTTTAAATACCCAGCTTCTTGATGTTGATAAAGATGGCATAAAAGACCTAATTACAATGGGTAATTTGTATGGTGTAGAAGTTGAAACCGTCCGCTTTGACGCTTCAATTGGTGCAATTTTAAAAGGTGGAAAACTAGAAGAAACTATTTCTGCAATACGCAGCGGACTGTATTTAGATAATGACGTCAGAGGGTCTGTGGTTATTGGAAAATATTTAATTGTTGCCAATAATAATTCGGCCCCTGATATTTTTGAAATAAAGTAAAAAACTATTTGATAGAATAAAAAAAGCATTCTATATTTGCACTCGCTTTGAGCTGCTGGCTTGAAGAAGATTGGAGAAATGGCAGAGTGGTCGAATGCGGCAGTCTTGAAAACTGTTGAGGGTCACACCTCCGGGGGTTCGAATCCCTCTTTCTCCGCAAAAGAAAACCCACAACGAAAGTTGTGGGTTTTGTGTTTTCAAAAGTGTCAAATGCTTGCTTTTGTAATCGCTTTGGAAACACAAAACTTAACAAGCGCAGCTTGTTGTGGTTTTCATGCTTGCAAAGGATAAGCCTAAAGGGATCACCGAAGGTAATCCATGAAGAGATTCTTCGTTTCACTCAGAATGACAAATGAAAAACGTGCTGTGGTTTTCATGCTTGCAAAGGATAACCTTATAGGGATCACCGTAGGTAATCCTTGAATTGAAAAGCCAGCGCGCCATCTGGCCCCTTCACTAAAAATGTACACCGTACATTTTCTTAACGCTCGGTCCGGGATCACCGAAGGTAATCCCTAAAGGAAGGGTAACCGAAGGTAATCCTTGAAGAGATTCTTCGTTTCACTCAGAATGACAAATCAACGTCACTGCGAGAATTACACGAAAGAAAGCACTGCTTTCTTGAGGGTACCTAGCGCAGCTAGCAACGAAGCAGTCTGTTTTCTGATGATGTGTGAGATTGCGTCGCTATGCTCGCAATGACAAATGAAAAACATGTTGTGGTTTTCATGCTTGCAAAGGATAAGCTTAAAGGGATCACCGAAGGTAATCCTTAAAGGAAGGGTAACCGAAGGTAATCCTTGAAGAGATTCTTCGTTTCACTCAGAATGACAAATCAACGTCACCTCGAGAAATGTAATGAGGAAGCAGTCTGTTTCCTGTTGATGTGTGAGATTGCGTCGCTTTGCGCGCAATGACAATTGTTTTGTCACTCTGAAGGCGTAAAACAACTGAAGAATCTTTCTCCATCTTTTCGTGAGAGATACTTCTCCCGAAGCCTCAGGACCAGAATGACTAAATAGACCTCGCGTTTTTCAGTTGCACATGCCTATTTTTTGATATCTTATTTTTTAATCCTAAGATCTGTCTATTTTATGTATTTTGCACTTAGAAATCTTAAACTATAATAATCTTCATAATGAAACGAAATCAGCTAATCCTAAAATCAATTATTCTATTTTCCTTAATGCTCTTAAGCGAAAACATAAACGCACAAACAACACAAGTAGCAGTCGTCGATAGTAGTTCAGTAGAGTCTAGCAGACTTAAATTTGCTTGTGGATTCGGATTGAATTTTGTTGGAGGTACCAACATTAGCTTATCGCCAAATTTAGTCTATAAAGTAAGTGATAAAGTGTCTTTTGGCGCTGGGCTTCAAGGGAGTTATAATGCCATCAAGGATTTACAAAAAACGTCGACCATTGGTGCAAATGTCATCAGTTTTTACAATCCGAGTAAAACCTTTACCATGTTGCTCGAATTTGTTGAACTCAATGTCACCACTAAAAGAGAAACCCCTGAAGGAGAGATCAAAAATAATTTCTGGGATTCTGCTTTATTTGTAGGTGCAGGTGTCAATATAACCAGAAAAGTAACTATTGGTGCAAAATATAATTTGCTCTATAAAGAGGATGAAAGTGTTTATACAAGTGCCATCATACCCTTCGTAAACATAACCTTTTAACTCTATAATACTTTTTAAAATATTAAAAAACCCACAGCTCTCACTGTGGGTTTAAAAATTAAATCACCATGCGAGCTTAAATGAATAAGATCTGGGTATTTTCACTATCCGCTCTATTATAAAAATCACCGATGGTTAGAATACCATCGAGATCATCAATCAAATCCTCTTCCTTTAAATGGAACATATCAACTGCTAGCTTACAGCCCCAAAGTTTACATCCTGAGTCTGACAAGATCTCAAGGAACTCAGTAACCGTTGGCATGTCTAATTTTTCCATTTCTTTTTTCATCATTTTTGTAGCAAAGGCTTCCATACCTGGCAGTCCACCTAACATGGTTGGAATATGCATTGCAGGATTACCAACCGTTGCCGTATGCAAATGCTCAAGCTTCTTTTTCTGAATGGCCTCAAGACCAAAAAATGTAAAGAATATCTCTGAATCTATGCCTTCCATTCTAGCACCATTCGCCATAACAAAAGCAGCATAGACATTTTCAATGGTCGCTTTTGATAATATGAAAAGCATTTTTTTGACCTTTGTGCCTTGTTTGGTGCTTTCTAATGTTTCTGTTTGTGTGTTCATCTTTCTTTGTGTTAAATGCGTTATTAGATACAACTTTTTGGTTTCGGAATACCTGCTATTTTTGTAGATACCTTTAAAGGCCCACCAGGGAATAAGTTGTAAAATTCTTTAATATTGATAACCCCACTTCTTTTGATTCCGCGAATAGAAAGTGGCTCCTCACTTTTATGCTTATCTTGTAAATATTCAACGACTTCCCAGTGCTTTTCACTCATCACCACATTGCATTCATCGGCAATACATTCACAGATCTCTTTATCCCATTGTTGAAAATCAACTAAGTATCCTTCTTCGTTGACCTCTATTTCTCGATTTGCTATTAGTTTTTTCATAATTGTAAATTTTAGATTTAATTTTAATTGACTTGTTCTAATTTTTTCCCTTTTTCACTCATAGTTGCTGATACGAAAGGAATATGAATACCTTTGATCAGCATGTTCCAATACACCCACCTGAAAGCCATCTTTCCCATATGGTTACTTCGACTTTCCTTCAATAATTTTAAAGGCCCTACACCTGGAAAAGGAAAGGTGCCTTCTACCGGTTCTTGTGTATAGTTGAAATCGATAAGCAATGCTTTCCCGTTTCCTGTTTCTACGAAACAGTTGGCATGGCCATCAAATTCTTCTTTTAAGGGTTTCCCTTCAATATATCTTAAGATATTATCTGTGAGAATTTCAGCTTCAAAATGTGCTACAGAACCTGCCTTAGAGGCTGGTAAATTAGTAGCATCACCTATAGCAAAAATATTTTCATGTGCCTTCGTTTGTAAGGTCGCCTTATCTGTAGGTACAAAATTCAGATCGTCACCCATACCAGAACGTTCAATGAGTTGGTCTCCCATATTTGTTGGGACGGTGACCAGCAGGTCATAAGGTACTTCTACATCGGCATAATCAATGATCTTATTGTTTTCATAATCCACGCGCTCAATATTGAAATCGGTGACCTCTTTAATGCTTTTTTCTTCAAGCAAATGATGTAATGCTTCTGTTGCCTTTGGCTTTGTAAAAGCGCCACTCAATGGGGTCACATAGGTAATATCTACCTTGTCACGCATGCCTTTATTTTTAAAAAACGAATCGGCTAAAAACGCAAATTCCAATGGTGCAACTGGACATTTTATAGGCATTTCTGTAATATGAACCACCAGTTTACCACCGTCCCATTCACGTAGTTTATTGCGTAAGGCTTTAGCGCCTTCATAAGTGTAGAAATCGAAAATATTGTCTTGCCATTTCGGACCTTTCATACCTTCAATTTCTTCGGGTGCGATCTTGGTTCCGGTGGCTATGATCAAAATATCATAAGCGATCAACTCGCCATTTTCCAATTTAACCTGATTTTGTTCTGGCTCGATTAGATCGATCTTTTCTTGAATGTAATCGACCCGTTTCGGAATGAACTTTTTGCCATTCTTCTTTACCTGTTTCGTCGTATAAATGTCGAATGGTAAAAACAAAAATCCCGGCTGGTGATAATGAGTTTTATACTGATCGACGATCGTAATTTTCCAATCCTGAGTCGGTAATTTTTTTACCAAATGATTGGCCATCATCGTTCCAGCAGTTCCAGCGCCTAATATTAATAGATTTTTCATTTGTATGTGATTTAATTTATGTCTATGTAATTGTATTAGTTACAAATACAGGGTAAAATTACTGGATATTAGAGGTGAATCTTATGACAAAAATCATGTAATGGTCTTATGTAACTCAGGTTACATTGATAAATAACAATGAACATATTAAGATGAATAAAGCTCGCCTGTATTCTCCATGACCAACATAGGTACATCAGATCTAAATCCGAACTCCTCTACATTATGTGTGGTAAACAAACGTTCTAAAAAGGAATGCCTGCGACTCATCATAGCCAACATATTGATGTTGTTCGCTTTGACATAGTCCTGAACAACTTCAAAAACGTCTCGTTTTTCAAGATCAATGAATTCATGGTTGACAAATCTAAAACAAGCATCAATAAACGCTTTGTTATTTTCCTGCTCTCGTGTTAAATGGTCTTCCTCGACCATATGTAAGACATCGATCTTTGCATTGAATAATTCGGCCATCTGAATAAGTGGACCGAGTTCATCCTTTTTATAGAATGTTTTATAATTTGAGGTAAACGCGATCTTATCAATACTACTAAATTTGCATCCACTTGGAATAGCCAAAACTGGTGTTGCACAACGTTGCATGACACGAACTGTATTACTGCCAAAAATAATGCGTTCTGCACCAGTGGCGCCTTTTGTTCCCATAATGATGAGATCAACCCCTTTGGCCTCACAAGCCTGATTGATGGCATCAATGAAATTATCATAATCTACCATAGCATCAAAGCTGTGATTTGGGTTCTTCCGTTTTTCTAATTTATCAATGAGGGTTTCCAAAGATAATTTGGTGGTCGCGATCAAGGTTTGATAAACGGTTGAAGAAGGTGACATCGTTCTAAAATCATCCGAAATAAAAGAAGAAGCCTTCTGAACATTTAATATATAAAATCTACACACGACATCCTTGTACATATCCAAGGCATAATGTATGGCGTTCACCGAATTGACCGAAAAATCTGTTGGTAAGAGTATGATTTTCATGAGCTTTAATGTTTAGCATTTCTTAAAGTTAAGGTAGAACTATTCTAAATACTATGACAAAAATCAGTTGACCTTAACTAGCTTCATAACAATATTTTATACAAAAATTAGCGTAAATAAATAAAGCATCGTATTTTTCGGCATAATTAATGCATTTTCTCAATTCTATTAATTCAAATTAAAATAGCATGAAAGCCCTTTTCATAGCACTAATCTGCTTGATCTCATTACCTACACCTGCCCAAAATAAGGCCATCGGTTCCAAGGAAAAATTGGTATTCACAGCGTCTTATAAAATGTCTGGTCTTATGACCGATCTTGCGCAAGTGACCATGGAAACTTCTCAAGTAAAAACCGCCAGCAGCACTTTACTCCGATTAAAATGCAAAGCAAGAACGTTTAAAAAATGGGATTCCTATTTTAAGATCAACGACCTCTATGAAAGCTATGTCAGCCCAAAAACATTAAGACCTTACTTACATAATCGTGAGATCAATGAAGGAAACTATTACAAGTTCATGCAGTATAAATATGATTATAAAGCTAAGGTCATTCAAAGCTTGCAACGTAAACGTGGCCGTGATGGTTCGTATTATGATGTTAGAAATCGCTTAAATTTTGGCAGTTCCACCATCGATCTCGTCAGTACCATCTATAAGATTAGAAATCTGGATATAAAAAAAGCAGCCATTGGAAGCAGCGATAGTTTTTCGGTCATATTCGATAATCAAAAATCGACGGTAAGAGTAACTCTTCTGGCCAAAGAAACCATTAAAACCAAGATCGGTACGAAAGCCTGTTACAAACTAGCCATTTCACTTAACAACAGCGATATTTTAAAAGGGAGTAACGACAATCTGATCTGGTTAACTGCCGATGAAAATAAAATTCCGGTTTATGCTAAATTTAAAGTAGCCATAGGCAGTGGCGAATTAAAAATTGAAAGTGCTTCCGGACTTAAAAACTAAATTATGAGATTAGTACTTATCATTCTAGCCTTACTTGCCGCTCTAGCTGGAGTGGCATTATCTATTCTACCTTTTGGTAGCCTTGCGTTGATCCCTATTATTCTTGCCTTTGTGCTCGGACTCATCGCCTTTCAAATATCAAAAAAAGCAGAACAGCCAACAGGTTTGATAAAGCTGATATTTCTTGTCACGATCGTGGCGCTCGGACTTACCATCTACAGAACCATATTTGATGAAAATGAGGTGGCAGTCGATACAGAAGCCATTCAGAAAGATGAGGATCGGATAGAAGATGCTAAGAAGGAATTAGAAGATATCAATATCGATGAATAACTAATAATGATCGCATGAAAACCCTATTTTTCATTCCTATTTTTCTTTTTGTTGGTGCTTGCGCCACACAAAGCTATAAAGAAAAAATTCAAAGTATTAAGGAAGGGATAACTGTGGTCGAACCAGAACAGATAAAAGCCTATTCCGCTACCATTACTTCCGAAGATCTCAAAACCCATGTTTATGATTTTGCTTCTGAGGAATTCCAGGGTCGTGCCTCAGGATCTGTTGGACAAAAACGTGCGGCACAATTTCTTAAATATTATTACATCAAAGAAGGTATAAAATCTCCTAATGGCGATTCAAATTACTTTCAACTTATTCCATCAAGCTATTTTGTTGACGGTTATAAGGATACCGAAAATGTACTGGCCTATATTGAAGGCACAACAAAACCACAAGAGCTTATTGTTATCTCGGCGCATTATGACCATGAAGGTATTGATGATGAAGGTAATATTTACTTTGGGGCAGACGATGACGCCTCTGGTACAGCAGCATTATTGGAAATGGCACAGGCCTTCAATAAAGCAAAAAAGGAAGGGTTTGGCCCTGATCGCAGTCTGTTATTTTTGCATACCACTGCCGAAGAGATCGGTTTGCAAGGCTCCCTGTACTACACCGAAAATCCAGCGTTTCCACTAGATCAAACCATCGCAAATCTTAATATAGACATGATTGGTCGCGTCGATAAAGCTCATGAAGAAAGTGGTAATGAAGACTATGTATATTTAATTGGGTCTAATCGTCTAAGTACTGAATTACATTATATTTCGGAAAGGATGAACGATGAATTCATCGATCTTGAACTCAATTATAAGTTCAATGATATAGACGACAGAAATAGGTATTATTTTCGTTCAGATCATTATAACTTCGCACGAAATAACGTACCTGTGATCTTCTATTTTAATGGTGAGCATGACGATTACCATAAAATAACAGATACCCCAGATAAAATCAATTACGAATTACTGGAAAAACGTACAAAACTCATTTTTGCTACGGCCTGGCAGTTGGCCAATCAGGAAAAGCGCATTGAAGCCGATAAGGCGCGCTAATGTTGACTGTTAAAAATTGTTAAAAGCCTGAGGGTAAATGGGAATTCGGCCGTCTTTTTTTGTATTATCGTAAAATTTCAAAAAAATCACACCCTTCAACATGAAAAAAAGTATATTCATTTTAGGCGCAGCGCTAGTCATTTCAGCATGCGGGCCTACACAAACGGTTGACACCAAAAAAACTGAAGAAGCAGTTACAACAACTTCAGCGAAATTAGACCCTTCACCATATGCAAGTACCATAACCTCTGGTGAACTTAAAGAAAAATTATATGTGTATGCTTCCGACGAATTCGAAGGTCGCGAAACAGGAACACCCGGACAGAAAAAAGCTGTCGAATTTCTTAAAAAACATTATGTCGAATTAGGCATTCCTTCACCTCTTGGTGAAGATGATTATTTTCAGGAAGTGCCTTTAGAAAAAAGTAAGGCGCCTACAATGAGCTTTAATATTAATGGTACCGACTTAGAATCTGGTACACATTTCGTTTCTGTTGGATCAAGTTCAAGCGGTGGATTCGAAGCGGGTGAGATCCTAAACTTAGGTTATGGCATCGACGACCCAAATTATTCTAATTATGAAGGTGTAGATGTAAGAGACAAGGTGATTTTGATCCGCTCTGGTGAACCTAAAAATGACGATGGCACCTATACGATAACAGGCAGCAACGAGGTTTCAAAATGGTCGAATATGCGTCAGCAATTTCGTGCGAAAAGAGATGCAGCTAAAGATAGAGGCGCAAAAGCCATATTATTATACTATCCCGAGGCCTATGATCGATTAGCATCAAGATTTAACAGTTCTAGCGGTCGCATCTCTTTAAAAGGTGGTGGCGATGATTTCTTTTTCTTAATGGTGAATGATGCTGTTGTCCAAGCAATTTATCGTGATGACGGTGCAACTGTAAATACCGATGTTATGAACGAAAGAATTAAGTGTGAATCGGTATTTACATTAAAAAATAACTCAGAACCATTAGCATCAGAAAATGTGATCGCCTACATTAAAGGCTCTGAAAAGCCAAACGAATATTTAGTGATCTCTGCCCATCTTGATCACGAAGGCATCAAAGACGGGAAGATCTACAATGGTGCCGATGATGACGGCTCAGGAACAGTTTCTGTCATGGAGATCGCCGAAGCATTTAAAGCCGCAGCCGATAATGGCGAAGGCCCAAAACGCTCCGTCGTGTTCTTACATGTTACTGGCGAAGAAAAAGGCCTACTTGGATCGCGATATTACACCGATATGGATCCTGTTTTCCCAATAGAGCAAACCGTAGCTAATTTAAACATCGATATGATTGGTCGTTCTGATCCAAAACGTGAAGGCGATAGAAATTACGTGTATGTTATTGGAAGTGATCGCTTGAGCACTGAGCTTCACGAGCTATCTGAAGAGGTGAACGCGCGATATACTAAGATAACGCTAGATATGACCTATAATGCGCCAAATGATCCAAATAACTTTTATGGCCGATCAGACCATTATAATTTTGCAAAGAACAACGTGCCTGTGATCTTTTATTTTAATGGAACGCATGACGATTACCACAGACCAAGCGATACAGTAGACAAAATCGAGTTCGACCTCCTTGAGAATCGTACCAAATTGATCTTCCATACGGCATGGGAAATTGTGAATAGAGACAAACGCATTTCCCTAGATAATCCTAAGGAAAGCGGTACGAATTAAAATTTTTATTTGGGCGTGTCCTCCTTCGCTATTCAACTACGCTATTCAACTACGCTAAAGCTTTGTTGAACATAAAGCTTTGTTGAACATAAAGCTTTGTTGAACCTAGAGCTTTGTTGAACGTAAAGCTACGGAGGGCCGCTATGTCGGTAGTCGCTCTTACAAAATTGTAAGGAGCTCCAACAGTACCTCCAGCGCTCACGCGGGTTTGCCACGTCGCTACGCTTCTCGCAATGACACCAGAACGTCACAGCGATCCCGTGGTTTCGCCAGAAGCAGTCTCCACTAACGTCACTGCGACGCCTAAAAGGTCGCGGCAGTCTCATAGAAATATTAATAAAGTTTTCGGTTCAATCAAATAGATTCCTTCACTACGTTCGGAATGTCAAATCAATCGTCACTGCGAGGCCTGTAAGGCCGCGGCAGTCTAACCTTATGAGTATACATCTTTGAAGTTATCAAACAAGTCAAGCCATTCCGGATTCATTCTATTAATTAACCGTAACTTATTTGATCGGCTTCCTGCTTTTAATTGTTTCTCTCGGATTATTGCATCATTTATTGAAGTAAACTCTTCAAAATACACCAATTTGTTACAGTTATATCGAGAAGTAAAACCCTTATAGTACTTTGACTTGTGTTGAACTATTCTCAAATTCAGATTACTTGTCACACCAACATATAAGACTCGATTTGTTGAATTCGTTAGAATATAAACATAGGACTTTTTCATATCCAAATATAGAATTTTTTCTATAATAATACGTGAGATTGCCACGTGGCTAGCCTCATCAACACGTCACTGCGAGGCCTGAAACAACGAAGTAGTCTCAAATACCGTCACTGCGAGGCCTGAAGGGCCGCGGCAGTCTCATGGAAATATTAATAAAGTTTTTGGTTCAATCAAATAGATTCCTTCACTACGTTCGGAATGACAAATCAATCGTCACTGCGAAGCCTGAAGGGCCGCGGCAGTCTTTTCCATTATGAAATTGCACTGAGATTGCCACGTCGCTACGCTTCTCGTAATGACATCAACAAGTCACTACGATCCCAAATGATTAGCTCCGCTGATCCCAAAAAAGAAACCTGCCAGTAAGAAGTCTTTGCGGCTGCGCCGCAATCCTTTTTTTGTACTCCAAAAACTCAAGCAAGCTTGGTTTTGGAGTACAAAAAAAGTCTTTGAAAATTTCAAAGACTTTTTACTGGGTGGAAGACGGGATTCGAACCCGCGACCCTTGGTACCACAAACCAATGCTCTAACCAACTGAGCTACAACCACCATAATTTGTGAGTGCAAATGTAAATGTTTTCAAATGTTTTGCAAAGTGTTTTTTCAACATTATTTCAGATGAAACAAACTATCCACAGCTGGATAACGTTCTGCCGTAAATCCTTCACCATAGTCAGTGCCTATCAATCGACCCAAATCTCGAGCACGATACTTTACACTATCGGTGAAATTCTTACTGGAAATAGGCGTTTCAGGCGCTGTGCTTTTCGGATCGTAGAACTGCGTTTTATATGCTAAAACAGCCGCCATCTTTGTATCGATGACTCCAGAAATGTCAACGACAAAATCAGGCTCCAAGTTTTTCCATTGAATGTAATGATACACCTGCTTTGGTCGCCAAGGCTCTTGCCAGCCGTCCTCATCTTCATGTTTGGTATCTATTTTAACCAATCCACTTAAAAAACAAGCATCGCTTACAAGTTGACTTCCTTTGCCATGATCGATATGTCGGTCTTCAACCGCATTACAAAGCACGATCTCTGGTCGAAATTTGCGTATCATTTTAATTAACTCGATCTGATGCAGTTTGTCGTTTGTAAAAAAGCCATCTGCGAATTCCATGTTGACACGAGTGGCGACGCCTAAGATCTTTGCCGCTTCAGCCGATTCTGCATCACGCGTTTCGGCAGTACCCCTGGATCCTAATTCGCCACGTGTGAGATCGATGATGCCCACTTTTTTTCCATTGGCTATTTCTTTTGCTAGGGTTCCGCTGCATCCTAATTCTACATCATCTGGATGTGCCCCAATGGCAAGTATGTCTAATTTCATATGATCATTTATGAATTATGAGTTGCAAATTACGAATTATGAATTACACTGCAAGGGGTGTGATTTTGAGATTGCCACGTCACTGCGCTTCTCGCAATGACATAAGGTCCGTCACTGCGAGGCCAGAATGGCCGCGGCAGTCTTTTGAATGTTTTAGGCTTAATCAATTAGATTCTTCGCTCTGCTCAGAATGACAAAAGAAAGTCACTGCCCTTGGAATGACGAATACAAGCGTCACATCGAGTGTTTTTGTGAATGAAATGAACAAAAATGTATCGAGATGTATGACACCGTCGAGTTCTCGATACTTCCCCCGAATCCTCGGGCTCAACTCGAACTGACGGCTTTTTCTCGTGTAATTCTCGCAATGACCAAGGGTTCGTCACGTCGTTCGGAATGACGTATCATCCCTACTGTGCAACCGGCTTTAAAATCGCTGTGCGAATCGCCTGCTCAATGTCCTTAATGAGATCCTTCCGGTTTTCAATACCCAAAGAAAAACGAATCAAATTATCGCCTATCCCTTGTGCATGACGGTCTTCTGGTGACAATAATGAATGTGAAGCTTCCGCAGGTAAGATCATTGTACTTTCAATGCCTGCCAAACTCATCGAGGGTTTGATCATTTTTAGTGCGTTCAAAAAAGCCTTGGCATCAACACCTTCCACCAGATCAAAAGAGACAATAGCACCATAACCTTTCATTTGCTGTTTGGCTAAAGCATGATCAGGATGCTCCTTTAATCCCGGATAATAGACCTTGGCGATAGCCTCATGCTTATTCAAATATTTTGCCATTTTTCTGGCATTCTTCATCTGGGCTTTGACACGCAATCCCATGGTCTTCATACTACGTTCTAAAAGCCATACGGTAAAATCACTCAGACTGCCACCTAGGTTTTTCGACAAGCTCCAAATGGTATCCATATGTTTTTGAGTACTGGCAACTGCACCAGCGCAGATATCAGAATGCCCACCAAAATACTTGGTCGCCGAATGGATCACCACATCAATGCCAAAATCGATAGGCCGCTGTACTACTGGCGAGGCAAAGGTGTTGTCAATGACAGAGATCACCCCTTTCTGTTGCGCCAAATCACCAATAGCCTTAAGATCAACAAGCTTCAATAATGGATTCGAAGGCGTTTCGATATAGATCATTTTTGTGTTGGCCTGAAAAGCATTTTCAAAATCTTCAACCTTTAAGCCTTCTGTAAAAGTATACTCTATTTTATAGGATTCGAAGTGTTCTTCTATTAAATTTCGGGTACCACCGTAAATATCGTTTTGCACCACCACATGATCGCCCGACTTCAAAAAAGCCAGCAAGGTCGTGCTTATGGCCGCCATCCCAGAGCCAAAGATCATGGCCGCTTCAGCATGTTCTAATGCAGCAACCTTTTTCGATAAATGCTCCTGATTCGGGGTGTTAAAATAACGCGGGTAGCGCTTCACATCCA
>JABDMU010000082.1 GCA_013001285.1 Flavobacteriaceae bacterium
TAAAACTCCAATTTTTTCTTTCTCAATTCAAAGTTTTGCCCGAGATAGACTTTCCTCACCATTTCATCAGCGGCAAGTTCTTCTGGTTTACCAGCTTTTAGAATACTACCCTCAAACATCAAATACGTTCTATCTGTAATGGCTAGAGTTTCTTGAACATTGTGGTCTGTAATGAGAATTCCAATATTTTTTTTGGTCAATTTCGCTACGATGCGTTGAATATCTTCCACCGCAACCGGATCAACACCAGCAAAGGGCTCATCTAAGAGAATAAAATTGGGATCCGTTGCTAAGGCACGCGCAATCTCAGTTCGTCTGCGCTCACCACCTGAAAGCAGATCACCACGACTTTTACGAATATGACTCAAACCAAATTCTTCAATTAAAGATTCCATTTTATCATGCTGCTCCTTTTTTGATAACTTGGTCAATTGTAACACGCTTAAAATATTATCTTCAATACTTAATTTTCTAAATACCGATGCTTCTTGTGCCAAATAGCCAATTCCGTTTTGAGCACGTTTATACATGGGGTAAGAAGTAATCTCAGTATCGTCAAGATAGATTTTTCCTCCATTTGGTTTAATAAGTCCAACAATCATATAAAATGAAGTCGTCTTTCCAGCTCCATTCGGACCTAAAAGCCCAACGATCTCACCTTGATTGACCTTTAAAGAGACATCTTTTACAACTTTTCGCCCGCTGTAGGACTTCATTAAATTATCTGCTCGAAGTATCATGCTATTATATTGAAGGCTAAAAATAGGAATTTACATAGTATTTCCCGCTTCAGCTATTTTTATTTATCATAAATTTAACCTTGTTGTTCTAAGGCATCCCAAAATTCAAAAGCGCGTCTTAAATGCGGAATGACAATGGTGCCACCCACTAAGGTTGCTATACTTAAAGCTTCAACAACCTGCTCTTTTTTCAACCCTGCTTTATGCGATGTTTCCAAATGATATTTGATACAATCATCACATCTTAAAACTGTTGATGCAACTAATCCCAAAAGTTCTTTGGTCTTTACATCTAAAGCACCTTCTAGAAACGCATTGGTATCTAAATTAAAAATTCGCTTTATGATCTTGTTGTTATCAGAAAGAATGCTGGAGTTCATTCGAGCACGATAATCATTAAATTCTTTTACAATATCAGACATTTTTCTTTTCTTTTTTCTCTTGTTGTTTGATGACAATTTTGGAAATATATATACTTACTTGATATAAGATCAACACAGGAATGGCAACGATGATCTGACTTGCAATATCTGGAGGCGTTATTATTGCCGAAATGACCAAGACAATGACAAGGGCATATTTCCTATATTTTTTTAAAAATTCCGGAGTAACTAAGCCTACTTTGGTAAGGAAATAGATCACTATAGGAAGCTCAAAAATGAGACCTGACGCCAAAACTGAAGCTCTTACCAATCCAATATATGAGCTTAAGTCAATTTCATTGAGTACTTCTGCAGATACTTGATAGGTGCCTAGGAAATTTATTGATAATGGACTTACAACATAGTATCCAAATAGCACACCAATAAAGAATAGCAAAGAGGAAATGATAATGAACCCTCTTGCATTTTTTCGTTCATTCTCATACATTCCAGGGCTAATAAATTTCCAGAATTCATAAATAACATATGGAAATGCAACGACCAATCCAGCAGTAACAGACGTCCAAATATGAGCCGAAAATTGGCCTGCCATCGTTCTGTTTTGAATAATAAATGGCAATTCATCACCACAAAAACTCGTTTCTAATCCAATAAATGTCGCCGCTCTACAAAGCAGTTTATAGGTAGGGAAATCCATGCGTTTTGGACCAAAAATTATGGTGTCAAAAATGAATTCTCTAAAAATAAAGGCAAGGGTTCCAGCGATAAGGATACCTATGGTTGCACGAATTAGATGCCAGCGAAGATCTTCCAGATGATCCAAAAAGGACATCTCATTTTTAGGTTTTTTAGCCATTATATAATGCCTTCTTTTACGAGATCATGCAGATGTACCACACCAGCGTATTTTTCATTTTCTTCAACCAGTAGTTGTGAGATGCCAAATGTTTCCATAAGTTCCATCGCATCAACTGCCATGGCGTTATTGTCAATTCGTTTCGGATTTGGGCTCATTATATCTTTAGCATATAGTTTGGTCATATCAACATTCTTGCTCAGCATGCGTCGTAAATCTCCATCGGTTATAATACCTACGATTTTATCATTTTCAACAACTGCAGTAACACCCAGCATTTTTTCTGTGATCTCAATGATTACCTGTTTAATGCTTGTATTTAAGGTGACCATGGGTTTCATATTCAATGAAGACAGATCACTTACTCTTAAATATAGTTTTTTTCCTAATGCGCCTCCAGGATGATATTTAGCAAAATCTTTACTCGAAAATCCTCTTAGGTCCAGCAAACAAATGGCCAAAGCATCACCAATCACCAATTGAGCAGTTGTACTTGTTGTAGGTGCTAGGTTGTTGGGACACACTTCTTTTTCAACATAGGCATTCAATATATGATCAGCCTGTTGCCCAAGAAAAGATTCTACATTTCCTGTAATCGCGATCATTTTATTTGGCCCGTTTTTAATTAATGGTACCAGAACTTTAATTTCTGGTGTGTTTCCGCTTTTAGAAATACAAATAACCACATCATCTTTTAGGATCAAACCGAGATCACCATGAATGGCATCTGCTGCGTGCATAAAAACAGAAGGTGTACCAGTCGAATTTAAGGTTGCAACGATCTTATTTGCTATAATCGCACTTTTCCCGATGCCGGTTATGATTACTCTTCCTTTCGATTTGTATATCAGCTCAACTGCATCTGCAAAGTCTGCATCGACCAGATTAGCTAGGTTAGCGATTGCTTTACTCTCAGAATTAATGGTTTCTTTAGCTATTTTAAGAATAGATTCTGTACGGCTCAAAATTTAATTTTTTTGGTTTGATGACTCTAAAGATTTTATTATCTTTAAAAGGTAGTACAAAAAAACGAAAAAATATTATGCGAGAAATCGAAATCAAGTAGAAATCTATTTCTAAATCGACTTAAACTTGATGAGATACCTGTAAAAAGTGAATATGGAGGGAATTGTGCATTCGGAAAGGACTGATCTTCACGATGCTTTAAAAAACTATTTTGGATTTACGACGTTTAAAGGGTTACAAGAGGACGTTATAAAAAGTATAATGTCTCAGCGTAATACCTTTGTTATTATGCCCACTGGTGGAGGAAAATCACTTTGCTATCAATTACCGGCGCTAATGCAAGAGGGAACTGCAATAATTGTTTCTCCTTTGATCGCATTGATGAAAAATCAAGTCGATGCTATTCGTGGTATTTCCAAAGAAACAGGCATAGCACATGTTTTGAATTCATCCTTGAACAAAACTGAAGTAAAGCAAGTCAAATCTGATATCAAAAGCGGGATCACAAAATTGCTTTATGTGGCTCCTGAATCATTGACCAAAGAAGAAAACGTTGAGTTTTTAAGATCTGTGGTTGTTTCATTCATGGCTATAGATGAAGCTCATTGCATAAGTGAATGGGGACATGATTTTAGACCTGAATACCGAAATTTAAGACATATAGTAAAGCGAATTGGTGATGATATACCTATCATAGGCCTTACCGCCACCGCTACACCTAAGGTTCAAGAAGACATATTGAAAAATCTCGGCATTACTGATGCAAAAACCTTTAAAGCTTCCTTTAACAGGCCGAATTTGTATTATGAGGTCCGACCTAAAACTAAAAATGTCGATGCTGATATCATAAGATTCGTGAAGCAAAACGAAGGTAAATCCGGGATCATTTATTGTTTGAGTAGAAAACGTGTAGAAGAATTGGCCCAAGTACTTCAGGTTAATGGCTTAAAAGCGGTGCCTTATCATGCTGGGTTAGATGCTAAAACTAGAGTGAAACATCAGGATATGTTTCTTATGGAAGACGCCGATATCGTCGTAGCGACCATAGCCTTCGGAATGGGTATTGATAAACCCGATGTGCGTTTTGTGATCCATCATGATATTCCAAAAAGTATAGAAAGTTATTATCAGGAAACAGGTCGTGCAGGTCGTGATGGGGGCGAAGGGCATTGTCTTGCATTTTATGCGTATAAAGATATTGAAAAGCTTGAAAAGTTCATGTCAGGGAAACCTGTTGCAGAACAGGAAATTGGGCATGCATTGCTTCAGGAAGTTGTAGCTTTTGCTGAAACGTCAATGTCAAGACGGAAATTCATTTTGCATTATTTTGGTGAGGCATTCGATAATGCTACAGGCGAAGGTGGAGATATGGATGATAATGTGCGGCACCCTAAAAAACAAAAAGAAGCTAAAGATCAAGTAGAGACCCTGATCGATGCCGTTGTTGAAACGAATGAAAAGTATAAGGCAAAAGATCTTGTAAAAGTGTTAGTTGGTCAATCAAATGCACTCATTTCTTCTCATAAAACAGATATGAAACCTGTTTTTGGTATAGGAAAAGAAAAAGACGAAAAATATTGGATGGCACTTACAAGACAAGTCTTAGTAAATGGCTTACTTCGAAAGGATATTGAAACTTATGGTGTTTTAAAAGTTACCGAAAAAGGAAAGTCCTATTTAAAAACACCTGAATCTTTTATGATGTCTGAAGACCATTATTATGAGGTTGGTAGTGATGATGGTATTATAATCGACTCAAAAAGCACTGGCACTGCTGCCGATATGAAACTGGTTAAAATGCTTAAAGATCTTCGGAAACAAAATGCTAAAAAATTAGGAGTTCCTCCTTTCGTGATTTTTCAAGATCCATCTTTAGATGACATGGCACTCAAGTATCCTATAAAAATGGATGAGCTTATTAATATTCATGGTGTTGGTGAGGGCAAGGCAAAAAAATATGGTAAGGACTTTGTTGCCCTAATTGCTCAATATGTTGAAGAAAATGATATCATTCGCCCTGATGATATGGTGGTTAAATCTACCGGAACAAATTCTGCGATTAAATTATACATCATTCAAAATATTGACAGAAAATTACCTTTAGATGACATTGCTTCGGCCAAAGGCATGGAAATGAAAGCCTTCATAAAGGAAATGGAGGCCATTGTTTATTCGGGAACTAAACTCGATATTTCATATTGGATCGATGATATTTTAGATGAAGATCAGCAAGAAGAAATACACGACTACTTTATTGAATCGGAAAGCGATAAAATTTCTACAGCAATTGAGGAGTTTGATGGGGATTACGATGATGAAGAATTACGATTGTACCGCATCAAATTCATTAGCGAGATCGCAAATTAATTTTCAAAATTTTCTTATTTACTTGCTGTTGAATAATGTATCTTTGCATATTCAAAAAAAATTAGATTTATGCAAGACGGTTTATACGCAAAATTCAATACAAACAAAGGTGAAATATTAGTAGCCTTAGAATATAAGAAAACACCTGGTACAGTAGGTAACTTCGTTGCTTTAGCCGAGGGGCAAATACAAAATTCTGCAAAAGCCCAAGGGAATCCTTATTATGACGGGTTAAAATTTCATAGGGTTATTCCCGATTTCATGATTCAAGGTGGATGTCCAATTGGTACTGGAACTGGAAATCCAGGCTATCAATTTGATGATGAATTTCATGAAGATCTAAAACACGATGGTCCTGGGGTTCTTTCAATGGCGAATGCAGGTCCTGGTACTAATGGTAGTCAGTTTTTCATCACACATATTGCAACACCGTGGTTAGATGGCATGCATACTGTATTTGGAAAGGTCATTAAAGGACAGGATGTGGTAGATGCTATTGCACAAGATGACGAAATTGAAAAATTAGAAATTATAAGAGTTGGTGATGAAGCAGAAAATTTTAATGCTATTGAAGCTTTTAGAACCTTTGAAGGTATGCGTGAAAAGCGCATAGAGGAGGAAATAAAACAGCGTGACGCCGAACTGGACAAATTGGCGGCCGGATTTGATAAAACGAATAGCGGTCTGCGTTACCAGATCCTTCAGCAAGGTTCTGGTATGAAAGCTGAATCTGGAAAAACCGTTTCAGTACACTATAAAGGTCAACTATCTGATGGGACTGTATTTGATTCTTCTTATAAACGTAACCAACCCATTGATTTTCCTTTGGGAATGGGGCAAGTGATTCCAGGATGGGATGAAGGTATTGGCTTGCTAAAAGTAGGAGATAAAGCTAGATTCGTTATTCCAAGCGATCTTGCCTATGGAAGTCAAGGTGCTGGCGGCGTAATTCCTCCAAATGCAACCTTGATTTTTGACGTCGAACTTATGGACGTCAAATAATTATAAGGGATTTACTTCTAAATGAAGATGTTTTTAGTCCAGTAAAGTAGTCACGGGCTGGGCAAAACAATTGAATTCGAACCTAAATTCAGCATAAAATTTAGTAATTTTCATTATTTATTCTTTTATAGATAAAATTCGAAATAATGAATGACGAAAATCTTGAACTGCTTAGATACCCGATCGGTAAATTTCAATGCCCTGAACACATTACAAACACCCATTTAAAAGAATGGATCGATGTTCTGGAACATTTTCCAATGAAATTAGATGATCTGGTTAGATCTTTAACTGTTGAGCAACTTGATACACCTTACCGACAAGAGGGTTGGACGGTGAGACAGGTGGTTCATCACTTATCGGACAGCCACCATCATAGTTACATTCGGTTTAAATGGGCCTTAACTGAAGATACTCCAATTATTAAATATTATCATGAAAAGGAATGGGCCGAATTAGAAGATGCAAAACATGCTCCAATCCAAATGTCTATTGATCATTTGAAAGCAGTTCATTTTAAATTGGTATATCTATTAAAATCCTTGACTGAAGAACAGTTGAACAAATGTTTTATCCATCCAGAACATAATAATACTGTGAGTTTAAAAGAGAATATAGGTAAATATGCTTGGCATAGCAATCATCACTACCATCATATAAAAAATTTACTACTTAGAAAAGGATGGTTGAAATAAAACTTATTTCCATTTAATGTTGCATCCAATACTCGGTTTCTGAACTGAAGAAATGTCTTGCCCTGCCAATAAATCATCAAGTGCAGTTCGGAGATCGCGTCCAGTAAGCGGTATTCCATTTCCGGGACGTGAATCATCAAGTTGCCCTCTATAGACCAATTTTAACTGAGCATCAAAAAGATAAATATCCGGTGTACAAGCAGCCTCATAAGCCTTAGCTACGTCCTGCGATGCATCATATAAATAGGGGAAGGGATAATTGTTCTCCTTGGCATTTACCTTCATATGATCGGGACCATCCTGTGGATAATTTATGACATCATTACTTGAAATAGCAATAAACGAAATGCCTCGATCTGAATAAGAATTAGCAATCGCAACTAGTTCTGAATTGACATGAACAACAAACGGACAATGGTTACAAATAAACATAATTACCGTTCCTTTTTCACCCGAAAGATCTGCTAAGGATGTTTGTTGATCACTGACAGTATCTAATAAATTAAATTCCGGTGCTCTCGTGCCTAAAGGCAACATATTTGAAGGTGTTCTAGCCATTTTTTGTATTTTGATACAATATCGTAATAATTCGTATTTTTAAAAAATGACTGAGACAATAACTTTCGAAGATTTCACTAAAATAGATCTTAGAATAGGTACGATAATTGAAGTTAATGATTTTCCCGAAGCAAGACAACCAGCCTATCAATTAACCATTGACTTTGGAGACTTAGGAAAAAGAAAAACTTCGGCACAAATAACCACGCTTTATTCTAAATCGGAACTTCTAAATAGACAAATTGTTGCTGTGGCTAACTTTCCAACAAAGCAAATTGCGAATTTCATGAGTGAATGCCTCATTCTTGGTGCCGTTAATGGAGATGATGTAATTCTATTACACCCCGAAAGTAAGGTCATGAATGGTTCAATAGTATCCTAATAATGAGAGACCTAGACGAAGTACAAATTCACTTTGACAGCAATGGTCTTATGATTTTGAACATAGCGTTAGCTGTGGTCATGTTTGGTGTAGCATTAGGAATTACAATAGATGATTTTAAAAATCTGCTAAAGCAACCAAAGCTGGTTATTTTGGGCGTAATTTCTCAATTTATTGTATTGCCCTTGGTAACCTTTCTATTTGTAATATTAATAAAACCACAGCCCAGTATTGCATTGGGTATGATGATGGTTGCAGCTTGTCCGGGTGGGAATATTTCAAATTTTATGACCCATTTAGCAAAGGGAAATACAGCATTATCTGTAAGTTTAACAGCATTTGCAACTTTTTTAGCTATGATTATGACGCCTTTTAATTTTCAATTCTATGGCAATTTATATCCACCAACAGCAGAAATACTCAAGTTGGTCGAACTTGACCCTTGGCAGCTTATTAAATTGGTTGTTTTAATTTTAGGAATTCCGTTAGCTATTGGTATGCTGGTTCGAAAACATTTTCCAGGGTTTGCAACTACATTATCCAAAATTTTAAAACCAGTGTCTATTACTGTTTTTATTGCCATTGTAGTGATTGCTTTCCGAAATAATTTAGATATTTTTTATGATTATGTACATCATGTGCTCACCATTGGGATCTCACATAATTTATTAGCAATACTCTTAGGATTTGCAATCGCCAAATTATTTAAACTTTCATTCGAAAATCAAAAAACATTAGCCATAGAAACCGGGATTCAAAACTCTGGTTTAGGGCTTTTGCTCATCTTCACTTTTTTTAATGGGTTAGGAGGGATGGCAATCATGGCGGCCTTTTGGGGCATATGGCATATTATTTCTGGGCTTATTTTAGCCTCTTATTGGTCTCATACTTCAACTAAATTAAAACGACCTTGAAAACCTTGTGGTTACATAGTGTTAAATTATATCTCAAAATTGGATTGTTTTTTTATTTCAAATCCATAAAAGTTCACGGTCTAAAATATGTAAAAGTAGATCAACCAAGCTTGATCTTAGCCAATCATCAAAATGCCTTAATAGATGCTCTACTTATCGCTACAGAATGGCCACGCTTTTGTCATTTCCTCACTCGTGCAGCCGTTTTTAAAAAATCTATCGTGAGTAAACTTTTGGGGAGCTTGAATATGATGCCCGTTTATCGCATTAGAGATGGCTATAGTAATTTATCAAGTAACAACCCGATTTTTGAACACTGTACAGAATTACTCGAAAAAGGAGAAAACATTGTTATTTTTCCTGAAGGAAGCCATAATTTGGCACGTAGAGTTAGACCATTAAGTAAGGGATTTACCAGAATTGTTTTTAATACTTTGGAAAAACATCCTGAAATAGATATTCAACTTATTCCTATAGGATTTAATTTTATCAAGGCTACCGAATTTGGTGATAGTGTGGTCATCAAAATTGGAGCCGCTATCCATGCTAATCATTATCAGAAAGATATCCGAAATGAAGCGGTAGTCAATTTAAAAAAGGATGTCCATCAAGCCTTGACGCAACTTACAGCACATATTCCTGAAGAAAATTACA
>JABDMU010000007.1 GCA_013001285.1 Flavobacteriaceae bacterium
GGTCTATAGATTTTGGTAAATCAAAATTGAGAATAGTGATATATGCTAAAGCACAAACCGCTAAGGCCACGTGAATACTACTATTGATGTAAAATGAAATGATTTGTTTGATGACCTTCATTATACAAAAATAGACAAACTGTTAATAAACCTTTTAATTGGTTAAAAACTTTCAATTATCACAAAATAAAACCGCTTTTAATTCCTTAATTTTGTTCTTCAAATTTCAATTTCAGAAGAATGAATACAGACGCATTTGCACTTCGTCATATTGGTCCACGTAAAAGTGATCACGCTACCATGTTAAATACCATTGGTGTGGATTCTCTCGAACAGCTTATTGATGAAACTATTCCAGACAATATCCGATTAAAAAAAGAATTGGACTTGGACCCTGCCATGAGCGAACAGGAATATCTTGATCATATCAATGCCCTTTCTTTAAAGAATAAGGTCTTTAAATCATATATCGGTTTAGGATATCATCCGTCAAACCTTCCTGCTGTCATCCAGCGAAATATTCTTGAAAACCCAGGATGGTATACCGCGTATACACCATATCAAGCCGAAATTGCTCAAGGACGATTAGAAGCTTTATTGAATTTTCAGACTGTAATTACAGATCTAACTGGAATGGAACTGGCAAACGCTTCATTGTTAGATGAAAGTACCGCCGCGGCCGAAGCCATGGCTTTATTATTTGCGGTTCGTGAACGCGAGCAAAAGAAAAATGATGTGCTAAAATTTTTCGTTTCTGAACAGATGCTTCCGCAGACCATTTCTGTTTTAAAGACGAGAGCCATTCCATTAGGAATAGAATTGGAAATTGGCAATACAGATGAATTTGATTTTAGTAAGTCCTTTTTTGGAGCCATTTTGCAATATCCTGGAAAACATGGTGAATCCAAGGATGTATCTGGATTTATTACGAAAGCCAATCAGTCTCAAATAAAAGTTGCCGTTGCAGCCGATATTTTAAGTTTGGTTTTACTTGAAGCCCCTGGAAATATTGGTGCTGATGTCGTTGTAGGAACCACCCAACGATTTGGTATCCCAATGGGATATGGCGGGCCTCATGCGGCCTATTTCGCAACAAAAGAAGCGTATAAACGAAACATCCCTGGTCGTATTATAGGGGTCACTAAAGATGCCAATAACAATCGTGCTCTCAGGATGGCCTTGCAAACAAGAGAGCAACATATAAAACGTGACAGAGCAACTTCAAACATCTGTACTGCTCAGGTTTTATTAGCAGTTATGGCTGGAATGTACGCCGTTTATCACGGTCCTGAAGGATTAAAATATATTGCTAAAAAAGTGCATCAATCGGCAACGACCCTTGAACGTCAATTAGGGAAACTCGGATTTGAACAATTGAATTCTGGATATTTCGATACACTTCAAATAAAAGCCAATGCTAAAAGTGTTCAGACCATTGCTGAAAAAAATGGAGTTAATTTTTATTATCCAAATTCAACCACGGTATGTATTTCAATTAATGAAACAACTTCTGTCGCAGACTTAAATACAATACTTAACATATTTAGTGAAGTTTCTGGAAAAACGAATGAAAAAGTAAGAGCACTTGACAACTTAAATCGCATTCCAGAGTCGCTGGCTAGGAAATCGTCCTTCTTAGAAAATGAAGTTTTCAACACCTACCATTCGGAAACAGAATTAATGCGCTATATCAAAAAATTAGAGCGTAAAGACCTTTCTCTTAATCATTCGATGATCTCCTTAGGGTCATGTACTATGAAACTAAATGCCGCCGCCGAAATGTTACCACTCAGTTGGCCAAATTGGGGCAATATTCATCCTTTTGCGCCATTAGATCAAGTTGAAGGTTATACCATCGCTCTAAAAACATTGGAAGATCAACTTTCTGAAATAACTGGTTTTGCTGCAACGTCATTACAACCCAATTCAGGAGCACAAGGTGAGTTCGCAGGCTTGATGGTGATCAAGGCTTATCATGAATCAAGAAATGACCACCATAGAAACATTTGCCTGATCCCTTCATCTGCTCATGGTACTAACCCGGCAAGTGCGGTTATGGCTGGTATGAAGGTCGTGGTAACTAAATCTACAGAAGAAGGTAATATTGATGTTGATGATCTTCGCGAAAAAGCAGAATTACATAAGGACAATCTTTCAGCTTTAATGGTCACATACCCATCAACTCATGGCGTTTATGAATCGGCCATAAAAGAAATAACGCAGATAATTCACGACAACGGAGGTCAGGTCTATATGGATGGTGCCAATATGAATGCCCAAGTAGGTCTTACAAACCCTGGCAATATTGGTGCTGATGTGTGCCATTTAAATCTTCATAAAACCTTTGCCATTCCACATGGTGGTGGCGGACCAGGTGTCGGCCCTATTTGTGTGGCTGAACAACTCGTCCCTTTTTTACCTGGTAATCCAGTAATTAAAACTGGTGGTGATCAATGTATTACCGCAATTTCTGCAGCGCCTTTCGGGTCTTCTCTAGCCTGTTTGATCTCTTATGGGTATATAAAAATGCTAGGCACGAATGGACTTACAGCATCAACTAAAATTGCCATTTTAAATGCCAATTATATAAAAGAGCGTTTAGAAGGATCATTTGAAACCTTATACTCGGGTGAACAAGGTCGAGCAGCCCACGAAATGATCATTGATTGCAGAGCTTTTAAAGTAAAAGGCATTGAAGTTACGGATATTGCGAAGCGATTGATGGATTACGGATTTCATGCACCTACGGTGTCCTTTCCAGTTGCTGGGACCATGATGGTAGAGCCAACTGAAAGTGAAAGTAAGGAAGAAATGGATCGTTTTTGTGATGCACTCATTTCAATTCGAAAGGAAATTGAGCACGCTTCAGAAGAAGATTTGAATAATGTTCTTAAAAATGCGCCTCACACTTTAGAACTTTTAACCAATGATGAATGGTCTTTTCCATATACAAGAAAAGAAGCAGCTTTTCCTCTTGATTTCGTAAAGGACAACAAATTCTGGCCAAGTGTAAGACGTGTTGATGATGCTTATGGTGATCGAAACCTTATTTGTACTTGTGCGCCTATTGAAGATTTTATGGAGGCCTAATTACTGTTTGAACATCGTAATTTCGACCAAAGTCAATTTAGCATTTTAAATTTTGTGTCTAAATTTGTTATTTTAGTGAAATATATAACCAAATTTAAGCTATGAATATTCGTATAACTGGTACTGGTAGCTACATTCCCGACGTTGTTGAAAAGAATGAAAATTTCCATCAACACGAGTTTTTAAATACTGATGGAAGTACAATAAATCATCCCAATGAAGTCATTGTCGATAAATTCAAGGCCATAACTGGTATTGCTGAACGTCGTTATGCAAAGGATCACTTAAGCTCTTCTGACCTTGCTTTTTTTGCTGCAGAAAAAGCCATTGAGGACGCCAATATCGATCGAGAAGAATTGGATTATATCATAATGGCTCATAATTTTGGTGATGTCAAATCTAATGCCATTCAAAGTGATATGTTGCCATGTTTGGCCTCACGAGTTAAACATAGCCTACGCATTAAAAATCCCAAGTGTGTGGCTTACGATATCCTTTTTGGATGTCCCGGTTGGATCGAGGGCGTTATTCAAGCTCAGGCCTTTATAAAGGCAGGAATGGCGAAAAAATGCCTTGTTATTGGTTCAGAAACACTATCTCGTGTTGTTGATAAACACGATCGTGATTCAATGATCTATTCTGATGGCGCAGGTGCAACAGTTGTGGAGGCATCAGACGAAGAAGGCGGGATCTTGGCTCATGAAACGGCTTCCTATACTTATGATGAAGCCTATTACCTATACTTCGGAAATTCAAATAATCAAGAACTTTGTCGCGATACACGCTATATTAAAATGCATGGTCGAAAAATTTATGAGTTTGCCTTGAACAATGTTCCGGCTGCTATGAAGACTTGTCTCGAAAATTCTGGTTACGATATTACTGATGTTAAAAAAATACTGATCCATCAGGCAAATGAAAAAATGGATGAGGCTATTATCAAACGCTTTTATCGCCTGTATAATACTCCTGAACCAGAAGGTGTGATGCCAATGAGCATCACCAAATTAGGCAATAGCTCTGTAGCAACGGTACCAACGCTTTTCGATTTAATTAGGAAGAATAAACTAGGAGACCATTCGCTTAACAAAGGTGATGTTATTATATTTGCAAGTGTTGGTGCAGGAATGCACATCAACGCTATTGTTTATAAATACTAATAATGTACGAAGGAAAGTTTCCTCATAAGCGCTATAAGCTAACACTTGATTTTTTAAATACGCATATTCCCACAAGTTCGAAGATCCTAGACCTTGGTGTTGCTAATCCATTCACCAAGATCATGCAAAATAACGGTTATACGGTTGAAAATACGAATGGCGAAGATCTCGACCATGATACATCCTCTGTCACTACAACAGATGCTGAAACTATCACAGCATTTGAGATCTTTGAACATTTGGTTTCGCCTTACACAGTATTAAAGGATATAAAAGCCAAAAAACTTATGGCTAGCGTCCCATTAAAACTATGGTTTGCTTCGGCATATAGAAGTAAAACTGATGACCGTGATAGGCACTTTCATGAATTTGAAGATTGGCAATTCGATTGGCTCTTGGAAAAAGCAGGATGGAAGATCATTGCTAGAAAAAAATGGACCAACCCCACTAAAAAAATTGGTTTTCGCCCAATATTAAGATGGTTTACACCTAGATATTACATAGTTTATGCCGAACGCGTCTCATGAAGATCTATATCGTCATACCCGCTCACAACGAAGAAGACAGCATTGCGCTTACTTTAGACTCCTTAGTTAAGCAAACCTTACTTCCAGAAAAAATAGTTGTAGTTGATGATAATTCCACCGACAATACTCTAAATATTATCGAGGAATACTCGGACAATTTTAATTTTATTGAATCCGTTGCAATTCAATCTTCAGAAGCGCATATTCCTGGGAGTAAAGTGGTCAATGCCTTTAACCAAGGATTGAAATCGCTTGATTCTAATTATGATATCATTTGCAAGTTTGATGCAGACTTAATTTTTCCGAATAATTATTTAGAAACCATTGTCGGTCTTTTTAATCAAGATGAAAAGGTAGGTGTTGCTGGAGGTCTGCCCTATATTGAAAATAATGGCGCTTGGAAATTTGAAGCTATCGCATCTAAAGATCATGTTCGAGGCCCTCTGAAAGCTTACAGAAAACAATGTTTTGAAGACATTGGAGGATTAAGACCTTCAATAGGATGGGATTCTGTAGATGTCTTGCTCGCCCAATATGCAGGCTGGAAAATACAAACGGACAAAACCCTTCATGTCAAACATTTAAAACCAACAGGAATAAGCTATCATAGTACCTCAAAATATTTACAGGGGGAAGCACTGTACAAAATGCGTTCCGGCTTGATTTTGACCCTTATTGCTAGTTTAAAAGGTGCCTTTGCTAGACGGAGTTTATCATTTTTCTTCAATTCGGTTTCTGGATACTTCAAAGCGAAAAAACAAAACCTGGAATATATGGTGACCGAAGATCAAGGCAACTTTATCAGAAGTCTACGCTGGAAAAATATCAGAAAACGTTTGTTCTAACGCCGTATTAACCAATTATCCTTGCGCTTTGTTTAGAGCGCAACTTACCTTTAAATGATTTTTTAAATCCGAAATTTTTAATACTGAAAAAGCTCTAAAACCTTTTCCTTAACCTTGGACGTTGAAGGGATCATGGTCTCTTCAAGCGTTGAATTCAATGGAATAGCAGGCATATTTTCGCTTCCGATGGTCATCACAGGAGCATCGAGATATTGAAAACACTTCTCTTGGATCTTTCCACAAAGTGCTAAAGCGAAACTATTATTACTCGGCTCCTCAGTGATAACAAGGCATTTTTTAGTCTTTTTTACCGATTTCATAATACAATCTTCATCAAGTGGAAAAAGGGTTCGGAGATCAATAATTTCAACTTGATCTTGTAGTTCAAGTTCTTCCGAAGCATTCATCGCCCAATGCACACCCATCCCATAGGTTACGATCGTGATGGTTTCTTTGTTGTCCTGAGGCCAAATCTCTTGTAATACCCATGCTTTACCAAACGGTAAAATATAGTTTTCAGATGGTTCAATCGATGTGGCTCCGTGAGTTCCGGGAACCTTACTCCAATACAAACCTTTATGTTCTAAAATCACTACTGGGTTAGGGTCATAAAACGCAGCTTTCATTAGGCCTTTTAAGTCGGCACCGTTACTTGGATATGCGATTTTTATTCCTCTAATGTTAGTGATCACACTTTCAACGGAAGACGAATGGTATGGTCCTCCACTGCCATAGGCGCCAATAGGTACTCTAAGAATCATACTTACCGGCCATTTACCGTTAGATAAATAGCAACTTCTACTTACTTCCGTGAATAATTGATTGAGACCAGGCCATATGTAATCAGCAAACTGCACTTCCACTATTGGCTTTAGACCAACGGCACTCATTCCTACTGTGGATCCTACGATAAAAGCTTCTTGAATTGGCGTATTAAAAACGCGGTCATCGCCAAATTTCTGTGCTAATGTAGCGGCCTCTCTGAAAACACCACCTAATCTACCGCCAACGTCCTGTCCATAAAGTAAACACTCCTTATGCTTTCGCATTAATTCTTCTACAGCAAATAATGCACAATCGACCATGACCACTTTATCGCTACCCTCAGGGGAACGTTCACCAACTTCTTCAGTAATTGGTGTTGGAACAAAATCATGTGTAAAGAGATCAGAAGGTTTTGGATCTTCGGCTTTTAATGCTTTTTTAAAATCGGCTTCTACTTTTTTGATCGCAGCATGTTCAATATCATTTATTTCCTTTTCCGATAACCCATTTTCTAATAATTGCTTTTTGAACACAGGGTAAGGATCCTTCAAGCGTGCTTCGTCCAAATCGTTTCGGTACCATTCCATCCTAACTCCAGACGTATGGTGGTTCAATAAAGGAACTTTGGCATGCACTAACATCGGTCGCCGTTCTTCACGAATGATCTTAATACATTTTTGAATGGCTTCATAAGATTCTATAAAGTTTGCGCCATCAATAGTAATGGCATCTAAACCTATAAAGCCTTGAGCATATTCATAGGCATCTTGAGATCGCGTTTCTTCGGCTGTTGCCGAAATGTCCCAGCCATTATCTTGTACTAAATAGAGAATAGGCATTTGTTTTAAGGCTGCCATTTGAAAAGCCTCCGAAATTTCTCCCTCCGTAACAGAAGCATCACCCAAACTACATACTGTTATCGGCTTATCAGATAATGATGCGTCATGTAAATCCTGTTGCTCTTTATATTGCATGCCCATAGCCACGCCTGTAGCTGGAATTGCTTGCATCCCAGTAGCAGAGGACTGATGAGGGATCTTTGGCTTATCGACATCATTTAAACTTGGATGACAATAATAGGTTCGACCGCCAGAAAACGGATCCTCTCCTTTTGCCAGAAGTTGCAGCATCAAATCATAGGGTTGCATCCCAATAGACAAAAGCATGGCATCATCACGATAATAAGGAAATACGTAATCCTGAGGCAAAAGTTGCATACCTAAGGCGATTTGAATCGCTTCATGTCCTCTGGATGTGGCGTGCACATATTTTGAAACCAATTTAAAATTAGCTTCATAGAGCTCAGTCATGGCCTTTGCAGTACATAAAAATGCAAATCCATTTTTTAGAATTTCTTTGTTCATTAAGCCAATTCTTTTTCCACTTTAACCATCCAATTGAATTTATCCTCAATTTTTCCATTCCGAATGCCATTAAGTGTATCTAAAATCTTTTGCCCAACTGGACTCTCATTTGACACATGAATCTTTTGATCTTTGTACCCTATTTCCTGGATCATTGCTATGGCCACAGCTGTGCCAGTTCCAAAGGCTTCTTCCAGAGTGCCTTTTTCTTCAGCTTCAATAATTTCAGACATACTGATATCACGTTCTTTTACCTGATAACCAAAATCTCGTAAAAGGTCAATTACACTCAATCGTGTTATTCCATTGAGAACTGCACCATCTAACTTAGGGGTTAAAAATTCACCATCGATCTTAAAGAAAATATTCATGGTACCAACCTCTTGAATGGTATTAAAATTTTGAGCATCTAACCAAAGGACCTGATCATAACCTTTGGATTTTGCCAGTTCTGTTGGACGAATTGCGGCAGCATAATTTCCAGCCGCTTTTGCTTCACCCGTTCCACCATGTGCTGCTCTTATATATTTCGTTTCGGCAAATAACTTGATGCGCTTATTAAAAAATGGACCTGATGGCGAAGCGATTATGATAAATTTGAAATGGGTTGCAGCCCGCATGCCTATAAAAGGTTCATCGGCATACATGAATGGTCTAAGGTATAAAGCACTTCCCTCTTGAGGTGGGATCCATCCCTGTTCTACACTTACGAATTGCTTTAATCCTTCAATAAATAAAGCCTCTGGAAATTCTGGCATTCCCATGCGACGTGCACTGAAATTCAAGCGCTCTGCATTTTTTTCTGGGCGAAATAACATGGGCGTTCCGACTTCATCTAAAGTTGCTTTCATCCCTTCAAAAATAGCCTGACCATAGTGCAATGCCATGGCAGCTGGATGTGTGGGAATCATTTCAAGTGGTCTTATCTCTGGGTTTACCCATTGACCATTATCGTAATCACATACAAACATGTGATCGGTAAACGTTCTACCTAAGGGAATATTATTAAAGTCTAAATCAGTGACCTTCGAATTAATAACTGTATTTATTTTTATTGTATATGACATTATATTGATCTTTTTATATCGAATTGTTCTAAATTATCGGCTATTCTTCTAAGAAAAGAGCCTCCAAGGAAACCATCAACTACCCGATGGTCAAATGAAAGTGACAAATACATCATGCTTCTGATGGCGATCTCATCTCCTTTTTCGGATTCAATAACCTCAGCTCTTTTTTTTATGATCCCAAGCGCTAAAATGGCCACTTCGGGTTGATTAATTATTGGTGTTCCCATAACACTTCCGAAGGTGCCTACATTTGAAATTGTGAACGTACTACCTTTTATATCGTCTGCTTTCAAACTATTTGTGCGCGCACTTTCGACCAAGGCATTCACATTCGTGGCAAGATCTACCAATGATTTCTCATTAGCCTTATGGACAACAGGCACGATTAAATTTCCATTGGGAAGGGCTGTCGCCATGCCTATATTGATGTCCTCTTTTACAATAATCTTATCACCATCAACAGACACATTAATCATTGGAAAGTCCTGAACAGCTTTTGCAACTGCCTCAACAAATAGCGGAGTATAGGTAAGCTTTTGATTATATTTTTTCTGAAATTTAATTTTGTTCTCATTACGCCATTGGACCAACTCAGTCAGGTCTGCTTCTACATATGCCGTAACATGAGGCGAAGTATGTTTAGAATAGACCATATGATCAGCGATCATCTTGCGCATCCGGTCCATTTCAACAATTTTCCCTTTTCCTTTATCTAAATTGAGTTGCGGAATTCTATAAGCCGTTGGATCTTTTTGTACATGAGGTTGCACAAATTTTAGCGGTCGCCCCTGTTCGATGTAACTAAAAACATCGCTTTTTCTTAAACGTCCATCTTTCCCTGTTGCTGGAATTCTTGCCAATTCTTCAAAACTGATATGATGATCCTTAGCAATACTTATGATTAGGGGTGAGAAAAATGTATTGTTATTTTGTCCAGCTGTTGGCAAGCTCATTTGCCTTTTTACTGACCTTTTAATTTCAGCTGGTTTCTGACTTGTAATTTGTTTTTTCGTTGACTTAGATTTCTTTTTGCTTTTTCCTTCTAGAACTTCACCATTCGTTTTGATTATCGCAATGGTGTCTCCAATTTTAATTACTTCATTAGCCTTAAACAAGATCTCTTCAATCACACCAGAAACCGTTGAAGGCACTTCAGAATCTACTTTATCAGTTGCTACCTCCAGAAGCATTTCATCTTGCTCGATGGTATCACCCACATTTTTGAACCATGTAATAATGGCTGCTTCTGTTATACTTTCACCCAATTTGGGCATTTTAAATTCAAATGTTGACATTATTTAAGCATTTGCTTCATTAAATCAGGATCTCATAAAATCTCTTAACGTATCATATGCACCTTCCTGAATTTTCATTTGATCTGGGACTTCTCTCAGGGGTTCTACTTCCTTCAAACTTTCCTTACAATCCTTTGGTAATTCTTGATATAATTTAGTCCCCTTGGTTTTCCAGGCTATCATTTCATCGCTTACCTTTCTAATAATTTTTGCAGGGTTGCCAACCACCAAACTTCGATCTGGAATTTTGGTTTCAGCTTTGATAAAGCTCATGGCTCCAACAATTGATTCATTTCCTATTTTGGCATCATCCATGATCACAGAATTCATTCCTACAAGTACATTTTTGCCTATATGTGCACCATGAATAATAGCACCATGGCCAATATGAGCACTTTCTTGAAGTCGAATAGATTTTCCCGGAAACATATGGATCGTACAATTTTCCTGAACATTCACACCATCTTCTAGAATGATCTGTCCCCAATCGCCACGAATAGCCGCTCCAGGTCCAATATAACAGTGCTTACCAATGATAACATTGCCTGTTACCGCAGCAAGGGGGTGCACAAAACTGCTTTCATGCACAACTGGTATGTAGCCTTTAAAACTGTAGATCATTTTATTGAAATGATTTTAATTTTTGCTTTGTAAAATTGCTAAGCACTAATCTTCCACTCGTTTTTGCACGTTGATTTAATAGGGCATCCCAATCTTCGGTACCTCTCCAAAACATGGTTTTCATTTCTGACATGGCCTTTGGATTATAGGTACATAAATTCTCTGCAAATTCTTGAACGGCTTCATCTAATAATTCTGTACTCTCATAAACTTGAGAGAACAAGCCTTTTTGTTGAGCCCATTCTGCAGAGTAAAATGAATTGGCATCCATGGCTATCTGTGACATACCACTTAATCCTAATTTACGCTGCACTGCTGGTCCAACCACAAATGGCCCTATTCCCAAATTGAGTTCACTTAATTTAATGGAAGCATATTTTGTGGCCATACAATAGTCTGTTGCCGAAGCTAATCCTACGCCACCTCCTACTGTTTTACCTTGAATTCTGCCAATAATAAATTTTGGACATTTTCTCATGGCGTTTATGACATTAGCAAATCCAGAAAAGAAAACACGTCCTGTTTCCTCGTCATTAATGGCTTGTAATTCTTCAAAACTTGCACCAGCGCAAAACGTACGATCACCACCACTTTGGAGAATGATCACCTTGATCTCATCATTAGTAGATGCGTGTTTTATTTTATTGGTCAACTCGGCTAAAAGATTACTTGGTAGCGAATTGTGTGCAGGGTGAAAAAATTCAATATACCCTACTTCATTTTTGATAGTTTGTTTAACGTATGGTTCCATAGTTATAGTAATCCGAATTGATTAAAATGATGATTTATATGTTTTGTGTGAAATAATTTCCATTCGAAATAATTCAAGTGTCCAAAAACGACATTTTTAGTCGTGGCTTCAGGGTTTTCCTTGAAATGTTGATCGTAGGCGTCATAAGCCTCCAAAAGCTTCTGCTTTGCTGTATTTAAATCAGTGTGAACCAATGCACTTATCTTATTCTCAAGATATTTTGGCGCTTCAAAATTCTTAGGCATTGCTCTATGATTATATAAGGAGTCATGCACTTTTTCGAGAATTTCTTCTGGAGTAGAAAATTCAAAATCTTGAATTTCGCCGGAGGCTATTCTAAGCGAATATTCCAGATGTTCAACCATTTTTTGTGCTGACATGCTGCCCCATTTTGGTTGTGTTGATTCTGATAAATTCTTTAAATACGTTTCAACAGTTGACCGATTTATTTCAGCAAAAGGATTCTTCTTTTGAACCATGGTCAATACTGTTGCAATGGCGACCAATTCTTCTTCGGCATCAAACACCTCGGCATACCATTTTACAATTCCTGATGGTAATTCCGGTCCTCGAACATCGCGATCGATCTTCTGCTTACAGGTTAATCTCACCGAAATGGTATCGTTGTGATATATTGGTCTTA
>JABDMU010000008.1 GCA_013001285.1 Flavobacteriaceae bacterium
TACAAAATTAGATGGGATGCAAGGAAAAATAATGGATTCCTATACAATTGTTCCAGAATATCAAGGAAAATATCCAATCCCAAGCATTTCGTTTTCATATTTTAATCCGAAAACCGATCGCTATGAATCCATCAGTTCGAGAGAATTATTGATAAACGTGACGGAAGGACCAATAAATAATAGGGACAATGCAAATACGGTTAGCTCCAAGCAGCAAATTGACACCAAAGGAAATCAATTTGCCTCGTTCAGAACTGCTACGAAATTGGTAAGCATGGATTCAATTAATTTCTTTAAATCTAAGTTGTTTTGGGGTTCGTTATTGGCACCATTATTGGCAATCCCAGTAGCGATTTTAGTAAGACGTCGACAAGATGAATTAAGTAATGATATTGTTGGAAATAAAAAGAGAACGGCCACTAAATTAGCTAGAAAATATTTAGGAGAAGCGAAAAAAAATCTTGGTAATAAAGAACACTTCTATAACGCACTTCATAGATCGCTTCATAATTACTTAAAGGCGAAATTGAGTATAGAAACGAGTGAATTCAGCAAAGAAAGAATTTCTAATTTATTAACCGACAGACGTGTAAATACCGAGGTGATTTCGGCGTTTAACCAATTGTTATCGAGTTGTGAATTGGCAAGGTATACACCAAGCTCAAATGTTGAAATGCAACAAGATTACGACAAGGCAGCCTCGGTGATTTCTGAAATAGACAAACAAATACGTTAGAAATAATGAAGGCTAGGGTTTATATATTGATGGTATTTGTTTGCGGGAGCTTGTTCGCACAAAACAATTATGATCATTTCAAAAAAGGGAATGAATTCTATAATAACGGAGATTTTCAAGAAGCCATAGCCTCTTACGAGTCAATAATTGAAAGTGGTGAACATTCTGCAGATCTTTACTTCAATTTGGCCAATGCCTATTATAAGATGAATCAGGTTGCACCCAGTATTTTCTACTATGAAAAAGCATTGCAGTTAGCACCTACTGACCAAGAGATAAAAAACAATTTGTCTTATGCTCAAAACATGACCATTGATGATATCGAGGTGATACCAGAAACTGGATTTTCGAAAATATCAAACAGTGTTATTAATAGTTTTAGTTTTGATGTCTGGGCTATGATAGCAGTGACACTAACCTTGTTGTTTGTGATCTTATTTTTAAGTTATTATTTTTCATATGCAACTCATAAAAAGCGCATTTTATTTGTTTTCGGCTTTACATCTTTAGCCTTGGGGTTATTTGCCTTAACCATGGCTTATCAGAAATATGGAATGGTTCAAAATGAAAATTCGGCTATTGTATTTGAACAAGAATCAGAAGTGAAAACTGATCCTAATTTAAGAAGTGAAACAGCATTCAAGCTTCATGAAGGCACAAAGGTTATGATCTTAGAAAGTTTTAATGACAACTGGGTAAAGATAAGACTAGCAGATGGCAAAACTGGTTGGATAGTGCTTGACGACGTCAAAATGTTGAATAAATTTTAAAAATACTTTAACACTTACATTGTTCGGAAATATTATATTTGTGCTCATTAAAATATGAGTAGAAAACTAACCGCAATATCATTTTCTTTATTATTCCTGACATTTCTGTCTACGCCTTTGATTATTACGGCAATTGATAGTACTGTAGACGTTTCCATTTTTTACGGGTCTGCTGAAGAAGAAGAAAGTGAGAAGGAACAAGAAAAGAATCTCGAGATCTTATTGGCTGAAGCAGGCGATATGTCCAAACTCTCAAAATTCCATAGAAAAGACCAATATTTAGGATATCAATTTAGAGATTATTTGAATCCTTATTTAGACTTTATATCTCCTCCCCCCGAACAAAACATATTATAGCAATTTAATTGAGGTTGATGACCCAATTTTGCAAAGAGACAATTTAATTAGTCAAATTTAATTTTATAGTATGTTGAAAACAGTTCTACTTAAAAGAGCCATAATTACTTTTTTATTGATTATTCCATCAATTTGTATTGGACAGGATAGTAATCTAGGAAATTGGATCATCTATTTTGGAAACAAGCAATTGAATGAAAAATGGAATTTACACCATGAAGTTCAATATCGTAATTATAACGCTGTTGGCGATTTAGAGCAATTGTTGTTGAGAACGGGGCTTGGGTATTCCTTTAATGAGGGAAAACAAAATATTTTGATGGGTTATGGCTATATTCTATCAGAAAATTATTTGGGCGATTCAGACAATAAATCATCGGTTAATGAACATAGGATATATCAGCAGTTCATTTCAAAGCAGAGTATTGGAAGTGTAAAGTTAAGCCATAGGTACCGCTTTGAACAACGTTTTGTAGAAGGTGATTTTAGGATGAGGTTTCGATATTTTGTTAATCTAAATGTCCCTTTTAAGAAAAAAGATGAAACCGCTTACAATTGGTATGGATCCATGTATAATGAAATATTCTTAAACACAGAGTCGTCTGTTTTCGATAGAAACCGATTGTATTTTGGATTGGGTTATAAAGTGAATAAAACCCTAAGATTTGAATTGGGATATATGAATCAATTCTTTGAAACCTCAGGGCGAGACCAAATTAACATGATCACATTCGTTAATTTTTAAAACATATAAAAAACAATAATAAAAATACTAACCACAAAATAAAAACATATGAAAAACTTATTTTCTAATATTAAGGGAGATGCCTTTGGAGGCATTACAGCAGGGATTGTTGCCTTACCACTAGCCTTAGCTTTTGGAGTGTCATCTGGATTAGGGCCAACGGCCGGACTCTATGGCGCTATATTTATCAGTTTTTTTGCTGCGCTTTTTGGCGGCACAAACACTCAAATTTCTGGACCAACAGCACCTATGACTGCGGTTAGTATGGTTGTCATTGCTGGAATAATTGCTGTCAATGATGGCGATATTAATAAGGCACTGCCAATAATATTAACGGTTTTTTTACTAGCTGGATTAATGCAGATCGGACTTGGAGCTCTGGGTATTGGTCAATACATCAGGTATATTCCCTATCCGGTCGTCTCAGGATTTATGACAGCAATTGGGGTCATAATTTTGGTGACACAAATATTCCCATCAGTTGGGTATTACCCTAAAGAGGATATGGAATTTGTACAGCAATTTAAACCACAGGCCGAAGAGTTGATTCTTGAAAATATCTTGAGAGAAGAAGCTGGAGAAGGCATTTTAGTTCTAGAAAATTTTCAAGAAACTATAGAACGCGCAGATGAAATTACGGAAGCTCAAATATTAGCGGAGTCTCAAACATTAGCTGCTAAGGAAGCATCAGGAGTATTAGGAACAATTAAGGGATTACCCAATGCGTTAAAGAATATCAATTGGTTGGAAGTAGCATTAGCTCTAGCTACCATTTTTATCATATATGGGTTTAAACGAATTACTAAAGTGGTGCCAAGTACGCTTGTGGCCTTAATTGTTGTTTCTGGAGCGGCAGTTGCTTTTGGTATGGATTACAGGCCAATTGAACAAATTCCACAAGGATTTCCTTACCCAGTTGTTGAAATATTTACAGGATTTAAACTGGGGAATATCACTCCATATGTGTTTACAGCCTTAACCCTGGCCTTATTAGGAGCAATAGATTCTTTGCTAACAAGTGTGGTTGCAGATAACATGACCAAGACCAAGCATAAACCAAATAAAGAGCTTGTTGGTCAGGGGATTGGAAATAGTATAGGTGCAATTTTTGGAGGTTTACCTGGCGCAGGAGCCACAATAAGAACAGTTGTGAATATTAACTCAGGCGGTAAAACAAGACTTTCGGGAATGATAGCCGGTGTGATGTTGTTATTCATCCTTTTAGCATTAGGACCAGTAGCCTCTAAAATACCTGCAGCTGTTTTAGCCGGAATCCTTATTACAGTAGGTATTGGTGTTATGGACTACAAAGGGCTAAAAGCAATTCCAAGTTTGCCTAGAGATATTAAAATTGGACCATTTAATTTAAGCTCAGAAGTGTTAATTATGATCACTGTACTGATTCTTGCGTGTGTATGGAATTTAGTTTATGCGGTTGGAATTGGACTTGTGATAGCATCATTGATGTTTATGAAAAAAATTGGGGACCTTACAGCAGAGCGCTCAGACGTAAAACCGCTTAAGGAAGAAGTTTGGGCAGATGAAATAGGATTTCCTAAGGAACTGAAAGAAGAAGTATTCATAAAACATATTAAAGGGCCATTATTTTTTGGATCTACAAGTGATTTTCAACAATTAACTGCGCAAATCCCAGCAACCGCAGAATATGTTGTTCTCCGTTTAGGCCGAATGCAATACATGGATCAATCTGGATTATATGCCATGGAGGATATGCTTATGGAATTGAAAAATAAGAATATTGAAGTGCTCTTCGTGGGATTACTGGAACAACCGCGCTATATGATGGAGCGAATTGATATAATTCCTGACTTTATTCCAAATGAACATATTTTTAAATCCTTTAATGCATGCCTTTCATGGGTAAAAGAAAATGTTCAAAACAAACATTAATAACAAACGATAAAACGAAATAAAATGAAAAATATAGCAATTACAAAAGAAGTACAGAACAGTTTAACGCCTTCAGCTGTGCTGAATGATTTGATGGAAGGAAATAACCGGTTTACATCAGGTAGAAATCAAAGTGTCGACAATTCGGCATTGGTTCAACAAACAGTGTCAGGTCAATACCCTAAAGCAGTGGTCTTATCCTGTATAGATTCTCGTGTTCCAGTAGAAACGGTTTTAGATCAGGCCATAGGTGATATTTTTGTGGCACGAGTTGCGGGCAATTTTGAAAATGTAGATATAATAGGAAGCATGGAGTATTCATGTAAAGTTGCTGGAAGTAAATTGATTCTGGTATTAGGTCATGAAAGTTGTGGCGCAGTAAAAGCGGCTTGTGACGGCGTTGAACTTGGAAATATTACAGCTCTACTTGATAATATTTTACCTGCAGTGCGAAAATCTGCAGATCAAGTAGAAGGTGAAGCCAATTCAAGCAACAGTGAATTTGTTGCTAAGACGGTTGCAAACAATGTGCAAATGACCATGGATCGTATTCGTGAAAAAAGCCCAATTCTTAAAGAAATGGAAGCTAAAGGGGAGATTCAAATCGTTGGTGGTGTTTATATGCTATCAACTGGAAAGGTAGAATTACTCTAATTTACTACACAAATAAAAAAGCCGCTTTCACGCGGCTTTTTTTAATTAATTACTGAAATAATTCGAGTTTTTATGTTACTGGTTTTTATGATCCTATAACCCCAATAAATCAATACTAACCCAAGAAATTCAGTTACAAATAACACTTCTACATATCCTGCTCGTGTAAATGAACCGCCTATTCCAGGGAGCAAGGCCCCCAGAGCAATGAAAATATTTCCTCTGAAATGAACCTTCTTTTTCTTTTGGCCATAATACTTAATAGCCGAATAGATGGCACCACCAACTAAAAACAGAAAAGAATAAATATTGATCAATGGTGAAAATTGCCTCACCCATTTCCATTCAAAAACTGCTCCTGTCATTCTGAAATCATAATCTTCAGGAATTAAGAATGGAGATTGAATTACAAAATAAGATGCAACAATTATCAGACCTACGAAAAACACTGTAGTTAAATGTGCAAACCACCTTGGCATTAATAAATATACTGATCCTTGTGCAAGAGGAAAACCACCGAGTAGGGCACCAACGATATACCAGAATTTTAGATTTGCTCCGTTCCATCCCATTAGAGCATGATAACTTTCGGATAATGTTCCAAGTCCGAAAGTTAATACGCCAAGTGTCCACCATAATAAATATGAAGTCTTACGTTGTAAATAATGCTTAAAAATTTCGCTTATGAAAAACACTGAAAACAGTGTCGTGGCAATTGGAATGTAACTTATAAAGTTTTGCATATGGCTATGGTTTAGAAATTAACTTCGCCATTATTGGGTTGATAGACAAAATTAAATGTGTAATAACCATCAGCATCTACAAATGCATCTGGATTCTCAGGTGCGTTCTCATAATAACTTAAGATCTCCATTTTAGCAAAGTTCCCACTTCGGGTGCGAAAAACTAATATTTTCCCAGCTATTGGCGAAATTAAGTGTGTAGGAGGACCTGCATATGTGTACCATCCATTATTACTTCCTGATGATATGGCATAACCAGCTGCTGAATCCTGCTCAAATGCAGTAGTATCAACTTGGTTAACGCTTGCCAAGGTTCCTGAAGCAATATATACTGCAGCCTCACCATTTCTAGCAGGCTCATCAGTGGCTCCAAAGGAAGCGCCTCCATTTACAATAATGGTAGTACCTCTAAAGGCAATATCCCATTCGGTTTGGCTTGTAGTTTCTACTCCGGTTTCCAAATCAAATTTGGTAAAAGGACCAGAAACTGGCTGACCTTGACCTCCTTCCTGAGGCGCATGTAAATTTGATACTGAGCGTGATTCAACCTCCATTTGATCTGTACCATCATCATTGCTACAAGAGTTGAAAGTTGTAATAAGTGTAATTAAGAATAAAAATTTAATAGTGTTCATAGTTATTTATTATTTAGAATTGAATATTTAATTTTCCATAGAGAATACGACCCGGAATATTGCTGATATTTTGTGGATCCGAAAAGTTGAATAGGTTGTCTACACCTATCCCAATTTTATAATTTGAATAAAGGGTTTTGTTAAATGCCACATCTAAGATGGAATACCCACTGATAAATTGATCATATCGATCTAAGTGGTTATTACCGTTAGTATCATATAATCCGAATTTGCTTCTGTACGTGGCACGAATATTAGTGTTGAGCTTCCACTGTTTAAAAGTATAAAACAGCTTCACATTTGCCATATGTCGTGACCTGTTGTATAGCCCAAAATAATCTGATTTTTTAAGTTGAAATGATGGCGAACTCGGAGTTTCACGAGCATATACCTCACCATCCTCAAATGCTTTTATAGCGTCCTTATCCTTTGCGTATAAGAGTTGATACCCTGCGCTTATTTTTAATAGTGAACTTGGCTTCCAGGTCGAATTGAATTCTATACCTTGAGTAAATACCGAATTCACATTATAATAGCTAAACACATTTTGACCATTGGTCTTATTTGCGATTACTCGTGTGTCTATAAGATCTCTAATGTTATTTCGAAACAGATTAAGACCTATATTCAATTTTGTGTTTGGAATAAAATCGGCACCTATGTTTATTCCTATTGAATTTTCAGGAGATAATTCACTTTCAAATTCTGATAATGGCACAACAATATTGGCAATTTGTCCTTGCGATTCCAATTCTGGAATGGCTGTTAAAACCGCATTATATCCAAGCACAGTATACCCAATGGTCGCATTGGTAAAATCGAAATAGAGTTGTCTAAAATCTGGCGCTTTAAATCCATATCCAACCGAAGCTTTCAAGGCTATTTTTTCATTTATTTTATAGCGTAGAGCACCTTTTGGACTGAATTGAGATTCATAAGCATTATGAGCATCAAAGCGCGCACCAAGAATGAGGTTGATGTGTTCATTTGGTGTATGATCAAATTGAATAAAGGCATAAGGTGCGTTGAAAGTTGGGTCGGTAGAAAAGTCTGTGCGTTTCAATCGATCATGACTCCAACCAATGCCACCAATAAAATTACTTTTTTCGTCAGGATTATATTCTGCCTTAAATTCAGGGCGAATCAAATATTGATCGTAAAACCCTTCATCAAATACGTTCCCTTCTTGATCATTTAAAAATTCAGTGGCTTTATATTGAGACATATAAAATTCAAGCGAACCTTCCCATTTAGCATTGAATTTATGATCAACCTTAGTATGCACGTTCCAATCCTGAATTTTACTTTCACCTTTTAGATCTTGGGAGGCAACATAATCTTGGATCTGATCAAAGAAGCGTCCTGAGATCAAAAATTGAGTTTGCTCTGAAAGGTCATAGTTGATCTTTGAACTTAAGGTAAAGTTTTGAAAGGGTTCAACTGTGTTAAGACTATCGGCCATATCGAGATCGTATCCATCGCTTTTAAGTCGGTTTATAAACGCAGATACGGCTATTTTTTCTTTTCGATATCCTAGGTTTAAACCAGTATCATTTGTATTAAACGAACCCAATCTATGACTTAAAGACCCTGACATGCCTTGTTTTGGACGATCTGTAATGATATTAACCACACCACCCAAGGCTTCACTTCCATATAGGCTAGACGATGCGCCTTTTACAATTTCAATTTGTTTTACATTACCTAAAGCAATTCTATTAAGATCAAGGGTTCCGGCTGCACGACCAATTAA
>JABDMU010000036.1 GCA_013001285.1 Flavobacteriaceae bacterium
CCAGAAAAAATAGAGCCAATGAGAAATCCGTATGAGCTTCGGAGTGTTTCGGCTTCAACCAGAAAAAGTTGAGATTCGTTTGAAAATAAATGCATGCCAATTAAGGCCATAATAATGGCGAAATAACCAATGGCACCATACTTCGCATCTTTGCCAAACTCATTCCGCTTAAAGACCATTACAATCACAAATAAAATTGATAGAAGTGAGGCTACACTTATAAGAAAAACATTTTTAGTTAGCCAATATTTGTTAGGATCATATCCCAAATAGGTATAGATAACAGCCGTTGTCATGAGCACAACAAACACCAAAACAGTATGTATGAGCCAGCGTTCAAGTTTCCAAGCCTTCAAGCTTTTATCACTTAGGTGTCTAAAGGAATCTCCTGCTGTTTCTGCTAGTCCACCGCAACCACAAACCCATGAACAATACCAACGTTTACCAAATTTATAAGTTAATATAGGCGTGATCACAAAAATAGAGAGCACTCCAAAAATGAGAAGAGCAAGTCCAATAGTTCCCGCACTAATAAATTCGTCAACTCTATATTGTTCAAAATTGTAATAATTAAGAGGCCATATATTTTTAAGATCGTAATAAGGCAAACTAAAACTTTCACTATTCAATCTTGACATGAATTCTGGGATGAGAAATGCAAAACCAAGTTGGAAGAACATGACCGAACCGGTACGTATTTGTTGGTAACGATTGTGCCTATATTTTAACATGAACTTATAGCCAAACACGAGTATGGCCAATGTATATAACGATCCATAGACGAACCATTGACTTGCTTGATGACCATTTAAAAGTTGACTTAAGGGATCGAAAAAGGCTACCAGGCCACGATTTGATTCTCCGTTTTGCCCAAGACCGAGAAGGTGAGGGTAAAAATATAGGACGATATAAAACGAAGTTAATGCAACTCCTGTTAGCCAACCAATAAGGCCTCTGGATGAAATAGATTTGAACCAAATACCATCATTTTTTATGCCTTCAAGTTTTTTTAAATAGAGGTCATTGGCGTATATAACAACGCCTATTGAAATCATAATTAAGGCGATACTAAGTGTAATACCTTGCTTGGGAAGATTGGTATTTAAAAATGCCAATAGTAGTATGATCAAACCACTAAAACCAATTCCCAATGCTACTTTCTGCTTTATAGAGATGTCTGGTGTATCTGGATTCGCTATGGACAGGCTATGATTAATTTGCTTCATGGTTAAGCTGATATTTGAAATTGATTTTGAAATGCTTGTTGTATCTCCAATTCATACGAAGCATACAACTCAGGATCGAAATTGGCATTTTTTAGATGTTCAATTACATAATTCACATCGCGTTTTTCGGTAAGCCATTTATCAAATACCTCATGTCGCATCCGAATTCCGAATGTGTTAATGCCTAAGAATTCTTCAGTTTTTGAATGATAACAAATGGTAATACATTTGGTGTCATCAGCATGTTTCCAATGAAAATGTGATTCATTTTCTCGTGGTTTCGAAAACACCCAACCATAGGTTTGATACTCGATATCAAGAAATTTAGCAGAATTAAACCAATGTCCGGGATTGTACATAGTTTTGTTTCCGCAAAGCGTTTGGGCAATGGTTTCACCCATCATTCTTCCTGTATACCAAACAGCTTCAATAGGGCGTCTTTGACCGATTGCTTCACGTTGTTCAGCACAATCTCCAATCGCGTAAATGTCAGGCATATTTGTCTCCAAATACCTATTGACCAAAACCCCGCGTTTTGTTTCAATTGATGAATTTTTAATAAAATCGATATTTGGAGAAACTCCAGCGGTCAATCCTACGAGATCACAGGGAATTTCTTCTCCAGTTTCGGCAATAATTATGGATTTGGCTTTGCCATTTTTATCAGAAGTGATCTCTTTTAAGTTCACTCCAAGTCGCAAATCGATATGATGATTTTTAATATGTCTGTTGATCATGGCGCTTTCGCCTTCAGGGAGAACACCATTCCAAAAACTACTTTCACGAACTAAGAATGTTACTGGGATGTTTCGAGAGCTCAGCATCTCGGCAAGTTCAATTCCAATAAGGCCACCACCAACTATAACAGCACGTTTACAAACCTTATTGTTTGGAGCAAACACCTCAAGATCATCAAGTTCCTGCTTGTGATAAAGACCTTGAACACCTTTGAGATCTTGTCCAGGCCAACCAAACTTATTGGGCTTACTACCAGTTGCTATAATGAGTTTATCATAGGCCAATGAGTCGCCATTGGCAAAGTTTAGTATTTTGCTTTTCGGATCAACGGTCTTAACATAGCCCTGTTTGAGTTCAATGTTATTCTTCTTCCAAAACCAATTTTCATAGGGTTGCGTATGTTCAAATTTCATATGTCCCATATAAACGTACATGAGGGCAGTTCTTGAAAAAAAGAATTCAGTTTCAGCTGATATAATGGTGATCCTATTATTGGAATGCTTCCTAATGTGCCGTGCTGCGGTCACGCCTGAAATGCCATTACCTATAATGACAACATGTTGCATAATTTTGGTTTAGTTGGATGATTTGTCGAAGGTTTTGTTAAAACCTTAAGTACAATAAATCAGTTTGCTTAAATTTATAGAATAATTAACACTTATGAGAACAGTTGTCCAGTTTTGTTTTCTCTTGATCTTATGCTCTTGCAGTATGACTGTAGTAAAGCCAGAAAAGATCAATGGCGTAAGTTTTGTGGCTTCGAGGGATTCCATTACAGAACAACATATTACTCCGGTTTTAAATATAAATGCAAATTATGCTGCCATTATGCCTTTTGGATTTATAAGAAATATGGATGAACCAAGGATCATGCATAATACCAAGCGACAATGGTATGGAGAAACTAGGGCAGGGGCTGGTCAGTATATTGATGAATTGCGAAAAAAGAATATAAAGACCATGTTGAAACCTCAATTATGGGTTGGACGCGGTATTTTTACCGGTTATATTGAAATGGATTCTGAAGAAAAGTGGCAGGAGTTAGAGGCTAGTTATTCTGAATTTATTTTAGAATATGCTGACCTTGCTGAAAGAAAGAATGTTCCAATGTTATGTATAGGAACCGAATTGGAAAAATTCATTGAAAATAGACCTGCCTATTGGACTAAATTGATCACTAAAATTAAAGAAATTTATAAGGGAAAATTAACTTATGCAGCCAATTGGGATGAATTTAAACGGACGCCGTTTTGGGATCAGCTGGATTTTATTGGTATTGACGCCTATTTTCCGGTAAGTGATAGTCAGACCCCATCGGTTGAAGAATGTAAAACAGGCTGGCAAGAACATAAAGAACTTATCAGGGCCTTGTCTGAAAACTATAAAAAACCAGTTTTATTCACTGAATTTGGTTATAGAAGCGTTGACTATACTGGAAAAGAACCTTGGAAATCTGACAGAAGTATGCATCAAGTTAATCATGATGCCCAGATGAATACCACAAAGGCCTTATTTGAAGAATTCTGGCATGAAAAATGGTTTTCTGGAGGATTTATCTGGAAATGGTTTCATAATTATGAGCGATCAGGAGGATTAGATAATAGCCAATTTACGCCACAAAATAAACCTGTAGAAGCGATTATTAAATCCTATTTTCAGCGATTTTAAAAGAATTAGATACTTTTTATGTAATTTACGATTTATCCAATCTTTGAACTTACCATTGTAATAATTATGAACTTGGTGGTTTTATTCAATGGATTAAACCGTTGGATTATACGTCGATCAAATTCAAAAGGATACTATAGAAAATTGAAATACCTTATTTTCAATGAAAACAATATTAATTGTCGATGATCATGCGATCTTAAGAAAAGGGTTGATACAGCTCCTTGAGGGCGATTTTCAAGATTACATATTCTTAGAAGCCTCAAATGGTATTGAAGCTTTATCCGTTTTACGAAAAGAAAAAGTAGACCTCGCTTTATTAGATATCGCCATGCCCAAAATGAATGGCATAGAATTATTAAAACAATTAGAGATCCATAACATTTCTACACCATCTATCATATTAAGTATGCAGGAAGAAGATCAGTATGCATTGCGTGTATTTAAGGCAGGTGCTTCAGGATTTCTTAGCAAGAACAGTGCTCCTGAAATTTTGATAAAAGCAATAAGAAAAGTATTGTCAGGAAGGAAATATATTTCTGAAAATGTGGCTGATATTCTTGCCGACAATGTTAACAAAAAGGACGTTAAAAATATATTGGATCATTTATCAAATCGTGAAATTCAAGTGTTACAACTTATTGCGAATGGATTGATCGTTTCAGAAATTGCTAAAGAGATCGGATTAAGTGTGAATACTATTAGCACCTACAGAAGTAGAATCTTAAAGAAATTATCACTTAAAAACAATGCGGCAATCATCAAATTCGCTATTGATCATAATCTTGGCTAAACTAACTAAAGAACAAGTACATAGACTTTTTTTTGTAGTGTAAACAACTACACATGTTTTGTTGTTTTGTCTACACTAATCTTCTTTTTTTTAATGTTTATTTGTTCAGTTAATATCATTAACCTATCAAAAGAAATTTATAGCAATAATTAACTAAACTAATTAATAGCAATTTTTTGGTTGGTTCCAAATTCAGAACCATCGTTAGCATACCCTATGTTGACGATGGTTCGTTGTTTTCCTAGGATTTTTCTTAATGTTTTATTGTAGGATAAACCGCTACATATTTTTTATGAATAAAGCCACAAATTAGTAAATTCTTTAAGTAAATATTGATAAATTTAAGCGATAAGAAGTTTACTGAAAGGAATCTGAATTTAGATTTGGACTCAGCGGTTTTTATTTTATATGTTGAGCGTAATAGCTCTGAAGCTCTTTTGGTGTGGCACCCAACCATTTTCTTACGTAGATCGCCCAAAAATGATATTGTAGTCGCCAAACACCATTTTTACGATAACAACGTGCTGAAGTTGTTAACCGTTGTTGAATAACCGTAAACTCATTTTTTGCATAAAGTTTGTTGATAAGATCGTTGTCTTCGTAAATCGTATAGTTTTCATCAAACCCATCTAACGCTTCAAAAAGCTGTTTACTAATAAATTGACTTTGATCACCACCGCGACATGCTCGCCATCTGAATTGGGTGAGCCATCCAGCCAATCTAAGCCACCAATGTTTATGATCGAATTGCATTCTAAAACAGCCAGCCATATTTCCTTTTGAAACTTCCTCAATAATAAATCGATCAAAATGTTTTGGAGGAAAAGAATCAGCATGCAAAAAATAGAAAATATTACCTGTAGCAATGTTAGCTCCCGCATTCATTTGTTTTGCACGTCCGCGTTCAGAAATGATCAGTGTAACATTAGGGTAGGATGATACAATGCTACGAGAATTGTCCTCACTACCACCATCTACAACGATGAGGTCTTTAATGTTATTTGGTGAACTATTTTCCAGTAAATGATCAAGAAGCTTTGAAATCGTTTCAGCTTCATTGAGCATCGGAATTATGATCGAAATTTTACTCATTTAGATCCCAATTGTAGTCCATGTATTTTATCTTCGCTTTAGCAGAAACTCTAATGCTGGTATATTGGTTTATAAAATCGATAACAGAACCTTCCGATTTAAAATCTTTTGAGAACCACTGAAAGATCTTAGATAAATTAACCTCATTTTCTTCGATTATATTTCTATTGGTATCTGCCAAGAATTCTTGCGTTACTTTGTTTAATTGTGCATCTAAATTTGACGCAGTATAGGCTTCATTCAATAATCTAGGGCAAGAATATGATGCGCAAACTATTCCGAAATGAATCCTTGGTTCATCCATTTTCCGTAAGATCTGGTGCTCAATTTCATCTAAGTTATACCATTTATCTCCAAGTTTCCATAGGCGCTGATCCCAGGGGTTCTTTATATCCTTAATGCTATTTAATGGGTAATTCCTTATAATGAGGTCAACGGTAAGGGCATTATAGGCATTGATCCAATAGGCCAATTTGTCTGCTTTTGTCCACCTGTCATTCGGCATATTTGTTCCCAATGCGGTGATGTAATTTCTTAAATCGGAAGGGTCATTTTTAAACGCCTTATAATTTACTAGGCCTTTGTCATCAACATATGATTTTAAAAGGTTGTTCCATGCACTATGGTCAAAAGCCTCAGAAACAGATGTCATTTGTAGTGTTCCATTTTCAGGGATGGGTTCTAAAGTAGGAGTGACCTCTAATTCGTCCTCGTTTAAAGTTCCCGAAACAACTTCAACTAATTGAACAGTATTAGCCTCAGGTGTTTCAGAAACCGAAGTGCTATTTTGGGCAATTTCATTACTTGCGCAACAAGAAGAAACCAAGATCAAGGTAAGTATGAGATTCAAATATTTCATTTCTCAAAACTAATTTATTCCGAAAGAAATTCGGTTTAGCAACAGCCTCCACCATCATAATGATAAGTAGACTCACTAATATAAATATCATCTCTATTTAGTGAAGCCAAAGCTGCTGCAGTTTTATCACAAATTGCCAGAGGTTGGTTCTTCAGTAAAATATGGCCGTTTTTATCATCAATATAATCCTCCTCACCAAAATAAATAGCCGCCTTTCCAGTAAATACACAAGGACCATCAGATGGCATAGGATCTTTTATCGCAGCTACTTCAATAGATTCAATGTAGATCAACTCATCAGTATCATAATGCTTAGGATCCAATATTCTATATGGCTTTCGCGCTCTTATTTCGATGGTTCCAAAACCAGCGTTCGTTAGCATTTTAACGTAATCGGCAATGGGTAGGCTTCCGCTTAAACATAAAGCTCTAAGCCGATCATCGTTTCTTAGATTTTCACTCATTGGCTGTTCACAGGTAGGATCGCTCATGACTAATCGGCCATGAGGTTTCAAAACGCGATACATTTCTGCAATTGCCTTTTTAAGATCTTCTTCTTTAAATATATTGAATAAACAATTCTGAGCTGCTACATCTATAGAGTTATCAGCAACTGGAAGATTCATAGCGTCACCTTTTTTTAGGGTAACAAAATCGCTTTTGAACCAGGGATTTAGTTTTTCAGCTTCTTTAAAATTTTTACGAGATGCTTCTAACATTTCATCAACCACATCAACGCCAATCACACCAGCTTTTTCCCTATTGAAATAGGCAAATTGCAACAGTTCCATACCACCTCCAACACCAACATACAGCATTTTTGGATTATTAGTAAGGTCACGAGTGTGAACGGTGCTACCGCAACCATAATTCATTTCTTGCATGATGCGAGGAATTTTCAATCCAGGTAATTCCCAAATGGGATTCGTTGTGCAGCATAGCCCAACATCTGGTGTTAAGGCTGCTTCTTTGTAAACATTGTGTGTAGTTTCTAGGTAGCTCATCTTATAGATTCTTAATCAATTCTTTAAATAAAATTATCATATTAGGTTCGGCCTTATTCGCCATTGCAATAATATCCTCAATATCTACAGGCTTTAAGTTATTTGGGTCGCATTCATCTGTTAAAACTGATACAGCACCTACCTTTAATTTTAAATGATTAGCAACAATCACTTCAGGAACCGTACTCATACCCACAGCGTCTGCTCCAATAATCTTTAACATTTTATATTCTGCTCGTGTTTCTAATTGCGGTCCAACAACACTAGCGTAAACACCTTCGTGCAGTTTAATATCATTTGCTAAAGCAATCGTTTTGAACTGATCAATTATATGTTTGTCATAGGGTGCACTCATATCTGTAAAGCGTTCTCCAAGAAACTCTACACCTTTAAAGGCCAATGGAGAACTACCTTGAAGATTGATATGATCTTCGATAATCATGAGTTCACCTTTTTTAAAATCTAAATTGATGGCTCCAGAAGCATTTGAAACCAATAAGGTCTTGATCCCTAATTTTTCCATGATTCGAACCGGATAACTCACATCTCTTAAAGAGTAACCTTCATAAACGTGAAAACGGCCTTGCATCACCACTACCTTTTTGCCTTCGAGATTTCCATAAATGAGTTTCCCTTTATGAAATTCTACAGTTGCAGTTGGAAAGTTTGGAATATGATTATAGCTAACTTCTACCAATACTTCAATTTCATCAATTAGTTGTCCTAAGCCAGTACCTAGAATAATGCCTACTTCGGCATTTTCAAAACCTTTACTTTGTAGATATTCTACGGTTTCGTTAATGATCTTGATCATGATGTTTTATCAATTCGGTTAATATCTTATGCTCTTTGATGTCATCGTAAATATCGATGTCATTTAATTCAGGTAGTAAAAATACACTTTCGTTTTTTAAGTCATTCATAGTAGATTCAAAAACTGCTTCCGTTCCCCATGCTTTATTCGAAAAAATTCTGTCATTCAAAACGGTCATTCCAAGAAGATAATAACCACCATCTTTTGCAGGACCCAGAACGATATCGTAATGATCTAGATGTGCTATGGCATTTTTAATATACTCAGACTTCAAATCAAAAAGATCACTACCAATAATGAGTACTTTTTTATAGCCACTTTCGAAACTGTTTTTAAATGCGTGCAACATGCGATCGCCCAGATCTGAGCCAAGTTGAATATATTTTTGATAATGCGCATTATCCCAAATATCATTTTTATTGATGTTTTCAGAATAATAAACTGCCTTGTCACAATTAAGGTCGAAAAGTTCATTTTGAGTATGTTGAAGGAGAAACTTATAAATTTTCAGGGCAGATTGATCACCAATAGTTTTCGCCAATCGTGTTTTTACATGACCCAATTCAGGATTTCGAATAAAAACCATTACAATTGTATCAGTCATATACCTTTTCACCTTTTAAAAGCCACTTGCCCCAGGATTCTGAAAAGGCATGAATTTTTTCAGTTTCTTCATTCTGAAGATCGAAAATGGCATTGTTGTTATTTTTCCATTCAAAAATGCCACCAAAGAGATTGTAAACGTTGGTATACCCTTCCTTTAAAAGTTTTTCGGCAATATCTTCAGATCTTATACCTATTGAACAATACACAACAATGCGTTGGTCTTTATTTGGAATAAGAATGGTAATTCTATCCATATCAAAACGATCATATCCAACGTGAATTGCTCCTTTTAAATGGCTTATTAAAAATTCTGGTTTTTCACGTGCATCTAGAATAAAATGATCCTGTTCTTGTTTTAATTCTTCAACCGAAATGTAGGGTACAGAATTGTCGTTGTATTCCTCTAAAAGTTCGGCAATAGATTCTTGAGTGAATCCAAATTGAACCAAAACCATCAAACAAAAAAATATAGAAAATCTTATGCTCATTTTATGCAACACTACCTTGACAACTACTTCCAGCTCCAGCTGTACAGCCGTAACAATGCTGCGAAATAATTATGTTTCTATTTTGAAGTAACTCTTCGTTATACTCTGATATATGTTTTACTTTACTTTCAACTTTCAGGTCTAGCATCTGATTAAAATCACAATCATATAACCAGCCATCCCAACTCACCGAAATAGTATTTGTACACATCACATTTTTCACTGCATCCGGATTGTATGCATCAACCAAGGCATACATATAGTCTTCATAATTTTCCGAGGCGATCAAATAATCTAGAAACCGACTTATGGGTAGGTTTGTAATCGCAAATAAATTATGAAAATGAATTCCAAAATCTTCCATCAAAGCTTTCTTAAAATCTTTTTCCATGGAAACCTGATCGCCAGGTAAAAAAGCTCCGGAAGGATTATAAACAAGATCAAGTTTAAGTGGACTGTCTGGCATACCGTAACCTATGGCGTTCAACTCCTGTAAAGCTTTTATGGACTTGTCAAAAACGCCATCACCTCTTTGTTTATCGGTTTTGCCGCGTGTCCAATGAGGCATTGATGATACCACGTGAACATTATGCTTTTTAAAAAATTCAGGAAGATCATGATATTTTTTGTTGGCTCGTATGATCGTTAAATTAGAACGAACAATAAAATCTTTGATTCCAGCCTTAGATGCTTCGTGAACGAACCATCTAAAATCAGGATTCATTTCTGGGGCTCCTCCAGTTAGGTCCAAGGTATGTGCGTTAGTTGCTTTGATGACTTCAAGACATTGCAGCATAGTGTCTCTGGTCATGATCTCCTTTCTATCAGGTCCTGCATCAACATGGCAGTGGTCACAAACTTGATTGCACATATAGCCCAAATTAATTTGAAGAATCTCTAATGTATTAGGACGAAGTGGAAATTGATTGGTTTGCGCGATCTTATCTTTAAATTTAGGCAGCTCACCATTTTGGAAAATACCATTCGACAAGATTTCTAATTGTCGGTTGACATTTGCCAATTCACTTTCTCTTTTCTTAAGGGACTTTGTTGCCATCTATAGATCTAATTTATTCACTTTATTCATCATTTGAACAGCATGAACCAAGGTGGCACCACTTTCAATTGCTGCACCAGCATGAACTGCCTCCATCATTTCCTCTTTTGTGATACCGCGTTGCAAGCCATCTTTTGTATAGGCATCAATACAATATGGACATTTCACAACATGAGAAACGGCTAGTGCAATTAACGCTTTTTCTCGAGCAGATAATGCACCTTCTTCAAATACTTTATTATAGTATTCAAAAAACTTCTCACCTAAATCTTCACTCCATTCACTTATTTTTCCAAATTTCTTTAGATCGGAAGGGTCATAATATGTTTTCTGCATGGCCAATTGGATTCATAAATTAGTTAGACGAAACAATGGTCTATTGTTTACAATTCTGGTTCGATTAAAATAATTTAACAAAACTAGGTTTTTAATAGCTTTGGATGAGTTAAAAAAATCTTATTTTTAGCAATTCCCTGCGATATGGAACAATGGATTGACATTCTCAGCAAATTTAAAGAAAAGAAAGAACCTGTTGTATTGGTAACTGTGACCAAATGTTTAGGCTCAACACCTTGTGTAGTTGGCTCTAGGATGATCGTAACAGCAACTGAGGATATTTTTGGTACCATTGGGGGCGGAAAACTTGAATTTTTAGCAATTAAACAAGCAATAAAGGCCTTAAATGAGAACAAAGTCCTTGAACTTAAATATACCTTGGGACCAGAGTTTGAACAGTGTTGCGGCGGTCAAGTAGAATTAATCTTTGAACCTATGAATCAATCTCCTCAATTATATGTATTTGGCGCAGGACACATCGGCGTAGAAATTTGTAATATTCTTGTAGACACACCCTTTGAAATCCACCTCATCGACTCTCGAGAAAATTGGTTTTCAAAATTCGACCTAGATGCTCAAATAGCTACGCATCCTGCTGACCCCAAGGATTTTAAAACCTTTAAAGATGTGGTAAATTGGGGGGAGAACTGCTATGTTTTGGTACTCACTCATGATCATGTGATCGATTTTGATATCATTGCAATGGCCATTCAAAACAAAACAAAGTTTGTTGGTTTAATAGGAAGTAAAACCAAACGTGTTCGCTTTCACAATATGCTTGTTAATGATATGAAACTAAAGGATGGCATGGACAAGGTAGTCTGCCCAATTGGCTTACCCATTGGAGGTGACTCACCAAAAGAAATTGCAATTAGTGCAGCATCTCAATTGCTAAAAGTTCACTACGAAAACTAGGTATTAGCTCTTCGATCCTTAATTATTTTAGCAAAGGACCTACTTCTGATCTCATCTAATGTTAGGCCTGTTTCCAATACTTCTTCGATTGATATGGCACCACTATTTAAAGCTTTAAGGAAATAATTCAACAAGCCCTGACCTGTTGCGGCATCGTCAAAAGTATCACCAATTAGAGTTGCTTGAGCAGCTTTTTCAACAAATGTTTTCAGGCGAATGAGGGCGTCTTCGTAACTTTCTAAAAAGAATGCATAAACTCCTGTATATCTCATGGGTAATTGAGCGGGATTCAGATCCCAGCCTTGATAAAGACCCTTATATAATGAATGTCTAATGTGACCATAGCCTTTTAACCATGCACGATGCACCACCATTTTATTTTCGACTTCTTGTTTTTGGGTCAATTCACCGCGATGAGGACCAATAGGCATGGTATTGGTTGCACCATCGGAAAGCCAAATACCAGTATGTGCTAAGGCTACCTTGGTTGTGTAGTGAGCAAAATCACAAACATCATGATCCATTTCTTGATAGGATGCCGTTATATTGTTGGATGCGGTATAGTCATAAGTTCCAAAATGCGTTGCGATACAACGTCCTTGACTTGCTATTATAAATCGATACAAAGGATTGGTGCCATTATGGTCCATTATAGATTGGGTTGTTTCCACCATCATTTCCATTTTAAGGCTTCCTTTTTCTAGATCGAACTTTTGTTCGATCACTTCAAAAAAGGATACCAATGCAATGATCTGTTCGGGAATCGTAACCTTAGGCAGCATGACCACAAAATTTTCAGGTAATTGCTTTTTTGAAGCCGACAAAAGTGTCGTGAGAAAAAGATCAAGAGTTCGTAATCCGCGTTCTTTTAACTCTTCAGTGAATGGTTTAATGCGAATGCCAATAAAAGGCGATAAGGTGTTTTTTTCAAGGCCTTTTGCTACTTGCTGAGCAGCAAAAACGGCGGTTTCATCCTCCTCTTTATCCGTTCGATTTCCGAAGCCATCTTCAAAATCAATTCTAAAATCTTCTACAGCTTCACGTTCAAGTTTCGCAATGACCTTCTTATAAATATTATATGAAAAACCAGCAGGATGTTGTCTTAATTGTTTTTGAGATAAACTGTCAAGCTCTTTTACTAATTTTGAAATTTGACTGTCATCAGACGGCAGTGTTTCATGTCCATTCAGTTGGAAAGCCCTTCCAAATTCTACAAAATTTGGTGCATATTTTAATAACGATTTAAGCGCGACCTGACCAAGTGCTTGTGTGGTATTATACTTAAATAAATTGGCGCCGCCATAAACTGTATGAATAGGTTGCCGATCTTCACGATCACCTCTGTAAATTTTATTAAAATTATCATTTGCAATTTTTAAGTCGCCAAAAATATTGGATTTAATTGCTTCTGAAATACTTAAATTCATAGCTGTAATTTGAATTAACTCCCTCTATAAGTGGAATATCCGAACGGATTTATTAATAATGGAATGTGATAATGCTTTTCGTCCGTAACCTTAAACTGAATGGTCACCTCTGGATATAATCCCATTTGATTATTGTTATTATAGTAATCTTCAGTATTGAAAGTCATACAATAATGGCCTGGATTTAATCCACATCCTGGTGCTAACAGATCAGAAATGCGTCCGTCAGTATTTGTGATGCCAACACTTATGGGTAAAATGCCATGATCTGTTTGTTGGCCTAAGGAAATAAGCATTCCAGACGCTGGTTTTCCTTGTGTGGTATCTAAGGCATGGGTTGTAATGTGGCTATTTATAAATTTGCTATCCGATAGACCTTCAATTAATTTTACCAATCTTATTACCGTGATCTTATGTTGTTCATTCATGGCAACACGCATCTCATCAGCTTCAATGTGAAGTATTCTGGCATTAATAATGGCCAACATATCTTCTGCTGATTTGCCACTTGCGCTAACAATAAATATATATCCGAACTTTTCTTCGTAATCTGTATTTGCTTTTGCTAGTGCTTCGATAGTTTCAGAACTGGCTTCATTAACTCCAGATTGTTCTTTGCCGGCCCATTCTTTCGATGCCTTAAATTTTTCCTTCAAACTGGTGACATCACCAATTTTTGGATGTCCAGAAAAGGCGTCTAGATAATCTTCTTCCGAACAGGTTTGATACCAGGCAGCGGCAGCTTTTTGAATAAGGTCGTCCGCTGAGGTATATGGTCTTTCCAATAACATTTGTTCAATCCAAGTTGATGCCACACAGCATTTTTCCAAATGCGCAAAGGCTTCTTCTCGTGGCAACTTATTTAAAGTATCTAGAGTCATCATAGTTATTTATTTTGGTGCACCTTGGTTAATCCAACAATTGATCATATCACGTTCCTCTTGGGTCATTTGGGTCTGGTTGTTATTGAAAGGCATATTTTTACTCACTACTGTGCGTTGAAAGATCTTATCACGTAAATTATAGATCTGTTCTGGCGTATCATATTTTACACCATTAGGCGCAACTTTCCAAATGGCATCAGTTGGATTGTTAGAATGGCATTGGGTACATCTGTTGTTGATTATGGTTTGAATCTGTACAAAATCGACATTTTCCTGACAATCTTCATATTTCGGTTTTGCAGGTGCTGTCATCACAGCCACACTCAATAAAAGTAACACAGATATTGGCATTACCCAAATGGAGAGCTGTTCTTTTTCTCTCATATTTAAATAATGTTTGATACCTGCACTGCCTAAGGTGATGGCAATAAGTACGATCCATTGATGCGTATTTCCAAAGGTGCTTGGAAAATGATTACTGATCATTACAAATAAAACAGGTAGCGTAAAGTAGTTATTCGTATACGATCTAATAAATGCATTTTTGCCATCTTCTGGATTTGGGGGATTCCCTTTTCGGGCCGCTTTTACCATGCGTTTTTGTCCTGGAATGATGACAAAAAATACATTTGCAGCCATGAGGGTTCCTAAAAGTGCTCCAAAGTGAATGTAAGCTGCTCGACCACTAAAGATCTGACAATAAAACCATGCAAAAAAGAATACCAAAGCGGTTATTGCTAAGGTGAATATCACCTTATTCTGACTTAGTTTTTTACAGATCTGATCATAGGCGATCCAACCTATGATCAATGAAATGATGCTGGCAATAACTCCCGTTGAAGCTGTCATTTCCATGACCTCGGGATCTAATAATATTGAAGACGCGTTGAAATAGTAAACTATTATGAGTAAACCAAATCCAGAAAGCCAGGTAAAATAGGCTTCGTATTTAAACCAATGTAAATCTCTTGGAATTTTTTTTGGAGCGAGTTTATATTTTTCGAGATAGTAAAAGCCACCGCCATGAACGGCCCAGAGATTTCCAGCCAATTCATCCCTTACGTTCTTCGTTCTATTTAAGGCGTTTTCTAAGAAAACGAAATAAAATGAAGCTCCTATCCAAGCGATCCCAAAAGTAATGTGCATCCATCGAACTGCTAAATTCAACCACTCGAAATAATGACCTTCCCATATCGTATCTTTTAGAAAAAGATAAATAATTCCTAAGCCTCCAACTGAAGCCAGTACTATTAAAAAATAGAACCAATTTTGTGCGGTTTGCATGGATTCCACTTTGGCGTCATCTTCTTGTTCTTTGTACTCTTTAATTAAATGATGGATCTTATAGGTTGGGATCACTATAATCACAAAAATGACAAGCCAAGCAACAAGAATAAGAAATTTGATCATTTCGCTTATTTTATGGTTCCAAGAACTCGTAAACGACTTACGCCTCCATCAGGAAATATGTTCAGTTTTAAATGTGTGACAATATCGTCATTATTGATGATCTCATGTTCAAAACAATGCTCTTCGTCAGCAGATAATTTTTGTTGCGGTAATAGGGTCGTCCACGAGTGAGAGTCATCTAATACCTCAATATCATCTGTACAATTACAAGCTTCAATGGCACATGAATCCGGAAAATTTCCCTTAAAATGTTTTGTATCAACAACAATCTTCTTGATTTTTCCGGGATGACCTAATTTAATGATCACATAGTCTACATTGTTAGGTGTTCTATTTCGTTTGGTCTCCCAGCCATCGCCCATATTTTTCCCTTTTGAAGGCATGATTAAATTGTCCATTTTGCTAAAGAACATATCATTACAATGCAATGCTTTTCCGCAGTTTGTGATCAAAGCAAGATCTATAAGAGCATCATGCTTAACCTTTGTCCAATCTTTGAAAACTTCACCGAACACTCTAAATCGTGCTACACCACCATCTGGGTAAATATGAAGCCTTATATGCGAATAAATCTTATTGGAATCAATCTCAAATAAATGTTCACTTCCCGGATCTAAAGGCGATTTCATTAAAAGTTCTTCCCAATTTAATTCATCAGCCTTAGACCAATCTGAAGGATCCTCTTCAAGTCGAATACCCTCCACCGAAGCAAAAGGTGGATGATTACCCAAAAAGTGATTGGTATCAATATTGAATCCCTTAATATAGCCTTCTACACCTAATTTAATAATAGCCCAATCATGTCCAGCGATACGCTTTCTTCTGGACTCCCATCCATCCATCCATTTGCCGCGATCAGTATATTTATCAGGAATAAAAATACCCCGACCTTCTTTTATGAGATTTTCTTTTTCCGCAAAAAAATCATCGGTGGCATAAAGTACTTGTCCGCCAATTTTCTCTGAAGCGAGATCGATATATGATTTTAATTTATTTTCTATCATGTTCTTTTTTTCAAAAGCAATTGCCCTTGATTTAGACTATTAATTTGAGAATTTTTCACAACCTGTTTTCCATTAACAAACGTATGAATTACTTTACCGAAAAGTTCCTGCCCTAAATACGGACTTGCCTTATGACGATGTGCAATAATTTCTTCCGTTACATTAAAGGAAGCTTCAGTATCCAAAATGGCTATATCAGCATCATAACCTTCCTTCAGAGCTCCTTTTTTATGATCTAAATTTAAAAATTTAGCCGGTTTGCTCGTTAATAACGGTAGGAGAACTTTTAAAGATAGACCTCTATTTTTTCCTGAGGTATATAAGGCTGATAATAAAAACTGTAACCCAGCAATCCCTCCCCAAGCTTTAAAATAATTTCCAGAGTCCAACTGTTTAATTTCAGGTGGAGCCGGAGAATGATCTGACCCTAAAAAATCAAACTCGCTATTTAACATTGCATTCCATAAACGATCATTGTTTTTTTTGTCTCGAATTGGAGGGGCACATTTATAGATAGGTGATGCATCAGGTATGTCTTCGGCGTTGAAAAAGAGATAATGCGGACAGGTTTCAACCGTTACCAAATTTGTATTCTTTTTCCTTTCATTGATTACTGGTAAGCCTTCTGCAGTTGCCAAATGAACAATATGTAATTTAATGTTGAATTGCTCCTGAATTTCTAAGGCGAGCTTGATCGCATTTAACTCCCAGCGATCGGGTCTTGAATGTAAGTATTCTTGATAACTAAATTCGTTTTTAACCTCGGGGGTATTAGAATCTGCTAGCTCACAATGTAATAACAATGGCAGATCGTGTTGTCTTAATAAGGGGGCAATGGCCTTTAAATGATCACTTTGAACATTTGGGAATTCGTCAATTCCAGAGTGCGTTAAAAATCCCTTTATGCCAAAAACACCTGAGACCATAAGTTCCTCAATGTCTGCCATGTTGGTTGGAACAACACCACCATAGAAGCCGCAATTCACATGCAGTTTATTTTCTGCTGCACTTTTCTTTTCATTGAACGCCTCTACGGTTGTGGTCACTGGATTCGCATTGAGCGGCATTTCAATGAGCGTAGTGGTACCACCTAAAGCTGCTGCCTTTGTTGCTGAATCAAAACCTTCCCAATAGGTTCTTCCTGGCTCGTTGATATGAACGTGGGCATCAATTATTCCCGGAATAACTGAAAAATGTTCATAATTTAAGTTCTCAATCCCATGTATGACTTTGTAACCAGTATGTATAGCATGGATCTTATCATCTTGAATATGAAGTGTGGCTTCAATAAAATCACCTTCAATGAAACAGGATTTACTATAAATACAAAATTCGTTCTTCATTTATTTACTGTATAAACTCATAAGCACTTTTTCTGGCGTCATTGGCGCGTTAAAAGTCATTGTGTAATTTGGATTGAAAGCCAATATTGCGTTCTGAATGGCAAAATAGGCACCTATACCATACATCAGAGGGGGTTCGCCTACGGCCTTCGATTTAAGAATGGCCATGTCGTTTCCTTCTGTTTCCAGAGGTATGACCTCAATATTTTTTGGGACAGAAAAAAGATCAGGTACTTTATAGGTTGATAATGCATTTGACAATAATTTACCTTGTTCATTATAAGCAATTTCTTCCATGGTCATCCAGCCAATACCTTGCACTAAGGCGCCTTCAACTTGACCGAGATCGATGCCAGTACTCATACTTTTTCCATAATCGTGAACCATTTTCACATCATCAAATTCGTAAATTCCTCGGATACAATCTACAGTACAAGTCAAAATAGCTGTTCCATAAACGTGATAGGCGAAAGGATGCCCTTTTTCTTTAGTCTTGTCGAAATGAATTTTTGGTGTCGCATAATGCGCATTTTCAGATAACGAAACACGCTCTAACATGGCTTGAGAGATGAGGTCATTCCAAGTTAATTGGGTTGCTTTATTATTAACATAAACGGTCTCATTGTCAAGTGTAATATCTTCATCTGAAGCATTTAAGGCTTTCGAAGCAACAGTTTTTAATCGCGATAACAATCCTTCACAAGCCTTGAGTAATGCCTTCCCGTTTAGGTCTGCAGTAGAGCTCGCGGCAGAAGGCGATGTATTTGCCACCCGAGTTGTATTAGTCGTTTCAATTTTTACTTTCTTGGGATCGACAGAAAAGAAATCTACCGCAATTTGTAATAATTTGGTATTGACTCCTTGACCCATTTCAACAGCTGCTGTACTGATCCCAATGCTCCCATCCTGATAGATATGTACCAAAGCTCTGGCATGATTCATTGGCGTATTTGTAAAGGAAATACCAAAACAAATGGGCATTAGAGCAAGACCTTTTTTAATGCTATCATTTTGATCATTAAATCGATCTATTTCGTTTTGAAGGTCTTTAACATTGAATTTTGATTTCGCAGTATTCCAGGCCTTAATAGCTTCAACCTGAGTTGCGATTTGTCCGTATGAAAATACGTCATTCTCTTTCAAAAGATTTGCTTCTTGAATTTCCATTGGCAGAACTCCCATTTCCGAAGCTGCATGTGCAATTGCCGATTCGATTACAAATTTTCCTTGTGGACCACCAAAGCCTCTAAAAGCTGTATTTGGTGGTAAATTGGTCTTACAACTGTAAACCGTTGTTTTTACATTTTTGACAAAATAACTGTTTGTGGCATGAAATAAAGTGCGTTCTGCAATAGCCGGTGAAAGATCGGCTGCTGCTCCTGAATTTTGAAGATATTCTGCTTCGAAGGCTACAATTTTCAGATTTTTATTTAGTCCAATTTTATAGGTACCTTCATAAGGATGTCTTTTACCAGTCATGCGTAAATCGTCATGACGATTCAAAATCAGTTTTACCGATTGGTTTAAATGAAAAGTGGCTAATGCGGCCATTACAGCCCATGGTGTGGCCTGATCTTCTTTACCGCCAAAACCACCGCCAAGACGTGTGACATCAACTTCAATTTTATGCATCCCAACACCCAAAACGCGTGCTGTTGTTTTTTGAACTTGTGTTGGTCCCTGAGTAGAGGAGCTGATCTTAATATTGCCATTTTCCAAAGGCTCGGCATATGCACCTTGTGCTTCAATATATAAATGTTCTTGTCCGTTTGAAAAGGTTTCTCCTTCAAAAACATAGTCGCATTTTTTAAGAGCTTCAGAGGTATCGCCTAATTCAAAGCTTCGCGGTGCATTTATAAAGCTGCCTTTTGCTTTTGCTTCTTTGGCAGTTGTGATGACAGGAAGCTCTTCAATTTCTATTTCAATTAAGCGTCGCGCTTGTCGTGCAATAAATTCGGTTTCCGCAACAATAAGTGCAATGGGTTGTCCCCAAAAATGAACTTCTTTTTCTGCAAAAAGTGTTTCATCAGGAATGATACCACCTATCTGATTTTCCCCAGGGATGTCTTTATAGGTAAAAATTCGAATAATACCTTCAAGCTTCTCAGCTTTAGAATAGTTAAGCGATTTTATGATTCCATGAGCTTTTGGAGCATCAAAAACAACGGCGTGATAGGTGCCTTGACGTACATTAACATCATCAACATATAGAGATTCACCACGCACATGTGTAAAAGAATCAATATTCTTTACGGCATTTTTAAGGTCATGGTGCAGTACAGTTTTATTCATTACGAATTAATTCTTTTAATTGTATTTGATCTTGGAACAATTCAATAAAATGAGCAAAGAACAACTGTCTTGCCAGAAGGCGTTTATATTCGGCCGAACCGCGAACATCGCTAATTGGAGAAATTTCGTTTTGTAAAATGGTTTCAGCATCCAAAATATTATGTACCGACAGTTTTTTCCCTTTAAGAAAAGCTGAGGTTTCATGTAAATATTTAGGAATGGCGGCCACGCCACCAATAGAAATATGAGCGTTTTTTATGATATCATTTTCAATTTCAAATAAACTCGCACTATTGACACTAGCAATATCTAAATGGGTGCGTTTACATACTTTTTCGAAATTGAATTTTGAATTTTTTAATGGCAAATCAAATGAAACAGACTTGATTAGTTCATCCTCTGCAAGATCAAATGTTTTATAGCTTTTGTAAAATGAACTCAATGGTTGCCGTCTTATTTTTCCATTCGAATTGATAATTGTGAGTTCACTATTTAAGGCCAAAAAGAAAATGGTCATATCGCCAATAGGTGAAGCGTTAACCAGATTTCCGCCTAAGGAAGCCATATTACGAATGGGTTCAGAAGAGACCAATTTGAGATGTTTTAGCAAATTTGGGAAATAGGACTTCAGGGTTTTATGATACCACATGTCTGAAACCGTTGCGCCAGAACCAATATAACATCGTCCTTCTGAGATTTTGATCCCATTTAATTTAGGGTCATTATGAATTAAATTCACCTGAGATGCGATAAGATCATCTGCACGTTGAACATAAAGATCTGTTCCGCCTGACACAAAATTTAAGCCATCAGATTTCAGAGGCTGTACATCTATTTGTTTAAGCCGATCTACAATGGTATTAAAGTATTCAGGAATGAAATCGTTGGCGATCAACCAGTCAATTGAGCGTGTCCCATCTATGAAATCAATTGAATCTGAAAGCTCTTCTGCAGCACGTTCTATAGATTTATAACCTGTACATCTACATATGTTGCCGCCAATGGCATCACAAGCATTTGAAAAAGACTTTTCTTGATTAGACAATACAAAACCTGTAAGTGAAACAACGAAGCCAGGTGTGCAAAATCCACATTGCGTAGCGAAGTTATTTTTCATTGCTTGCTGGGCACGTGTTAATTTGTGAATTAAATTCGTGCCTTCTATAGAGACAACATGTTTTCCATGGGCATTCCCAAGCGGAGAAATGCAAGATGTAATACTCAAGTATCTTAAATTTTCGATTTCATCCAATTCACCTATTAAAACCGTACAAGCACCACAATCACCTTCACGACAGCCAATTTTTGTTCCGGTTAACCGCTGTTCATACCTTACGAAATCTAATAAGGTCATGCCTGGGTTTTTGTCGGTTAAAATGCGTTTATTATTCAGGATGAATTCAATCATTGGCGATTTAATATTCTATTTTATCTTCTTTTTCTTCCCACAGTTGGAACGCCTTAATGGCAATATCCTGTCCTAATTGTTCAAAGCTGATACTGCGTTCAGCATAAGGTAGAGGAATTTCTTTGTAAATGAATTCATCGTCGAAACCTATGTTTGCAGCATCTTCTTGGGTACATCCATAATACACACGATCAGGGCGCGCCCAATATATGGCGCCCAGGCACATCGGGCAAGGTTCACATGAGGTGTAAATTTCACAACCGTCTAATTGAAACGTATTCAAATTTTTGCAGGCATCACGAATTGCGGTCACTTCTGCATGAGCTGTAGGATCATTGGTTGAGGTGACCTTATTATTACCCCGACCTACGATCTTTCCATCTTTTACGATCACACATCCAAAAGGGCCACCTTCATTGTTATTCATGCCTTTAATTGCAGCCTGAATAGCTTCAGACATGAAGGATTCTTTTTTACTTAAACACATAGTAATCTTTCAGTGAATTATTGCAGATAATCTTTGTGTTAATTATCTAAAGCTAATATACTATTTTTATAAAGTTTTTGTCGAATAGAATCGGTGAATACTGAAATCTTAAAAATTCAGATAATGAGCATTTTTGAAACCATAAAAAAAAGACGAACTATTGTTCCTGCACTTTTCAACAACGAATCGGTTAAGAGGTCTGACATTGAACAACTTTTAGAAGCCGCCAATTGGGCACCAACCCATAGAAGGACTGAACCTTGGCGTTTCAAGGTAGTCCAAGGGCAGGTTAAAGATGATCTCGGATTATTCTTAGCAAAAAAATACAAAGTAATAGCCAAGAAATTTTCCAGGGTCAAACAGGCAAAGATCATGGAAAAAATGAATCAATCTTCGGCAGTAATTCTCATTTGTATGCAGCGCGACCCAAATGAAAGTCTACCAGAATGGGAAGAAATCGCAGCTACGGCTATGTCGGTTCAAAATTTATGGTTGATGGCCACAGAATTAGGATTGGGAGGTTATTGGAGTTCCCCGAAAATGATAAATTACATGCATGAGTTCCTTTTTTTGGAAAAAGGAGAGCGTTGTTTAGGCCTTTTTTATTTGGGGCATTTTGAAGGTGAGCGACCAGAGCGTGTTCCTGGTGACATTGCCGATAAGGTAGAGTGGTTGTGATTAATTTTTTTAGGGAAAATAATTTTCTCAAGGTAGGATTACCTCCTTACAGTCGTTGTTCCCTTTTGGGTCATTTTAAAAAACACAAATAGAAACACGTCGCTTTGTTCCAAAAAAGAAGCGAGCTCCTTTTTTGAAACTCGCTTGTATTTCACCTCATTGGTGTTTTATCTGTACTCAAGGTGGGATTATCTCCTTGTAGTCGTTGTTCCCTTTTGGGTCATTTTGAAAAAGGCCAGCTTGCGCTGATTCTTTTTTATTTCCCACTACTCACTCAAGTAAACTTGGCTCGTTTTGGAAAACAAAAAAACCAGAACGTGTGTTCTGGCCTTTTATCTGTACTCAAGGTGGGAATCGAACCCACACTCCCGAAAGAACTGGATTTTGAATCCAGCGCGTCTACCAATTCCGCCACTTGAGCAATTTGAGATTGCAAAATTATAAAATATTTTCCTTTAACCTATGAAAATACTAGGTTTTATAGGTCATGAGTCCAAATAAATTTTTAAATTTGCAGCCTATTAAAAAATAAGTAGTGTTTTTGCACTGAAACGCAATACCTTAATAATGCCAGATTCAATTATAGAAGCTAAAATTTTTAACTGTTCTCAAAGTAGAGAATTGGCAGAAAAAATAGCGAAAAAATATGGCGTTGATTTAGGAAATGTGATCACCTCTACGTATAGCGATGGCGAATTTCAACCATCCTATGAAGAATCGATTAGAGGGACACGAATTTTCATTATTGGATCAACGCATCCTGGTCCGAAAAATTTGATGGAAATGTTGCTGATGATCGATGCGGCAAAACGCGCCTCGGCAAGACACATTACTGCTGTAATGCCTTACTTTGGTTGGGCAAGACAGGATAGAAAAGATAAACCTAGGGTTCCAATTGCGGCTAAACTTGTTGCAAAAATGTTAGAAGCGGCTGGAGCTACGAGAATTATAACCATGGATTTGCATGCAGATCAAATCCAGGGGTTCTTTGAAAAACCAGTTGATCATTTATTTGCATCGACTATATTTTTACCTTATTTGAGGGAACTCAATCTGGATAATTTGACCGTTGCGTCACCAGATATGGGAGGATCTAAAAGAGCATATGCTTATTCCAAAGCTCTCGAAAGTGATGTGGTTATTTGCTATAAGCAACGTGCCAAAGCCAATGTCATTTCACATATGGAATTGATTGGTGATGTTCAAGGTAAGAATGTGGTTTTAGTAGATGATATGGTTGACACAGCAGGAACTCTTACCAAAGCAGCCGATTTGATGATGGAACGTGGAGCTTTAAGTGTGCGTGCAATTTGTACACACCCTGTACTATCTGGTAAAGCGTATGAACGCATAGAGAAATCAAAATTGGAAGAATTGATCGTTACAGATTCAATTCCTTCAGAGAACAAGAGTAAAAAAATAAAAGTATTGAGCTGCGCCGATCTTTTTGCGGAAGTCATGTACAATGTACACTTCAACAAATCGATCAGTTCGAAATTTTTAATGTAAATAAGTAATAATTAATAAACAAAAATGAAATCAATTACAATCAACGGATCTCAAAGAGAAAGCGTGGGCAAGCGTGCAACGAAGGCCTTACGTAATGCTGGACAGGTACCTTGCGTATTATACGGAGGAGACAATTCAGTACATTTTGCGGCACCGGAATTGGCCTTCTCAAAACTGATATATACGCCTAATGCGCATACAGTTGTGATTGCCTTAGATAACGGTGAAACTTTTAACGCTGTCCTTCAGGACATTCAATTTCATCCTGTAACCGATAGAATTCTACACATAGACTTCTACAGATTATACGAGGATAAAGAAATTGCAATGGACATTCCAGTGAAACTTCACGGAACGTCAAGAGGCGTATTAAATGGAGGTGTTCTTAGACGTAACAGACGTAAATTAAGAGTGAAAGCACTTCCAGAAAATCTTCCAGATTTTATTGAAGCTGATATTTCAAAAATGAAGATCGGTGCAAAACTTTATGTTACTGATCTTGAAAATGAATTGTATCGTTTTCTTCATACAGACAATACAGTAGTTTGTCAGATCAAAACTGCAAGAGCTGCAATTGTTGATGAAATCGATGAAGATGAAGAACTTGAAGAAGGAGCAGAAGGTGCAGAAGGAACTGAAGGAACTACAGCAGAAGGAGCAGCGGCTCCAGCAGAAGGTGGAGGAGATGCTCCAAAACCTGAAGGCGCACCTGCTGAAGGTAATTAATAAAAAATTCAATTTTTATATAGAAAAGCATTCTGATTATTCAGGATGCTTTTTTTATTTTTACCAAAAGCGATATGCATGTGTCAATTTTTGTATGACCTATTTGGAATAAAAAAAAGAAAGGAAATTCCCCCTATGAAAAAGTATCTTATTGTTGGTTTAGGAAATATTGGTTCCGAATATGCCAATACAAGACACAATGTAGGATTTCAAATATTAGATCATTTTGCTGCAAAAGAAGAAGTGTCTTTTCAAACTGTCAAATTGGGAGACATCGCTACTGTAAAACTCAAAGGCAGATCACTTATTTGTTTGAAACCAAGCACATATATGAATTTGAGTGGAAAAGCAGTTGTTTATTGGATGAATAAGGAAAAAATAGATCCAAAAAACCTTTTGATCATTACAGATGACCTTAATTTACCTTTTGGAACAATTCGATTAAAAACCAGTGGGAGTGACGGCGGGCATAATGGTCTCAAAGACATTCAAGACAAATTAAATACAACAAACTATAACCGATTTAGATTTGGTATCAGTGACGCTTTTCAAAAAGGCAGACAAGTGAATTATGTTCTTGGAGAATGGAGTGAAAAGGAATCTGAAGATTTAAAAGAACGTCTCGATTTAAGCTGTGAGCTGATTAGATCATTCGTATTAGCAGGAGTTAATATTACTATGAATACCTTTAACGGAAAATAATAATTAGTGAAAATTAAAAGCGCCATCGATTCTCATTTTAAAAGCGACTCCGTAGTAACTATTGGAACCTTTGATGGTGTTCATATTGGGCATCAGAAGATCATTAATCGCCTTGTAAAAATTGCCAAAAAGAAAACGTATCAAGCTGTGGTCTTGACATTTTTTCCTCATCCGCGAATGGTACTGCAAAAAGATTCTAGCCTTAAACTTATCAATACCATCGATGAAAAATCACTGCTACTAGAACGCTTTGGCGTAGACCATTTAGTGGTAAAAGAATTCACTACCGAATTTTCAAGAATGTCGGCCCACGATTTTGTGAGAGATGTGCTAATTGGAAAGCTGCAAACAAAGCATATAATTATTGGTTATGATCATCATTTTGGGCGAAACAGAGCTGCTAATATTGATGATTTACGAGAATTTGGATCAATTTTCGAGTTTGAAGTCACCGAAATTTCAGCGCAGGAAGTGAACGAAGTTGCTGTAAGTTCAACAAAGATAAGAACAGCCTTGATTGAAGGCGATCTTAAGGTTGCCAATAAATATTTGGGCTATGATTTTATGCTCACAGGTACTGTTGTTAAGGGAAAAGGTATTGGAAAAAAATTGGATTTCCCTACGGCCAATCTTCACATAGAGGAACCCTATAAACTCATTCCAAAAAATGGCGTTTATGTCGTTAGGTCGCAATACAATGGAAAGACCATATTCGGCATGATGAACATAGGCACCAATCCTACCTTTAATGACGGCAAGGTACAATTTATCGAAATCAACTTTTTTGATTTTAACGATGACCTTTATGGTAAAAAACTTCAGATCGATATGCTGCAACGACTTCGTGATGAACAAAAGTTTGAATCTGTTGATGATCTAAAAGAACAGCTTAAAAAAGACAGACAAATGGCCTTGTCATTTATAAAGGATCACAATGATTAAGTCTTTTCTTTTTAAACATATTGATAATAGCGCCTTAATTGTTTTTCGTATTTTTTTCGGATTGCTTATCGCCTTGGAAGCGTTTGGAGCCGTGGTCACAGGTTGGGTGAATGACACCTTGATCGATCCAGAATTTACGTTCGCCTTTATTGGTTTTGAATGGCTGCAACCACTACCAGGATCGTGGATGTATATATATTATGCGATCATGGGTATTTTTGGAGTCATGGTCATGTTAGGCTACAGATATCGTTTGAGTATTTTGGCCTATACGATTATGTGGACAGCGACTTATTTCATGCAAAAAGCATCCTATAATAACCACTATTATCTGCTTATATTATTGTGTTTAATCATGGCCATCCTTCCTGCAAACAGATATTTGTCATTAGACGTAAAACGCGATCCGAATTTAAAGAGCATAAGCATGCCACGATGGTGTAGTTGGATCTTGATCATACAAATGTGGATCGTTTACACCTATGCTTCTATTGCAAAAATGTATGGTGATTGGTTAGATACTTCAGTGGCGGAAATCTTGATGAAAAGCAAACAACATTATTATGTTGTTGGAGAATTCTTTCAGAATAAGGGGTTTCATTATTTTCTTGCTTACTCAGGGATCATATTTGATCTTTTGGTCATCCCTTTACTATTATGGAAGCCAACTAGAAAATGGGCGTTTTTTGCTTCTATATTCTTTCATCTGTTCAACTCTATCGTGTTCCAGGTTGGGATATTTCCGTATATGTCATTGGCGCTTTGCCTCTTCTTTTTTGAACCGCAAACCATTCGAAATATATTTTTAAAAAAGAAAACGCTTTATGAAGGTCAATTTATAGAAAAACCAAAACATCAAAATGTATTTCTTTCAATTTTAAGTGTGTATTTTATCATTCAATTGGTATTGCCAATACGACATCACTTTATTCAGGATAATGTACTTTGGACAGAAGAAGGTCATCGCTTGTCTTGGCGCATGATGTTGCGTTCTCGAGTTGGGCTTACCACCTATACCGTGGTTAATAAAGACACCAACAAAGCTGTAAAAATTAATTTAGATGATCATCTCAGCAAAAAACAAAAACAAATTGCCAGTACAAGACCAGATGTAATTTGGCAGTTTTCGCAGTATTTAAAGCAACTTTATGCTAAAGATGGACAAGATATAGCTGTATATGTAAATAGTCAGGTTAAAGTAAACGGAAGGCGATTTCAAAAACTGATCGACCCCGAAATTGATATGGCATCAGTAAAATGGAATGCCTTTAAACACAGTCCGTGGATTTTACCTTCCCAATTAGATAAAAGTAAAGCTTCAAATCCTTAAATTTGTCGCCTAAAATAAGCATCATGTTACAAGTACCATTTATAAGAGAGCATCAGGAATTAGTGTTTGATCGTTTAACAAAACGAAATTTAGATGCTAAGTCCATGATAGATGATGTGCTGAAGTTAGATGAGGAGCGTCGACAATTGCAAACAAAATTGGACAACACCTTAGCTGAATCGAATAAATTATCAAAAGAAATTGGACAATTATTTAAGTCAGGCGAGCATGAGAAGGCAAATGAATTGAAAGAGAAAACATCTCAATTGAAAGAAGACAGTAAGACCTTATCTGAGCAATTGAATCAAACAGCAGATCAGCTTCAAGAATTGCTTTATAAATTACCAAATGTGCCTCATGAATCTGTTCCGAAAGGCAATTCTGAAGACGACAATGAAGTTGTTTTTGAAGAAGGCACTATCCCAGAATTGGGTGATAATGCTTTGCCACATTGGGAACTGGCTAAAAAATATGACATCATAGATTTCGAGTTAGGTAATAAAATAACAGGTGCAGGATTTCCAGTTTATAAAGGCAAAGGTGCAAAGTTGCAACGTGCTTTGATCTCCTATTTTCTTGATCGTAACACCGCAGCTGGATATGACGAAGTTCAAGTACCACATTTAGTGAATGAAGCATCGGGTTTAGGGACAGGTCAACTTCCAGATAAAGAAGGTCAAATGTATCATGTTACCGAAGATAATTTATACCTGATTCCAACAGCTGAAGTTCCTGCAACCAATATCTTTAGAGACGAACTATTGCAGGAAAGTGAATTGCCTAAAGCATTAACTGGCTATACACCTTGTTTTAGACGAGAAGCAGGAAGCTATGGCGCACATGTACGCGGATTAAACAGATTGCATCAATTTGACAAAGTAGAGATTCTACGAGTTGAACACCCAAACCGTTCTTATGAAGCACTAGACGAAATGGTTGCTCATGTAAAAACCATTTTGCAAGAATTGAAATTGCCTTATAGAATTTTACGTTTATGTGGGGGAGACCTCGGATTTACGTCTGCGTTAACTTATGATTTTGAGGTGTTTTCTACAGCACAAGATCGTTGGTTAGAAATTTCTTCGGTTTCAAATTTTGAAACCTTTCAGGCTAACCGATTGAAACTACGGTTTAAAAATGCTGAAGGCAAAAGTGAGTTGGCACATACACTTAATGGAAGTTCATTGGCATTACCAAGAGTATTAGCGGGCATTCTCGAGAATAATCAAACCGATAATGGTATAAAAATACCAGAGGTTTTAGTGCCTTATACAGGGTTTGAAGTTATTAACTAATTGTAAGATAAGTCAGACCTAACTCTAGAAAAAAACCATCTATTTTTCGATAAAGTGTAAAAAAAACACGCTGTTCAACGAATTTCCTTCGTTTTTCTTTGATTTTTGCTAATTTTTTTAGAAGTTCGTTTCACAATTGCCTTTTAACCTACTTTAATGAAGAATGTAAAACGAATTATATTGCTGGTTGTATTAGTAGTAATAATGACAAAAGTTTTATTTTAAAGAATACAACCCAAATTGAGAAATACTTAAAATATAGATATAACACCCAAACAGGATAATTGAATCATTTTTTATGAAATTTGATTAATAGCACATTTATTTTGGATGGTAAAGCCTGAACTTTTAAGTTCAGGCTTTTTTTTTATTAAAACATTCACATTTACTCACAAACACATTTGTTATCTTTACACAAACCTTGATAATGAGAACCCTACTTCTAATATGTGCTTTTCTATGGGGCCTTGCTTCATTTGGTCAATCAGAGCAGCTTGCAAAAAGTTACTATGATGCTGGTCAGTTTGAGAAAGCGCTTATCTCTTATCAGAAACTTTATAAATCAAATAAAGGAAATCAAAATTACTTTTTCAGATTAATTGAAGTGCTTCAACAACTAGAACAGTTAGATGAGTCTGAACGTCTACTGAAAGAAGTTATTGAACAACATGGTTTTCCCCATTACTATGTAGAATTAGGCTACAATTATTTGCTGAAGAAAGATGAGATAAAGGCCAAGGAGTACTTCGAATTGGCCAAAACTAAAATTGAAGAACGCCCAGCATATGCTTTTTATGTCGCGAAAAAATTTGAAGAACATGCACTCATCGATTATGCTGCTCAGGTTTATGAACGCGCCATGGAATTGAAACCTGGAAGTAATTATAACATGCAGTTGGCACGAATCTATGGCGAACAACAAGAGGTGGAGAAGATGTTTAGGAGTTACATAGATTTCATCGAGTATAATAATACCTATATCAATTTCGCAAAGCGTGCTTTTAGTGAATATATTTCTGAGAATCCTGCTAACGAAAACAATAAACTTTTGCGACAAGTACTACTTAAAAAAATACAATCGCAGCCAAATATCATGTGGAATGAACTTTTAAGTTGGTTGTTCATTCAGCAACGCGAATATCACAAGGCGTTTGCGCAGGAAAAGGCCATTTATAATAGACAAAAGGAATCGTTTCGAGGTATTCTTGACCTTGCCATGATCACTATGGAAGAAAATGAAATTGAGACTGCCACTGATATTTTCGACTATATTATTGCTAATGCATTCGATAGCAATATGGTTCTAGATGCGAATAAGAACAAATTAGAACTTCAAATAAAGCATGCAGATCAGAAGGAACTAAAGGCCATTGAAAAAAAGTATGAAGCATTATTTGAGCAATATGGGCTTCAGGCACCAACTGCAGAGCTTCAACTGTCTTATGGACATTTTTTAGCATTTCATTTGAATGAACCCATTCGTGCTATTAATTTTTTAAAAGCATCGCTCGAAAATCAATTATCAAGGTTTCAAGAAGCGAAGATTAAATTGAAATTAGGTGACATTTTGGTGTTTCAGGAGCGATTTAATGAGGCCCTAATATATTATTCGCAAATTCAACAAAGCTTAAAAAATAGTGCGATATCGCAGGAAGCAAGATTCAAGGTAGCAAAGGCAAGCTACTATAAAGGGGATTTCAAATGGGCCGAATCGCAATTAAAGGTATTGAAGTCATCAACTTCACAACTAATCGCGAACGATGCCTTAGATCTCAAACTCCTGATTTCAGATAATAAGTTTGAAGATTCTACACAAACAGCACTAAAACTTTATTCGAAGGCTGATCTTTTTGCCTATCAAAATAAAAATGATGAAGCCATTGCCTTGTTAGACACCATACTTCAAAATCATAAAACAGAAACGATTATTGATCAGGCACTTTTAAAACAAGCTCAACTTTTTGAAATGAAAGGCGAGTTTAATAAGGCCGAAGCAAATTATTTGCGAATAATTAAAGATTATAAAGAAGAGATTCTTGCTGATGACGCCTATTATGCATTGGCAGAGATCTACATGAAGCATTTGGGACTACCTGAAAAAGCTCAGGAATTATACGAACAAATACTTTTTAATCACGCAGATAGTATCTACTTTGTTGAGGCAAGAAAAAAGTATCGTGCCCTTCGTGGCGATGTTATTAATTAAAATACTCAATGATTGTTGCCAAAACCCAACGACTTATTTTATCTGAAGTCACCTTAGAAGACGCAGATTTTTTTGTTGAATTAATGAATACGCCTAAATGGATAAAATATATTGGCGACCGCAAGATATCCTCAGAAAATGATGCTAAACAGCATTTAAAAAAAACGATCTTAAAATGTTACAAAGAGCATGGCTTTGGATTTTATAAAGTTTGCCTGAAAGTAGACCCCTTAACCATTATTGGAATATGTGGTCTTATAAAGAGAGAGGAGCTTGAAGATGTAGATATAGGCTTCGGGTTTTTACCGGCATTTGAAGGGAACGGATATGGGTATGAATCAGCTATTACAATACTAAAACTTGCTAAAGAGAAATTCGGCATTAAAAGAATAGCCGCCATTACATTGGCCTTGAATACAGATTCCATTAATTTGATACAAAAATTAGGGATGACCTTTGAAAAAAAAGTAAATCCTTTTGAAGAAGACGAAGAACTTCTGTTATTTGCAAAAAACTTAGAATAATGTATATCTACAATGTTACTGTGAGTATCGATAAAAGCGTTCATGATGAATGGTTGTCATGGATCAAAGAACATATTCCGGTAGTGCTTTCAACTGGTCGTTTCACCGAAGCAAAATTAACACGGGTTCTAGTTGAAGAAGAGTTGGAAGGTATCACCTACTCCATCCAATATAGAGCGCAGTCCAGACAAGCTCTTGATGACTATTACAAATACGATGCGGAAAAATTACGAACTGATGGCATGAAGAAATTTGCCGATAAAATGTTGGCATTTAGAACGGAACTTCAAATTATTGACGAATATAAAGTGAACTTTAAGTAACATGGCCGTTAGAGCAAAAAAACATCTCGGACAGCATTTCTTGAAGGATGAAACCATTGCGATGAAAATTGCTGACACCTTATCTTACCAAGGTTATAAACATGTTTTGGAAATCGGGCCGGGTATGGGCGTTTTGACAAAGTATTTGTTGAAAAAAAAGGTCACAACCCATGTCATTGAAATCGATCGCGAATCTGTTGCCTATTTAAAAGCTCATTATTTAAATCTAGAGCCTCGAATCATTGAAGAGGACTTTTTAAAATATGATCTGAGTCAAACCTTTGAGAAAGAAAGCTTTGCTGTTATTGGAAATTTTCCATATAATATTTCTTCACAGATCCTTTTTAAAACCTTAGAATTGCGCCATCAAATACCTGAATTTTCCGGGATGTTCCAAAAGGAAGTAGCACAACGCATTTGTTCAAAAGAAGGCAGCAAAGTATATGGTATTTTATCGGTGTTAACCCAAGCCTTCTATGACGCCGAGTATTGTTTTACGGTGCCTCCAACCGTATTCGATCCACCGCCAAAGGTCGATTCTGGGGTATTGTTTTTAAAGCGAAAAGCAGATTACAAATTGCCCTGTGATGAGTCACTTTTTTTTAAGATTGTCAAGGCTGCTTTCAATCAACGTCGTAAAACATTACGCAACAGTTTAAAAAATTTCAATTTATCTCAAAAATTAAAAGCAAATGTTATCTTTGGCAAGCGCCCAGAACAATTGAGTGTTGAGGCATTTATTGAAATGACCTCTCTTATTGAGAATGATCAAAATTAAATTCGATTTTGGAAGAAGAAAACAAAGAACATATTACTTTTAAAATCAGTCCAGAACTTATTGAACAAGTTCAGGAGATTATTGCTGCCGGAAATCGCTCCGAAGTCCTGAAATTTCTTGACGAATACCATTATGCGGATATCGCCGAAATTATTGACGAACTTGATTTTGAGGATTCCATTTACATCATCAAATTATTAGATAGTGAGAAAACCTCCGATATCATTGCAGAGTTAGATGAAGATGTACGCGAAAAAATTCTAGAAAACCTGTCGGCTAAGGAAATTGCAGAGGAAATTGAAGAATTAGATTCAGATGATGCTGCCGATATAATTGCCGAACTTCCTGAAGATCGTCAGGAGAATGTTATTGCCGAGATAGAAGATGCCGAGCATAAGGCCGATATCCAAGAGCTATTAGCTTATGATGAACATTCGGCAGGGGGATTAATGGCGAAGGAATTGGTCAAGGTGAATGAAAATTGGACGGTCACTCAATGTGTACGTGAAATGCGTGCTCAAGCTGAAAATGTAACACGAGTACATTCAATATATGTTGTTGATAATGATGATAAACTCATCGGACGCTTGTCTTTAAAAGATCTGCTTATAGCAGCAGATTCTGCCCATATCAGTAGTGTGTATATTCCAAAAGTAGACTCGGTACATGTTGACGAACATGCTGAAGATATTGCAAAATTGATGCAAAAATATGACCTTGAAGCTGTACCAGTGGTCGATGATGACCATGTTCTTAAAGGACGTATTACAATTGATGATATCGTAGATGTAATTAAAGAAGAAGCCGAAAAAGATTATCAAATGGCAGCTGGTATCACACAGGTCGTAGAATCAAGTGATAGTATTTTAGAATTAACAAGAGCCCGACTCCCATGGTTGTTTTTGGGATTAGTAGGTGGTGTAGGAGCAGCCTTGATCATGGGCGATTTTGAGCATATGATTAAAGATCATGCCGTGTTATTCTTTTTCACACCATTAATTGCCGCCATGGCAGGAAACGTAGGTGTACAATCTAGTGCCATTATCGTGCAAGGCCTTGCTAATGACGACGTAAAAGGAAGTATCAATAACCGGTTGATTAAAGAAATGTTGCTCGCTACCTTAAATGGTATTATTCTAGCTGCATTTTTATTGATCTTCGTATGGATATGGGAAAAAGATATTTATACAGCCTTAGCCATTTCAGCCTCCTTGGTCATCGTCATTATCGTAGCTGGTATCATTGGTACCTTTGTACCTTTGTTCCTTAATAAAAGAGGCATAGATCCCGCTATTGCTACCGGACCATTTATTACTACAAGTAACGATATCTTTGGGATTCTTATCTACTTCTGGATCGCAAAACTAATTCTTGGTATTTAATTATTTATGATTTGGGCGTTCCCCCTTTCCGTCTGCACTTCAGGGGTCAGGTTTTCGCAACTCGCTTTTAAAAAAGAGCTCAAACAAATTGCTCAACCCTTAACGCAAAACTTTGTATTTTTAGAACATGAAAACCATTAACATCAAAGAGAAGTTTTCAAAGTTTAATATAAACTGGCATCCGCATCAAATTGCTGTTGTAGATGATATGCAAGTCATTCTAGCTAAATTGAAAGGCGAATTCGTTTGGCACAAACACGATGAAGAGGATGAATTGTTTCAGGTGATTAAAGGAACGCTTTATATGCAATTCAGGGACCGTACGGAGGTTGTCAAACAAGGCGAATTGATCGTCGTTCCAAAAGGTGTTGAGCACAATCCGATGACTAAGAACGATGAAGAGGTACATGTGCTTCTGTTTGAAAAGTTGAGTACCGCACATACCGGAGATGTTCAACATGAAAAAACACAAACCCATTACCCAAAGATCTAAGCATGAAAATTTTACATGTAGATGAAAACCATCCACTAATAATAACCCAACTGAATGCGCTTGGCTTCACGAATCATGAAGATTATTTGTCTTCAAAAAAAGATATCGAGGAGAAGATCAAGGACTATGACGGATTGATCATTCGAAGTCGCTTTACGATCGATCAACATTTTTTAGAAAAAGCAACAAAGCTCAAATTTATTGGACGCGTAGGAGCAGGTCTTGAAAATATTGATGTAAACTGTGCTGAAAAAAACGGTGTTTTTTTAATCCCAGCACCAGAAGGCAATCGAAACGCCGTTGGTGAACACAGCTTGGCAATGCTATTGTCATTGTTTAACAAACTGAATAAGGCCGATGGAGAGGTTCGAAACGGTCTCTGGGATAGAGAAGGCAACAGAGGTGTAGAATTGGATGGAAAAACAGTGGGGCTTATTGGTTATGGAAATACAGGAAAATCTTTTGCAAAAAAACTAAAAGGATTTGATGTTAATGTGCTTTGTTATGATATTAAGGCTAATGTTGGCGATGAAAATGCCAAGCAAGTTTCCTTACAGGAATTGCAGTTATACGCCGAAGTATTGAGCTTGCATACACCCTTAACAGCATTGACCGAAGGCATGATCAATACCAATTTCATCAATGCTTTTCAACATCCGTTTTGGTTGATTAACACAGCAAGAGGTAAGAGTGTAGTAACCAAAGATCTTGTTGCAGCATTGGAATCGGGAAAAATATTAGGCGCAGGTTTAGACGTGTTAGAATATGAAAAGTCCTCGTTTGAAACCCTTTTTTCTTCAAAAGATGTTCCTAAAGAATTTCAATACCTCACAAAAGCTCCAAATGTGATACTATCGCCTCATGTTGCAGGGTGGACAGTGGAGAGCAAAGTGAAACTAGCCCAAACGATAGTTGACAAAATACAATCTAAATTTTGTTAACTTTATAATTCAAATAAGAGTAATATGCAGTATAAGGCGAATTCACCAACCGATTACATCAATCAGCTTCCCGACGAACGTCAGGAACCGATGAAAAAATTAAGAAAAGTAATAAATGACAATTTACCTTCTGGGTTTGAAGAATGTATCAATTACGGCATGATAGGTTATGTGGTGCCACATTCCATTTATCCAGATGGCTATCACTGTTCACCAGAATTGCCTTTGCCATTTATGAGTATTGCATCACAGAAGAATTTTATTGCGGTATATCATATGGGGGTTTATGCAAATGAGAAATTATTAAAGTGGTTTACTTCAGAATACCCAAAACATTGTAAATACAAATTGGATATGGGAAAAAGTTGCGTCCGATTTAAAAAAATAGAGGACATTCCATACGAATTAATCGCAGAGCTAAGTCGGAAAATGACGGCTCAGCAATGGATAGATCTATATGAATCTCACGTTAAAACGACGTAATCACTGTAACATAATAGTTTAATCACATACTAATACAATAAGCGTAATGAAAAAAAGAGTTACTGGTCTTGGGGGATTTTTCTTTAAGACAAAGAATCCCGACAAAATAAAGGAATGGTATGGCAAGCATTTAGGCTTACCAGTTGACGCTTACGGTTGCACATTCTGGTGGAAAGATAAAGACGGAAAGGATTGCTCAACGCAGTGGTCTCCGTTTAAAGAGGACACAAAATATTTTCAACCAAGTGACAAACAATTCATGATGAATTTTAGAGTCGAAAATTTGCACGAATTGCTAGCTGACTTGAAAAAGGAAGGCGTTACAATAGTTGGAGACGTACAAGAATTCGACTATGGAAAATTTGGATGGATACTTGATCCTGAGGGGAATAAGATAGAACTTTGGGAGCCTGTTGATTCAGCATTTTCATAAGACAAAACTTTTTTTTATTACCTTTAATATACTAACCAAAAAAAATAAAAATGTCAGACGATAACAAAGACTTGCGTGATGATCTTAACGATATGTTAGGCGACGCGAAAGATGGTGCTAAAAAAGCAGCAGGCAAAGCAGAGGAATTGGCAAAAGAAGCTAAGGAAAAAGCTTCTGAGTTTGCGAAAGAGGCTAAAGATTCAGCAAAAGAATTTGTTGATGAAGCCAAAGATACTTTTGAAAAGAGCAAAGGCGAAAACAAAAAAGTGTTAGCCGGCATTCTTGGTATACTACTAGGAGCACTAGGTGTTCATAAATTCATTTTAGGCTATCAAAAAGAAGGCTTTATCCTCCTAGGATTATTCATTGTTGGTGTCGTGACATCATGTATTGGCATTGGGATTTTGATCGCATGGATTCCTGGACTAATTGGTTTGATAGAAGGGATCATTTATTTAACTAAATCAGACGAAGATTTTTACAATACATACCAGGTTGGTCGAAAACCTTGGTTCTAGAAATATATTACATACAAACACCAATTAAGAAGGTCAATATCATAAGATGTTGATCTTTTTATTCAAATTTAATATCGTAATATTGCAATAATACAATTAAATGCATATCTTTGACTTGTAATTATAGAATAAACCATAAAATGGGAGCATCAAAAGTTGATATTTACTCAGATCAGATCAATGCTATAGCAGCAATAGCAAAGGTTTTTGCGCATCCTGCTCGAGTTGCTATACTTAAATACATCAGTTCTCAAGAATCGTGTATTTGTAATGATATTGTCGATAAAATTGGATTGGCACAACCTACAATTTCCCAACATTTGAAAGTTATCAATGAAGCTGGCTTGCTAAATGGAAGTTTCGAAGGGAAAAGTATTTGTTACTGCTTAAATGTTGATCGATTTCAAGAAATTCAAGAACATCTCAATGCATACTTTAATCAAACTAAAAGTAATTGTTGTTAATATAAAAACTTAAAAATTATGAAAACTCAAGAATTATTCGAATTATTCCAAAACCATAAGGACAAAGCATTATTATTTGAATATAAACCAAATGCCTTAGTGGGTGCAAACTACCACATCACCGAAGTAAAGCATACTAAAATTGACGCTGTCGATTGTGGCGCTCAAGCCGATTCCTGGAATGAAACCGTAATTCAGTTATGGGAAAGTCCAACTGAAATTGGCAAAACAAAGTACATGTCAACGCTCAAAGCTCTTGGCATTCTTAATAAAGTAGGAACCATGAAACCTTATGATCTGGAGGCCGAAGTGAAATTTGAATACAGTAATGATACTTTTCATACGGCACAGCTTTTTGTTAATGATTACGAAATATCAGATCAAAATCTTATTCTAAAATTGGGGATTGAAAAAACCGATTGTAAAGCTAAAACCATCTGTGGTGTGGTTGAAGAAGTAAAAGAAGCCGTTCTCAGTGGAGAACCATGTTGTAGTCCAGACGGGAATTGTTGCTAAAAATTAAAGATGGTCTCAATAAGACAGTTCATCAAATCCGATTGGCCAGAGGTTTCAGAGATCTATAAGCAAGGTTTGAAAACCAAAATGGCAACCTTTGAAACTGCCGTTCCAACTTGGGAAGAATGGAACCAAAAATTCATAGATTCCTGCAGATTAGTGGCTCATATCAATGATACCATTTTGGGGTTTGCTGCCTTATCCTTAGTTTCTTCACGAAAGGTGTATCGAGGTGTTGCAGAAGTAACCCTTTATGTTGCCGAGGAATTTCGAGGTCAAGGGATCGGAAAGAAATTACTAAATGCACTTATTGAAGAAAGCGAAGCAAATGGATTTTGGACCTTGCAAGCCGGTATTTTTTCAGAAAATATTGCGAGTATAGAACTGCATAAAAAATGCGGATTCAGAGTGGTAGGCATCAAAGAAAAAATTGGACAATTGGATGGCGAATGGCACGACAATCATTTTCTAGAAAGACGAAGCAAAAGGGTTGGTAACTAAACAAAAGTGAGTGTTCTTGATATAGCACACATTTCCTTTAACATGTTGAAATGGAACTAATTCCCGTTCGATTCGAAGAATTTCCGTTCTAATTCTTCTTGAAACTCTTCCATAACAGGACGTACTGTGCTTTCAGGGAGATCGGCGATTTTTATATACATCAATCCATCAACAGCATTGTTAAATAAAGGGTCTACATTAAAGGCCACAAGCTTGGCATTTTGCTTTATGTATTTTTTTAGTAACACTGGTAGTCGAAGCGCTCCTGGCTCAACCTCGTCAATGATCTTATCAAATTTATTAAGATCTGCTTCGGTGGCATCAAAAACAAAATCCTTATCGGCGTCTTTTAATTTTACTTTGAATTCCTTTTTCGGATGTACATATTGCGCAACATAAGGATCGTAATAATGTGATTTCATAAATTCGATCATCAAGGATTTAGAGAAATTTGAAAACTGATTACTAATGCTGACACCTCCTATAAGATATTTATGTTCAGGATATCTTAATGTTGTAT
>JABDMU010000037.1 GCA_013001285.1 Flavobacteriaceae bacterium
GGGGTAGTTTCGGCCGCAAGACAAAAGAAATTAGATGGAGTGTATTGCCCAAGATGTAAGTCGGAAGACATTTTAGTAGATTCTAATTATTGTCGCGTATGCGGAACAGATTTAACGCCTACAAATAACCCTAACTCCATAGATGATTTGCCATAGTTAACCATTCCAGAAACTCATTTTTCTTCCACTTCGTACCAAAGTACTAAGTAGCACATCGTCCTCACTCCTACGCTTTTCGAGCTACGGAGCGTAAGGAATAATTCCGTATCTTAAGTCAAACGGTTTATTATGTCGTTCAGCTTTAAAATAGGGTTCTTTTCTTTTCTGCTTTTAGCGGTACACTTGCAACATTGTAATCAGACTACTCATGCAACAAAAGAGGAACACATCGAGGTTTCCGTTGATTCCACGAATGCCATAACATCTGTTGATACCGAAGCATTTGAAGCCAACTCTAATGTCACCCGAACCGTCCTCATCACCCATTGTGGGAGCTGTCATCAAAGCACACTGCCAACCCAAAAGGCTGGCGCGATTGCAGTATTCGACCTGGATAAAAATGACGCCTGGCATGAAGATCTTCTTGAAGAACATCTGGAAGGCATTGGCAATCGTCTGCTTAATAAGAGCGACATCACCGAAGCTCAAAAAGAAGCCATTGCTACTTTTATAGAGGCAAAAGCGAAACAATTGGAGCATGAACCTTAAAAAACATCCATTAAAAAATCCCGAAACAAAAACGCTTCGGGATTAAATATCGCATCTTATTATTTTAATTAGAGTTGTCCGCGTAATTCCCCTGAAGGAATGCCTTCGGTATGCACATTTACATAGATCATTCCATCTTTGATGGCCTGGATGAGCGCATCGAGATCGCCAGCTAGTGCTCCCACGACATCTTCCGCAGTGATCACCCCTTGTGCCAATACACCATTGGCAGGTCCTGATGGTTGATCAGGGTTCGCATACAAGGCTGCCACAACACCACCATTGGAACCTTCTGGTGCCAAATGGAAATGAGCACCCCAGACATCGTCCACATTAGCCGTATTGACCTTGTACCATATACTGTTACCATCTTTACTGATCTTAACAATGGCCACACCAGCGCCCTTTGATTCATTAGAGGGCACTTCATTTCGGCCATTCAATGAGGTGGTATAGGTCCTCTTTTTGGAATGCGCTCGTAGTTCTTCATCGCTGGTCACTCCTTGTGATTCTGGACTACATCCTGAAAATAGGAACATGACAAGTGCAGCTAACAACAGCGCACCTTTAAAATAATTTTTTGTTTTCATAGTGTATGTTTTTAGGACCCGTCAGATAGCCGATAATGAAGATTCGTGGCGGGTTCAGCAAAAGACCTTTCAGGCCGAAGTTAGTCTACTAAAAATAGTGTTTTTTATGAACTTATGGAAGCCCATCATCTTATTTAACACAAACGTTTATCAGGCTTTGGCCTTTAATTTAGATCAAACTTCCTTACGAAGTACTTCAAGTGGCGGACTTCTAAGTACGCTTCCAATATTACTCATTCCAATGAGTAATACTAATAAGGTAATTCCAGGTAAGAATACCAAGAAGGGCACTATTGAAGGCACAAAAGGCTCTTCAAATAATAAGGTAGCCAACAACTGACTGCCAACTAGAGACAATAGAATACCAACCAAACTTCCTAAGATCCCTAAATACAAGTATTCTAAGGCAGTGATCTTTAATATCTGTCGGCTTTTAGCACCCATGGTACGTAATAAAACGCTCTCACGTATGCGTTGGTATTTACTGGTTCGTACAGAACCAATAAGTACAATGATCCCAGTAAGTATGCTGAAAAAGGCCATAAAATTGATCACCCAGGTCACCTTATCCAAAACATCTTCTACAATAGTGTACATCTGCCTTAGATCGATCACAGAAACATTCGGGAATTTCTTAACAAGATCACGTTGTAATAAGGCCGAACTCGGCGCATCGGGTACAAAGGCCGTGACAACATGAAATTGTGGGGCGTCTTCTAAAACACCAGTAGGAAATACGATCATGAAATTCATTTGCATCTGTGCCCAATCTACCGTACGAATACTACCTACAGTTGTTTCCATAAGTACACCTTGAATATTAAACACAATGTCATCACCTATTTTCAGATCAGCATTTCCAGCGAGATCTTCAGATATAGAGATCACTACCGGATCACCCGAATTCAACTTTGGGGTCCACTCCCCTTCTATGATGACTTCTGAAGCGATCAACGAATCCCGATACGTGGTTCTAAACTCATGGTTTAACACCCAGCGGTCTACAGTTGAAGATGTATCTTTTCGAATGTCGTTTACTAAATTTCCATTTATACTATGCACACGCATGGTTACCAACGACAATTGGTCAATGATCTTTAAATCCTGTTGTGAAATGGTTTGGGCAACAGCCTCTTTCTGCTCCGATTGTACATCAAGCATGATCACATTTGCCATATCGCCTGTACCTGAAAGTGCTGTCTTGGCTAAAAGGATATCCTTGGTAAAGTATAAGGTACTTATTAAAAATGTACCTAAACCAATGGCTAGGATCAATACCATGGTCTGATTATTAGGGCGGAATAAATTCAATAAGCTCTGACGGGAGGTAAACCCCCAACGTGATGGAAAAAATTTCTTGATCAAGGTCATAGATAATGCCGCGATCCCTGCGAGTATTGAAAACGTGATAACCACACCAATTGTAAATGCAAATGCGAAACTAAGATTTTTCAATAGCCAAAATGAGAAGCCATACATAAAAAATAAAATGGCAATAAATGTTAAAATACGTGCTCTTCGAGGTTTTTTAGCTCCATTCTGACTCACACGTAAAACTTCTAGAGGTGAGACATACCAGGTGCTGAGCAGCGGTAAAAGTGCAAACAAGATCGACATCAAAAGCCCGAGAAGTAGTCCCATGACAAGGGGTTTGAGCGTGATGGTTATCTCGACATCAAAAGGTAAAAATTCCTGCAATATATACGGAAAAGTCTCTTGCAGTAAAACGCCCAGTACAGTACCAATAATTCCGCCTAAAAGCCCCATTCCTGCCACCTGAATTAAAAAGATAAAAAACGATTGCTTTCTGGACGCACCAAGACATTTTAATACAGCAACAGATGCGAGTTTTTCTTTGATATATATATGAACAGAGCTAGCAATACCAATACAACCCAAGAGCAGTGCTATAAATGCTGCGAGATTTAAAAACTTTCCAAAATTGTCGTAGCTGCGTCCTAGTCGCCGACTCGTGCTTGTATGGGTATCGATATCTGCGTTTTCATCATCTAACAGTGGATCAACCTTTTCATCCAAAAGTTTGAGATCCATGTCTGGTGCTTCAAAATAATACTGGTATTCCTTTCGGCTTCCCACTTGTAAAAGTGCAGTTTCTGAAATTAGATCAAATGGAATGAGAACCGTGGGCGCAACTGCCGAAGAGATAGCTCCAGAACCTGGAATCGACTTTAATTCACCAACAATTGGTAAGGTCAATTCACCCAATTTTATAGAATCCCCAACCTGAACATCAAATTGCAATAGCATGGTGGCATCAACTACTGCCCCACCTGATGATTGATAGGTAGTTCCTGCCGAAGGTGGCTCGGTAGTAAGGTTGCCATAAAATGGAAATTGGCCTTCAATACCGCGAACACGCACTAACTTGGCGCCTCCATTTTTTGGGAATGCCGCCATTGATGAAAAGGTAACCTCTGAAGCATCGGCACCACCTAATGAATCTATGATAGACAATACACGCTCCGATGGGAGATTATTGGTGTCGATCAAAAAATCAGCGCCCATTAAAGACTTCGACTGTCGTTGAATATTTTCCTTAAGGTTATCGCTAAACAATTGAATCGAAACTACTGCAGCAATCCCCAAAATGATGGAGGCCATAAATAGGAGGAGTCGGCCACTACTCGCCTTCCCGTCTCGCCATGCCATTTTAAATAACCAGCCAATTCCTGCTTTGGTATGTGATTTTTTGAATTTCAATGGACTGCCGTTCTTTCGTTGCTAAAAATCTTTCCACCCTTTAATCTTAGTATTTGTTGGGTTTTATTGGCCAAATCCAGATCATGAGATACTATGACCAGCGTTGTTCCAGCTTCTTTGTTCAGATCGAACAACAACTGGACTACTTTTTCTCCTGTTTCTTCATCAAGATTTCCAGTTGGTTCATCAGCAAAAATAATGCTTGGTGTATTCGAAAAAGCTCTTGCCAAAGCAACACGTTGCTGCTCTCCTCCCGATAATTGCGACGGATAATGATGCACGCGATTAGCAAGTCCAACCTTTTCAAGTAATTCCAGTCCAACGCTTTGCGCATTTTTAGCACCTTGTAATTCTAGGGGTACGACAACATTTTCTAAGGCGGTGAGTGTTGGTAATAACTGAAAATTCTGAAAAATAAATCCAACTTCATCATTGCGCAATTTGGCGCGTTCATCTTCGCTTAGGTCCTGCAGTTTATGACCGCATAATTCAACAGTACCATGGCCCGGATAGTCTAATCCAGCGCATAAACCCAGTAAAGTGGTCTTGCCACTACCTGAAGGACCAACAATGGCGAAGGTCTCTCCTTGTTCAACTTCGAAAGTAATATCTTGTAAAACAGTAATACTTTTTGAACCGCTTTTATAAGTCTTTTCGAGCTCGTGAATCTTTAATATCTTTGTCATATCCTTTTGTGAAAAAATAGAAGGCCCAAAATAAGTAAATGATTTTGAATATAAATACTCATCCGTCCCAGATTATGTTAATGTTTCGTTATTTTATTCTCGCCGTTTTGTTGTCGGCTTGTAAAGGAGATGGTGCTCAGAAGACGACTGAAGCTCAAGAAGATTCTATTGAAAATGAAGCTATCTCTGAAACTAAAACAGCAACTAAAACCATTTTATTCTTTGGTGACAGTTTAACAGCCGGCTACGGATTAGAAGACAGTAGTGAGGCTTTCCCAGCCATAATTCAATCAAAAATAGATTCTTTAGAACTTGATTATGAGGTGATAAATTCTGGCGTGAGTGGCGAAACTACAGCTGGTGGATTGGGTCGCATCAATTGGGTGCTTAATCAGCAGGTTGATGTATTCGTACTTGAATTAGGTGCTAATGATGGCTTACGAGGTATTTCCCTAACAGAAACCCGTGCAAATTTACAAGCGATAATTAGCACGGTAAAAGAAAAATATCCTGATGCTATTATAATTCTTGCCGGCATGCAGCTCCCACCAAACCTTGGTCAGGATTATACCTTAGAGTTCAAAACTATTTTTACTGAACTAACCGAAACCAATGGTCTAAAACTCATTCCTTTTCTATTAAAAGATGTTGGAGGTATTCCTGAATTAAATCTCGCCGATGGCATTCATCCTAATGTTGAAGGGCAAAAGATCGTTGCGAATAATGTTTGGGAAATTTTAAAATTGGTCATAGATAAACAGACTAAAAAATCCTTATAATAATTATTTTTAAAAACTAAATTTAAGCTTACTTTGTTAATCATTTAACAATGACCAAAATAGCATGGCATATAATTACAGAACAATAATTGAAAAGGCTTATCAAATGGCTAATTCAATGGAAGATGAAGGCAAATTAGCGACCTATATTCCAGAATTGGCAAATGTTGATCCATCAAAGTTTGGTGTTCATATGACCAAGGTAAATGGTGATAATTTTGGTATGGGTGATCATCTGGAGAGATTTTCGATACAAAGTATTGCCAAAGTGCTATCTTTAACCTTGGCCTATAAGATTTTAGGTGAAGAAATCTGGAAGCGTATAGATGTAGAACCTTCAGGAACCAAATTTGATTCCTTGTTATTACTAGAAACAAATAACGGGATCCCTCGTAATCCGTTCGTCAATTCTGGGGCTATTGTAATATGCGATATCCTCATTTCGCATTTGGATGACGCACGCGAAGAATTTCTTGCCTTTGTTAGAAAACTAAGCGATTTACCTGAGCTAAACTATTCAGATAAGATTGCCGATTCAGAAAAAATGTATGGTTACAGAAATGTGGCGCTCTGTAATTTTATAAAGTCCTTCGGAAATATAGAAAACGAACCAGCTGTAGTTCTCGATTTCTATTTTGACATGTGCTCTTTGGAAATGAACTGTCAGGAACTCTCTTATACCATATCGTTTCTTGCTAATAATGGTTATAAACTCTCCAACAATGAAGTCATTGTTAGCTCAAGTCAATCAAAACGAATTAATGCACTCATGTTAACCTGCGGATTTTATGATGAATCTGGAGAATTTGCATTTAAAGTCGGACTGCCGGGAAAAAGTGGAGTTGGCGGAGGCATTGTTGCCTTATATCCGAATAACTATGCTATTGCTGTTTGGAGTCCGAAATTGAACCCACATGGAAACTCTTTTAAAGGGATGAAACTTCTTGAAGAAGTCACTACCCACTCTGAAATGAGTATTTTCTAATTTAATTATTTATCTACGCTTGGGCCACAATAACTGATGAATGAACTTCATTTTCTTAATCACACCAGGTGTGATGACAAAGGGATATACATCAGGAACACCCATAGCTCTATTGATACTATTAACCGCAAAGGATAAAGGAACACAGGTTTCAACAATAATATCGAAATCTTCAATTGCATATGGATCAAAAGAGGCTTTAGCTTTCATACCTTCCTCAATATCAATAGGTGTTACATTGAGACCAAAGAAATAAGCTGTTTCAACCATATCCATAACATGAAGATAGTGCGCCCAGCTTTCAGCCCAATCTTCCCAGGGATGTGAGGTAGCATACTTGCTTATGAATGAATCTTGCCAATTATTTATTGGACCTTGTTCATAATAGGTTTTTAAGGCTTGGGCATAATCACGTTCTTCATTTCCGAAAATAATTCTGAACTCTTCTAAAAAATTGGGATTATTGGCCACTAATCGTTCCCAAAAATAGTGCCCCACTTCATGTCGAAGATGTCCAACAAGAGTGCGATATGGTTCACGGAATTGCTTACGCATTTGCTCTCTCTTTACAGAATCAGCTTCCCTTAATAAAATTGTGATCACACCGTTAGCATGGCCTGTCAATATATTTGAATCATTACGCTGAGCAACAAAGTCAAAACATAAACCGTCATCTACTTTCATTTTACTTGGTATGGCTAAACCAATTTTCTGAAGTTGATAAATGAGTCGATGTTTTGCGACTTCCAGATTTCGCCAATGGTCAAAATTTTGTAGGTCAGAAAGGTCTGGTATGGTTCGGTTCAACTGACAAGCATTACAAAAGTCGTCTGGATCATCCCTCTCAATAACCCAATTACAAACTCTAAATTCATTATTTTTACAATACTTGTATTGAATTTGCTCACGATCGGAAATCAAGAATTCACTACTCGGATCGAAGGTAAGCATCTTACGATCCTTATCTCTAAAACCTGTTAAATGTCCGCAATTATCACAAGTATAGTTTTCAAAATAAACCGAATAATTACAATGACCACATTGAAAGATCTTCATCTACTTATATTTTTTTAATAGTGAGTTCTGTTATTAATTTTGAATTTGCACTTCCTCGAATTCCTCCCGAAACGGGCATTGTATTCTCGTAATGAGCACTTGAGGCAATAGGGAAATGGGTGTTACCTGTTAGAATACCATGACTTGGATCTAAACCTAACCAGCCTGTGCCTGGTAAAAATACTTCTGTCCATGCATGTAATTCAAATGCAGGCACTTCCATATCAAAGTAATAGTATCCACTTACAAATCGTGCGGCAGCTCCTAAATGCCTTAAAACATTGATTTGCAGCCATGCTAGGTCTCTACATGATCCTTTTTTAAGAATAAAGGTCTCATCAGGAGACATTGGTGAACCAACTTCTCTATATTCAATACTAAAATCCTTGTGTAATTGTTTTGTGAATTGACTTAAAAATTGAATCGTATTGTTTTCAGAAGCCTTTAAAATATCCTTTCCATAATCTGATAATGCTTTTGATATGTCTTGTTTTTCTAATGTAAAATAAAGCGACTTTTTCTGAGTTTCATCATATTTAAACGGCATTTCGTTGAAACTTTGTGGATATAAAATAAAATCAAACGGATTAAAGGGCTTATTTTCGATAATACTTTTGGTAGTAATGGTCAAGGATTCAGTCATACCTTCAAACCAGCAAAAAACCACAGTGTTGCTTTCATCATCTAGAATTTGTTTTTGTCCTTTGGGGCTCGGAGCTATATACATTGAAAAATCCTGTACTTCAAGGTAAGAGTTTTGTCTTGGGTAAAATCTGAAATAATGAGGTTCAAGAAAAACTTCTGAGCTAAACAAATAGGATGTTTCATGGGTTATTTCAAATTTCATTGCTTCAATCCTATTTCGTTTATTTTCCGATTGTGAATTCTATTTAAATTATTGTTGTGTACCAATTGCAAAGAAAGAATTGTAAATAGCCAAGGAAATTTCATTTAATTTACACTGAATATCGTCAAGATATTCATGCATCCCTCGTTTAATAATGTCATGAATATCAATATATTCAAGCTGTGACTTTAAAATGCCTAATTGTTTTTGAGCACTATTATTAAATCCAACCGAACTACCTGATAAGGTACTTAAAGATTGCTCAGCAATTATTAGGCAAGCTAATATTGATCTGGGGAATTCAGTGTCGAGGATCAAAAATTCTGCGATGCCAGAAGGCGTTAATTTACCATGTTTCTTTCGATACATGTCGTAAGCACTTACCGACTTTAAGAGTGCAGCCCATTGAATGAGATCAACTGATGATCCTACCAAATTTGGTGAATCTAACAACAGATGGTATTTAGCATCCAAAACGCGAGAAGTTTTATCGGCACGTTCTATTACTTGTCCTAATTTTCCAAAATTCCATCCTTCATTTCTAGATATAGTAGCATCATACATGCCATAGAGCAATTGGCATCCGTTTTTAATTTCGGTAAAAAACTCTCGAAGCTCACTGTCTGTAAGCTGTTTCACCCTCACATCACTCTTAACTAAAAAATAAAGTGCATTGATTTGTTCCCAGACCTCTTTGGTAATATCGGGCCTTATAGCACGAGCATTCTCTCGAACATTTAAGATACAGTTGTAAATGGAATTCGGATTTTGCTCTTCAAAGGCGAGAAAATAGATGACTTTATTTTTTTCAACTTCAGTGTTCAGTGATTGGTATAATTCCCAATCGCCAGTGATCACAACAAGAGGCTGCCATTGCTCCTGTTCATTTGGAGGTAATTCCAGTGATAAATTAAAGTTCACATCCATAAAACGCGCATAATTCTCTGCACGTTCTAAATATCTGTTCATCCAATATATTGTGTTTGCTACTCTACCAAGCATACTCTTTATTTTAACTATTTAACACCCAGGTATCTTTACTTCCACCGCCTTGTGAAGAATTTACCACAATAGAACCTTTCTTTAATGCCACTCGAGCTAAAGCTCCTGGTATGATCTTTATACTTTCTCCATATAAGGCGTAAGGTCTTAAATCTACATGTCGCCCTTCAATTGTGTCATCAGTTATGGTTGGCACTCTTGAAAGATTGATCATAGGCTGGGCAATATAATTTCTTGGATTATGATTTATTTTTGCTACAAATTCTTCCTGCTCTTTTTTTGTTGATTTCGGACCGATAAGCATTCCGTATCCACCTGAAGCATCGGTTTGTTTTACTACTAAATTATGTATGTTCTCTAAGACATATTTACGATCGTCTACTTCATCACAAATGTAAGTTTTTACATTAGGGATGATCATGTCTTCACCCAAATAGTATTTAATAATTCTAGGGATATAGGCATAAACAGCTTTATCATCAACTACACCTGTTCCGGGAGCATTTACTAAAACAACATTCCCTTTTAAATAAGCATTAAACAAGCCAGGAGTTCCTAATAGTGAGTGTTTATTAAATACCAATGGATCAATAAAATCATCGTCTACACGACGATAAATAACATCAACACGTTGTAATCCATTTGTAGTAATCATATAAACGACATCATCTTTTACAATTAGGTCGCGACCTTCCACCAACTCTGCTCCCATTTGTTGTGCTAAATACGAATGCTCAAAATAAGCCGAATTAAATATTCCAGGTGTTAATACAACAATTGTCGGATTTTCTGTATCGGTCAATGATTCAAGGGTGTCTCTTAAAATATGAGTATAATTATAAACTGGTCTTACTTCTAGTTTTTCAAATAATTCAGGGAATGTCCTTTTCAGGATCTCCCTATTTTCAAGCATGTAAGAAACTCCAGATGGACATCTTAAGTTATCTTCAAGTACATAATATTGCCCATCGCCACCTTTAATTAGATCAGACCCTGTAATGTGACACCAGATATCCCGAGGTGGTTTGAAACCTTCCAATTCTTTCAGATAGGAAATGCTAGAGAAAATTAATTCCTTTGGAATGATCTTATCCTTTAAAACCTTCTTGTCATTATAAATATCTTGAATGAACAAGTTCAGAGCTTTTATACGTTGCTGTAGTCCCTTTTCTAATAAGGTCCATTCGGTGTTGCTGATAATTTTTGGGATTATATCTAAATGAAGAATACGCTCTATACCTTGGTTATCACTGTAAACATTAAAGGTCATACCTAATGAGAGCTGTGCTCGGTCAGTAGCATGTTGAAGGGCTTTCAATTTTTCATGACTCAGTTTTTGAAGACGTTCAAGAAACAATTTATAATTGGGTCGAACCTGATTGTTTTCATCAAACATTTCATCAAAGAACCCTTTGGTATCATATTCGGTAAAATTTAATTCTGACATTGAAAATATTGAATTTATCTATTTATATCCTGCTTAAAAAGTTCAATTATCAACTAAATTAGTATTGATTTCAGTACTAATTATATTCTTCTCATACTTGCAGATTTATTTTTTTAAACTACAAAAAAATTAAACACGAAATACCATTATTAATTTCGTAATAAATTAGGTTCATAGAATGATCACGACTAAGCCAGAATTATAAAAAATTTATGTTCATGGTAATCCATATCGCCATACATTTCGTACATAACATATAATTAAACCATTTAACAACAATTATTACATTATGAAAAAATTAGCGATCCTCGCAGTATCTGCCATTCTCGTAACATCTTGTGTGTCTAAAAAGAAATACTTGGCCCTCGAAACCGAAAACGGACAAATCAAAAATGAACTTACAAAAACCAAAGTCGAAAAAGAAGATCTTGAAGCCAAGTTCGATGTCATCCAGAAACGTGTTGATGCTTACAACACTAAGATCAATTCTCTAAGCTCCATTAATTCGGAGTTGCAAGAAGAAAACAATTCAAAACTGGAAACGGTAAGTGACGTAGCTGTAATTTCTAATGCTACAAAAGAGCGTATGCGTGCTACCCTTACTAAAGTTGATCAAAATAAATTAAGTCAGGCTAGAACTTTAAAAGATTCGATGAATCTTGCTGTGGCTTACAACCTTCAGAAGACTATAGATACTTCAGACTTCAATGAAGATGAGGATATTGCTATCAACATCGACAAAACCGTAGTGATGATTTCTATATCTGACAAAATGTTATTCAATACGGCAAGTTATAAAGTGAGTAGTAAAGCCAATGCCTTGTTGCAAAAACTAGCTGACGTCATCAACTCTGAGCCAAGCATCGATGTGATGGTAGAAGGTCATACTGATGCACGATCTATAAGCAACGACAAAGTTCGTGACAATTGGGACCTTAGTGTTTTGCGTGCAACTTCTGTTGTTAGAAAATTACAAAACCAATTTGGTGTGGCTCCTGAAAAATTAATAGCTTCTGGTCGTAGTAGCTATCAACCGTTGGTATCTAATGATACCCGTGAAAATCGTGCAAAGAACAGAAGAACTCGCATTGTGATCTTACCTAATATCGATAAATTCTTCGCCTTAATGGAATCTGAAGATGTAATGGTATCTAGTGACGATTAACACGAGCCAAAAGCACAGATTATAAAATAAAAATCCCATTATAAATTTATAATGGGATTTTTTTCTTAACCTAAAAAACTAAGAATAACATCGAATTTAATCTTCCATGCTTGTTACCTTATCTGCATTTAATTTATTTAAGTCAACAACCTCTAAAGGTTGCATATCAGGTTTTATACGTTTGTACAACAACAATTGTGGTCGCGTTAAAATATCATGCATTTCTAAAGTTTCACGTTGTTGAAGTACATACAACATGTCCAGTTTTTCTTTTCCTTGGAACTTCTTTTTGATCTCTTCTGCACGGATCAAGAATTCGTGTATCTTTTCTTCAAATAAGAGCTCCTGATCTACATCTAAGGCCAATTGCTTATTGTACTTTAAGGTCAGTGCTTTGGCTTGTTTGCCAAGCTTTCTGTTAGGCTTCTGAAAATAAATGTCTTGTCCATACGCATTTACTGTGAGTATGGTAATTAAAATAAGTAGTAGTTTTTTCATAGTTGTTTGATTTTTACTATAAGATAATTATCAAAAGGCCTCTTGTCAAGTATTTTAAAAATATTTTAACACTTAATACGTTTCTATACAGTGTTTTATAGTATTTATCTAAATGCTTAGTTAAATAATATTCTACTAAATATTTTGAAGATGTTTCAGCATGATCTGCCGTGTTTTGGCATCTGGCAAGCGTCCATAACCCGCACCCATATTATCGATGACATGCTTTTCTTTAGAGGTACCAGGAATGACACAATTCACTGCGTCATGACTTAAGATATATTTTAGAAAATACTGCCCCCATGATGCAATGTCCCAGTCTGCACACCAATCAGGTAAGTCCTTTCCTCTTACCTTTCTAAACAGATTACCACCGTCATATGGCCTGTTAATGATCACTGCCACAGCGTGGTCTTTCGCTGTTTCTAGAAGGAAATTCTCGGCATGGCGATCGTTGATGGAATAATTAAATTGAACGAAGTCAGGCTGCTCTTGTTTAATCACTTGCGCCAACTTTTCATGAGCACTATTGGTATAATGTGTCAAGCCCCAATACCTGATCTTCCCTTCAGCCTTCCAGTCTTTGAGTGTTTTAGCATGGGTTTGCCAGTCGACGAGGTTATGAATTTGCATCAAATCCATTTGATCACGTCGCATTTTCCGAAAAGAGTCCTCCATCTGGTCAATACCTTGTTGTTTTCCGGTGGTCCAGACTTTTGTAGCATAAAAAAAATCGTTTGGTATATCTAGTTTTGAACACAGGTCTCCTACTACTTTTTCTGAACTGCCATACATAGGCGAGCTATCGATCATAGTTCCTCCTAAAGATTTCATTTTTAAAAGCACCCGTTCAAGAGGTTCCCTTTGGCTTGAGTTATTGCCAACATCAAAGGTTTGCCAAGTGCCTAATCCTACAATAGGCAAGGCTTCTCCAGAAGAAGGGATTTTTCGTTTCATCAGTGTTTCGGAATTTTCAGCAAATAGAGAAGGCATTACTGCTACAGCGGCTGTTGCACATCCTATAGCCTGAATGGCCTCTCGTCTGTTCCATGATCTTTTCAAAATTTACTGCTTTTCATTTTTGTATCGCCTGCCTTCTCTCCTACCACCAACCACATGGGTTTCTCTGGATCATTGGTCCAATCGCCCAGATCATAAAGTTCTTTGGTAATGGTGAAATTAGCAGCTTCCAGCTCTTTTTTTACATATTTGGAGGCGATAGTATGGGCTTCGGTCTGCTCATCACGAGTACCATTTTTAACGCGTTTTTTGAGTTTTTCAAAAATAATAAGCTTTCCCCCTGGTTTCAGGGCTTTGTAAACCCGTTCTAACATGATCTTATAATCGGTCATTTCATGATAAGTATCCATAATGATGACAACATCCAGTTGACCATCTGGCAATTTAGGATCATCATAATCGCCTAATATTACGGTAACATTACTAAGATTACGCTCTTTTAGGTTATTTTTTAATACTTCTAATCTATCCTTCCTTACATCTACTGCATAGACCTGCCCTTTTTGTCCAACGCGTTTTGCTAGATGTACAGTAAGGTAGCCTTCGTGACAGCCAATGTCGGCTATCTGGATTCCCGATTTGATATCAGCTACTTCAAAGAGTCGCTTTAAAGGCATCCATGAATCGCGTTCTTTCCATTCGTCTGCCTGATATTGTGAAAAACATAATACTGGAAGACATAAAACGAGTATGAGAAACTTTGAGAATTGCATAGCTACAAGTTATTCAATTTGGGAGTAACTTGTACTTAAAATTTACTTAAAATATCAAGGTTTTTTACCTAATTTTAAAAAGGGTATCAGCATAGGAACACGCTTTTGATAACTCACATAGGCATCCCCTAATTCATTTCTCAGATCACGTTCTTCAAAGTATTTCACGGCCACTATAATATACAAGGTCGTCACCACCGCAAATAATAAATGTCCTGTGGTCATTTCTGGCGTTGCCCAAAAAGCTATGATAAACCCTGTCATAATTGGATGTCTAACCAGTTTATAAAAAAAATGTTCTTTAAACTTCAATCCTGTTGGTGGCTTGCTCTTGAGCTTATTGTACACTTGATCTAATCCGAAAAGATGGAAATGATTGATCATAAAGGTAGAAAGCAAAACAATGGCCCAGCCAACCCAAAAAATAATATTTATGATCAACACATATGTTTCGCCTTCAATATTCCACACTTTATCTGTCATGGGTTGCCATTTCCAGAAAATTAGGAATAAAAGTAAACTTGTTAATAGTACAAAAGTACTTCGTTCTATGGCTGGATTAATGATCTTGGTCCACCATTTTTTAAACGATGGTCTTGCCATAATCGAGTGCTGAATTGCAAATAGACTTAATAGAATTAAATTGATAACAATGGACATTGTGAGATTTGATTCTGTTCCGGAATTAATATGTTTTGGTACGATAAACTGACCTAAAAATCCAATGGCATACAGAAATGAGGCAAGAAATACAACATACGAGAGTATGCCATAAATAAAAATTAATGCTTTTTTCATTTTATTATTTTATTAAATGAAGGTAATATGAAAAAACTGGCTCCAAATTTTGAGAGCCAGTTTTAATTTTCATTGAAGGAATTAATTACTGACCTCTAGGGACCAGGTTAATGTTCCGTACCTATCAAAATATAAGGTGATCTTATCGTACTTACATAAGTTGACTCCTTCTAAGATCGCGTAATCATCTTCAAAATCGGTGACTTTCATATCATGTGCACAGATGGTATATTTGGTTATTGGAAGACTGACGATAAACGTGTCGCCAGCTAAGAATACATCATCAGGGATCAGGTCTTTTCCCCAATAATTTTTATTGCTTTCGCTAACGTGAATAAATTGAAGATCAACACCAGTATTATTGGTTACTGTGAAGTTTAGGTAATCTTGTGCCGCAACACTTATGCTAAAGCATAGACATACCACGATGGTACTTAAAAATTTTGTTTTCATTGTACTAGGATTTTGGTTGGTTACTAATTATAATATTATGTACGCTAACATAGTGCCAGAAAAGGCATGAATATAAGTGGGGATATTCGATCTCAACCCGTAAACAAAAAAGTAGTGTGTAGAAAGATAGTGCTTAAATAAAGGTACGAAATATTTCCTGTAAGTATTCAAATTGAAATATTATTTTAGACTAATAACTTTGGCTTTGGGTATTTTTCTTGAGAAATATCGAGCAATAATGTTACATTCTTAACCTCTATCTGCCTATGTTTTACCGAAATAGCGATTAACGTGAAATAGCTACAATTCATAGGTTTTAAAGGCCTTTTAATACAAAAAACAAACCTGGAAATCAAGATTTAATAAAATTTTAAGATTTTTTGAGTAAACCTTTTGCAGTTTTTAGCATCTAATAGATAAAGAGAAGTTTAATTAAAAACTATTGTTATGAAAAAGATGATGAAAAAGTTACAGACAAAGATCAAACAATGGGTAGCGACGCTTGAAGTTTATGCCAAAGCTAGTAGTTATGCCATTCACAGATAAGCCTACTGTTGTTACCAGATCTTAAATAAATCCTATAATGCTACCCCATTATGGGATTTTTTTTATTACAATCCCATGCCACATAAATCTCTTTTTAATATATGACATGGGAAAGAAACTAATCAACTTAAATAATTAAAAAACACCTAATTAAGTATGTATAACTCACCTTCTCCGGTAATAATGTACTTGCCTTGTGAAGGGTTTTGAAATACATTGGTCATGCTCATTTTTAGCTTACCCTCAACAAATTCGAATTTTCCCGTACCACCATAGAAATGTATGATGTACCAAAACCCATCCTTTGTTTGACCAAATTCACTAGAATAAAACCAAAGTTCATTTCCATTATCTTTGATGAACATTCCTTTAAGATAATTTTCTTTAGCATGATCCTTACAATTGATGATCTTTGTTTTTAGATTACCAAATGTCATTTCTTTCGTTAAACCTTCAAGATTGAATTGATCAAGCTTTGAACAAACATCGGGTTTAACATTTTGAATTTTCCCATCACCTTTGATGATTAGATTGTATACTTTTTTAGAAGTTTCGAATTCAGATTTTTTTAAATCTAAATTCAGTTCAGAAGTTTGCATTGGGATCTCATCAAGTTGTTCTCTACTACAAGCAGAAATGATAAGGAATCCCAAAATCATTAGAATTAATCCTTTTGTTTTCATGACGTTTTATTTTATAGTTTAATTACTTCGTGTGTGTATAATTAGAACAACTCAAATGACAGATTTCCTGAATTAATGGTCAGGTTTAATAAAAGAGTTAACATCGTGTAACAAAATGCCTTTATTTGGTACTAATAATAAAATCCTAAATGTTTGAAAATAAATAATTTGAAATTGTTTTTTTCGTATATTTAAGAAAACGAACCAATTACACATATTACGCTTATAGCTTAGCATTCTGGTTTTTTCTATAGAAGCCATTATCGGACAAATTTGTCCCTCATTCACTAGTGATCATTTCATGCCGTTATGGTTGATATATTAATATTAACTAAAACCAATGTCATGTTAACAACACCAGAAGTACAGGGCTCCAACCAATTGAACACACTTACTGACGTAGACATTTTACTGACGGTTAAGGCGAGTAAACTTTTTCCACTTCGTAATCCTTCACAGTCAGATATTGCAAATTTCACACAATTGTTTGACGGTAAAAACACCTGCCCTTTCGGGGAATCAAAAGCCAATTTTATTACTGATGTGTTTTTAAATCACAATGTGAAATGGAAAGCTGTTTTATTTGACCATTCAGGAGCCGATAAAGATTATTCGGTAGAAGTCCTGGCTTACAATTACAAAAACACGACCAATAGTAGACGGATATTCTCTCAGGACCGAATTAATCGTTCGAACGGTAAAGTTGAAGGTCGAGTATTGAACGATCCTGAATTATTAGAAAAGCTGAATGATTACGGTATTGAGTTTAAAATGACTCATGAGCGTAATGGCAGTAAAACCATTGACATGGATCCTAAACTTAAGGTTAAGCCACGCCAATAAAAGGTCAAATTAAAAATAGTGTTTTCCCAATTAGCTTTTATGCACTGGTTAGTAGCATATTATTAATTTAAAAATATTCATTATGACAACAGCAACCGAATTACAAAACTCCCAACCAAAGGGTGCAATTACCTCTGTTACCGTGACTTTAGAAGTTAAAGCAGAGGATTTATTTCCTCATGAAACCAATGATCAATATGCAATAAATCAATTTACTCAAATTTCTGATGGAAAATCAACGGTTTTTTTTGGGAAACCAAAACAAGAATTTGAAACAGAAGTGAATTTGAATACGCAAGTCGATTGGATTGCAAAACCCAATGATCCTTCTGGAGCTGATAAGGACTATGAAGTAAAAATCACGGGATATCTTTTTAAGGCTGTTAGTAACAGCACCAATGTCCTTGGACCCTTTTATATTTCTAGAAATGCAAGTGGGCAAGTCAGAGGTGAAGTTGAAAATAAGCCAGAACACCTTTATAAAGAAAATTATTATGCCATTATTTTTGAGATCCTCTGGGTTTCGAAAGGTGAGACACATGAATTTATTTTGGATCCTAAATTGAAGGTAAATCCGAAAAAGGACCTGCCTTTTCCAGAACCATCTAGAGGCTAGTTATCAGGCAATTTTATGAACCTTATTACATTGTGACAAGTATAGACCAAGAACTCACAATTTAATTGACCGTCCCAAATCTATTGTTTACTTAACGACAGAATTTTAAAATAAATATTAATTAAAAGCGAGCCTAAGAGAACAGGTATATGGTTAGATCTTATAAATCCTTTTTCCTATTAATAAGCTTTTTTTCTTTTGTGTCTCTCAGCCTTTATGGCCAAGATCAGAAGAAGGCAGATTCCTTATTACTCATTTACAATGAGAATACCTTAACAGGAAAGGATAAACTCGAGCTCCTAAGAGATTTATCCTTCAATGAAGCGGCCGATTTAGATGCCTCCATTAAATATGCCGAAGAGCTTATAGTTTTGGCACAAGAAGAAAACGATCCTTATTATATCATGCATGGCTATATGCAAAAAGGTCATGCACTTCGAATAAAAGGGGAATTTGATAAAGCCTTGAACGCAATGTTTAAAAGTGCCGAAGTTGCTATTCAAGGAAAATTAACTGACTCAGAAGGATCAACATATTTAACCATTGCCGATGTCTATTCCGAAATGGGCAACTCGGTTAATGCCGAAGCCTACTATGATAAAGCCATATTAATTTTACGAGCGACTACAGATTCTCTGGCTTTAGCTACGGCATTATTGAACAGTGGTGATGAATATTTTAACACAAAAAAATATGTGCAAGCTTTAAAGAATTATGAGGAGTCCGGTGAAATATTTAAACAACTTGATTACCCAAGTGGCAATGCTTATAATCTTGGCAATATAGGTATGGTCTATGCCGCCCAAGGTAATGCCAAACTCGCGAAAGAAAATATAAATAAGGCCATTAGCATTCTTGAAGACCTGGAGGACTATTATGCGATCTCGGAATATCTTATTTACATGTCAGATATCTTTATAGATCAAAATGATTTCGAAAACGCTCTAAGTTATGCCAAGCGAAGTCTTGATCTTGCCGAAAAATATGGAATGAAAAAGCAAATGGGCGAATCTAATTTACAACTCTCAGAAGTGTATGAGGCCATAGGTAATATTCCACTTTCTTTTGACCATTATAAAAAACATGTGTCTATTCATGACGACATCATCAATCTTGATAATATTAAGAAAATGGCAAATGAACGCACCAATTTTGAAGTTTCGCAAAGAGATATTAAGATCGATCTATTGAACGCTCAAAAACGAAACCAACTCATTATTGTTTTTGCCACAGGTCTTGCACTTCTTTTGATAGCGGTATTGGCCATTGGCTTGTTCAGGCGGAATAAGTTTATTCAAAAAACCAAAAAGATCATTGAAACCGAAAAGAACCGTTCTGAACAATTACTTTTAAATATATTACCTGATGAAACAGCTCAAGAATTAAAACTCAATGGCAAGGTAAAAGCGAGAAAGTTTGATTCGGTTTCTGTATTATTTACCGATTTCAAAGGGTTTACAAAATACGCCGAAAAATTAGCACCTGAGGAATTGGTGGAAACGGTTGATTATTATTTTTCGAAATTTGATGAGATCATGGACAAATATGCGCTTGAAAAGATCAAAACCATAGGCGATTCTTATATGTCTACTGGCGGATTACATCCTCCTGAAGAGGATCATGCCCAGCGGATGATAATGGCAGCTTTTGATATCCTTAAATTTGTTGAAGATTCAAAAAAACCGAATGCCTTCAATCAAACACCTTTAGATATTCGTATCGGCATAAATACGGGTCCAGTTGTTGCGGGAGTTGTTGGCTTTAAGAAATACGCCTACGATATTTGGGGTGACGCAGTTAATATCGCTTCAAGAATGGAATCGAATGGCGATCTCAATAAAATCAACATTTCAGAATTTACCTATGAACTTGTTAAAGATATTTTTGATTGTGAATATAGAGGTGAAATAGAGGTCAAAAATAGAGGTCTACTGAAGATGTATTTTGTTAATGGTTTAAAAAATAACACCTCCTATTCAGAAGAGCAAAATACGTTGGTTGAAATGAAAACTTGACTATTCTTTAGGAGCAAATCCATGAATCTCTTCAAAGACCTCATCAAAGTTCACACGTATAAACGAATTCAATTTTTTACGATAGTCTTCTCTTAACCATTCAATAAAATTAAAGGTGCATTTACTGATACACTTGGTGTAGCGATGGATCCTAAAATCAATATCCTCGCCAATTAGTTTAGCAAGCGCTAAGGCGTCATAAACATCTTCACTATTCTCGATACATATTTTGGCATGTTGTTCAATACTCTTAGCCAAAACCGTTTTTGAGGACTCCCCTCGCCTCACCGATTCGATATAAGTTTCGGTAATATCGAAATAAACCTCGTCAGAATTTGCGAATTTCTCTCTAAGATCTTGTGGCATTTCGTACTTGAAATTACTTTCAAGCTCTTCGTCATTTAATAAACTATCTAAATAGAAATCAGGAGAACGGAAGATCTTATGCCAATCTAAATCAGAACCCCAAGGTCCAAACCGATGGAAATTATTTCCGAGGTCAACCACTAAAAAAGAATCTTTATTCTTCAAAATTCGTGAACCACGACCAATCATTTGATAGTACAAGGTCAGTGATTTCGTAGCGCGATTAAGAATAATCGATTCTACAGTAGGCTCATCAAATCCAGTTGTTAATATACTCACTGAGGTTAAGATGGCATTAGGTGTTTCTTTAAACCATTTTAAAATGGCTTTTCGTTCTTTTTTGGTATTATTATTGTCTAAATGTGCAACATTATAACCAGCCGCATGAAAGGCATCGTAAACGTGCAAGGAGGTCTTGATACCATTGTTAAAGATCAAGGTCTTCTTCCCTTTGGAATGCTCTTCATAGGCATGCAAAAGCTTAGAAAGCATATCATTGTGGGTATAAAGATCTTCAGATGATTTTACCGTATAATCACCATTAGCACCAACCACTAATGAGGTAAGACCAACATTATAAGAATAGATCTCAGCACGAGCTAGAAAATTATTTTCGATCAAAGAAGCGATACTTTCACCAACTATAAGTTCATTATAATTATCCTTCATCGGTAATTTGATATTCGAACTTAAAGGCGTAGCCGTTACACCAAGAATAAATGAGTTTTCAAAAAATTTAAAAAGCTTTGTGAACGAATTGTAGTGCGCTTCATCAATGATCACCAAGCCCACATTAGATATATCTAACATATCTTCGTTTAACCTGTTGTTCAAGGTTTCAACCATGGCTACAAAACAACTGTAATCATCCTGATCGTCTAAATTTGCAGTACTGTCTACAATTTTGTTGACGACCTTAAACTCAGTAAGCATTCTAGACGTCTGCTTGATCAATTCAATGCGATGGGTCATGATCAGCACTTTCTTATCATGGTGCTTGAGGTATTGTCTTACAATTTCTGAAAAGATAACCGTTTTCCCACCACCTGTAGGTAACTGATAAAGGAGATGATAATCGTCTGGAGCTTCTTCAAAACATTTAAATATTTTGTTTATCGCACCTTTTTGATAACTGTATAGTTCTTTCCCTGTTTTTTGATCCTCAATATCTATGGCTTTAAGAGGCATATGTTAATTGAATTAAGTAGCGTGATTAAATTTTTTGTAATGTGCAAAATTAGTGATGATTGTCGATTATGACAACATCAAATCATAGTATTATAAAAAAGTAATAAACAAATGTGTTTTGATAAGTTTTGAAAGGCTATCTAATTATCAAAGAATTGGTAATACCCACATTTCAAATAAGCGCCTTCTTTAAAAGCAATAGGATGGTCAATATCATGGTAGGTTTTAAGAATACAATTGAATGTTCGACCTGAGCGTTTTAATTCGGCGTAGTTAATATTGAAAAAATCTTCTGCTAGCACACGTGACGAACATGAAGCTAAAATTAAAATACCATTGTTAGCCGTGATCTTCTGTCCCATTTCAGCCAATTGTCTGTATTTTTTCTTGGCGATCTGGATCTCAGATTGTTGCTTGGCAAAACTTGGTGGATCAATAACGACAATATCATATTTCTGATCGTCTGAGGCTAATTCCTTTAAAGCTTTAAAGGCATCATCAACAATGATCTTATGTTGTCCTGAGTAATTGTTTAGGGCAGCATTAGACTGTGCTAATTTAAGGGCGTGTTCGCTTATGTCAAGGCTTGTGACTTCTTTAGCTGCATTAACGAGTGCATGTACGCTAAATCCACCGGCATAGGCAAAGACATCTAAAACACGTTTATTTTTACTCAGTTCGCCAACCCGCTTGCGATTATGACGATGGTCTAGGAAATATCCTGTCTTATGTCCTTTAATGACATTGGCACTAAATTGAATGCCGTGTTCCTTAAACAACACGGTTTCATCATGGAGTTCTCCATATACAATGTCGCCGTCTTGCATGCCGAGATTAGAATCGGATTGCAAATTCCGACTTAACCTGATCACAACGGTTTCGCATTGGCTTGTTGTTATTAAGGCTTTTAAAATCATCTCCAGATAAGGCAACCATATTTTTGAATATAATTTAACCACCAATACCTTATTATAAACATCAGCGATTAAACCCGGAAAGCCATCGTTTTCTCCAAAAAGGAGGCGGTAGCTATTGGTGTCAGTAGTAAAGAGTTCAGATCTTAAATGATAAGCCTGCTTAACCTTTGCCTCAAAGAATGCCTCATTTATAGTAGTGCCTTCGCCGAAGTGGATCATTTTTATTCGAATAGGAGAATCAGGATCAAAAAGCCCAATACCGATGACTTTATTTTTGTTTTTACTGAAAACAATACAAAGGTCTCCTGTTCGTCCGGGTTTACTTATTTTTACAATACTTTTTGAGAAGATCCAGGGATGTTCCTTTATCACACTAAATTCACCATTTGCGCTTAGTTTAATCGCCAGTCGCTCGGGTTTTTGCAGAAGACTTATATGATTTGTGAAGGTGAACACCGTGTTTTTATTTGGAGCAAATGTAAATAAATACGATGTATTATAGGTGATTAATTCTTCTCAGTTATTGACCTAATTTTTAGGTATTTAGTCGGAAATTATGCAATGCATTCAAATTCTTCCCTAAATTTGGGGATCCAACCTAAATAATCCCAAATGAAAAAAATTACATTAGTCTTATTAGTTTTAGTCAGTTTTTTTAGCACATTGAATGCCCAACATTCTGTGGCTCGTGAATGGAATGACGAATTATTAGAGGCCATAAGAAATGACTTTGCAAGGCCAACAGTGCATGCCAGGAACCTATTTCACAGTTCGGTATTAATGTATGATGCCTGGGCTATTTTTGATACTCAAGCTGAAACTGTTTTCTTAGGTAAAACTTTTGGAGGTTATAATTGTGTGTTTAACGGTATAGCAAATCCGAGTAACGTTGCCGATGCACGTCACGAGATTATTAGTTATGCCATGTTGCGATTATTAAACCATCGTTTTGCAAATTCGCCCGGAGCTAACGAAACGCTTCCAGCGTTCTCAACATTGTTTAACTCTTATGGTTATGACGATACGTTTGTGTCAACCGATTATAGTTCGGGTTCATATGCGGCACTTGGGAATTATATGGCTGAACAAATGATAGCCTTTGGACAACAAGATGGCTCTAGAGAAGATACAGGTTATGATAATGCGTATTACAATCCGGTGAACCCGCCAATGCTCTTAGATACCTATGAAGATACTAACGACTTGAATGACCCTAACCGATGGCAACCGCTAAATTTTTTGAGTTTTGTTGATCAATCAGGAAATCCTGCACCTCATCCAAATTTTACGCCGGAGTTTTTGAGCCCGGAATGGGGTTCGGTGAAGGCCTATTGTTTAAAAACTCAAGATCTTCAAATATTAAATAACGGTTTTGATTGTTATGTCTATAACGATCCGGGACCTCCTGTTTTTATTCAAAATTCAAACGAAGATGGTATTGATGACCCGTATAAATGGCATTTTGCTTTAGTGGCATCATGGTCATCTCAATTAGATCCTTCAGATCCGACCGAAATTGATATTTCTCCAGGTGCTTTAGGAAATTATGATCTTGCTAACTATCCACAGACTTTCGCCGAATATCAAGCTTTCTACGATTTTAATAACGGTGGTGATGCCGGATCCGGACATCCTATAAATCCGAGTACCAATGCGCCGTATGCACCACAAATGGTAAAGCGTGCCGATTATGCACGTGTACTGGCAGAATTTTGGGCTGATGGTCCAGACTCTGAAACACCTCCAGGGCACTGGTTCACATTAATGAACTATGTGAGTGATCATCCTGATGTTGTAAAGAAATTAGGTGGTACTGGTCCGCTTTTATCAGATCTTGAATGGGATGTTAAGTGTTACCTGACCTTAGGTGGCGCTATGCATGATTCTGCAGTTAATATCTGGGGATTAAAAGGATATTATGATTATCTCAGGCCAATTTCGGCTATTCGATATATGGCTGGAAAAGGTCAAAGTACAGATCAAGCATTACCAAGTTATGATCCTCATGGTTTACCGCTTATTCCTGGTAAGATCGAGCTTATTGAAATTGGCGACCCACTTGCTGGTGGTTCAAATGAAAACGTTGGAAAGATAAAAATTTACGCATGGAAGGGTCCAGATTTTATTTCAGACCCTACAACTGATGTTGCGGGTGTTGATTGGATCATTGGAACACATTGGTGGCCTTATCAACGTGCAAGTTTCGTAACACCGCCATTTGCTGGTTATTTATCAGGACATTCAACCTTTTCACGAGCAGCTGCTGAAACCTTAACCCAATTGACTGGAGATCCGTTTTTTCCAGGCGGGATGGGAACTTTTGATATTGCCCAGGATAATTATCTGGTTTTCGAAAAAGGACCTTCTCAGGCCTTTACTTTGCAATGGGCGACGTATCGTGACGCATCAGATCAAACCAGTTTGTCAAGAATTTGGGGAGGTATTCACCCTCCTATCGATGATATTAAAGGACGAATTATTGGAGAGAAAATTGGCATTGATGCTTTCAATCTTTCATTGACTTATTTTAATGGAACACTAAGCAACTCTGAAAATGATATCTCCCAGGACCTAAAGATATTTCCAGTTCCATTTAAAGATATACTTAACATTTCACATCAATTAAATGAAACCATTTACATTCAATTGGTTAGTTTTGATGGGAAACGTGTAACAGAGCCTATAGCCTTAGGCCAAAACGATCAGCTCAATTTAGAAACCTTGTCGTCTGGTATTTATTTTGCTCAATTCATCGACCAAAACAATAACATTCTTGGTGTTAAAAAGCTGATAAAAAATTAGTTTTAATTGGAAGGCTACAGTATTTTTGCAAGCGCATTAAAACTGTAAGCTGTGATAAAAACATTCCGATTAATTGCCCTGCTGGAAGGACTTTCTTATATTCTTTTATTATTTATTGCTGTGCCAATAAAATATTTTGGCAATGACCCGCAGTTTGTTAAACTTTTGGGTATGCCACACGGTATACTTTTTGTTGCCTATGTGGCCTTTGCTTTTTTATTAAGGTCTGAATTGAAATGGTCTTCAAATACGTTAGGGATCGTTCTTTTAGCTGCCATCATCCCCTTTGGAACCTTTTATATAGATAGGAAATATTTAAGAATCGCATAGTTAGGTCAAATGCTTGATAATAATATTGTTATTTAAGTAAAACTTTTGAAGTAGTATATATGGATTCCATTAAACATGTTCTTTATGATTATTTGATAACGCTTGGTTTAGATGATAAACCTGCCAGATATATCAATTTGTTCGCCTTGCTCATTGCGTCATTGATTGCTGTCCTGATCATAGATTATCTGGTTAGAAAGATCCTTAGGGCAATTTTTGCTGTAATCGCCAAGTCCTCTCGTACTAAATTTGATAACTTTCTGATAAAGAATAAAATGCCAAGAAATTTGGCGCATATTGTACCTGTTCTTATTACTTTAGAATTTGCACCAATTATATTTAGCGACTTTCCCTATGTTGAGAACATCGTTGAAAAAGGGCTTCAAATTTTTGCCATAATATTGACCTTATGGATCATGCGAAGTTTACTCAAGTCGCTCGAAGATTATTTAAAGACCTTAGATAATTTTAAGGATAAGCCTATTGACAGTTATATTCAGGTGGTTATGATCTTCGCCTGGATGTTTGGAATTCTTTCCATTATGGCGATTTTAACAGGCATATCCTTTTTTAAGTTTATCACCACTATTGGAACCGCTTCTGCCATTATTATTTTGATATTCAGAGATACGATTTTGGGATTTGTTGCAAGTATCCAGGTTTCCATTAACGATATGGTGAGGATTGGAGACTGGATCACCTTTGAAAAATATGGTGCCGATGGGGAAGTTATTGAGATCAATTTGGCAACAGTAATGGTAAGGAACTGGGATTTGACCATCACGACCATTCCAACCTATGCTTTGATTTCTGACTCCTTTAAGAATTGGCGTGGAATGCAGGAATCCGGAGGGAGACGTATCAAACGTGCTGTTCATATTAAGATCAATAGTGTTGCTCATTTACCACCAGAACAGATCGAGAAACTAAAGAAGATACATTTGATATCTGATTATGTATCCAGTCGTCAAAAAGATATAGATGCCTATAATGAAAAACATGACATCAATAAGGAATTATTGATGAATGGAAGAAATTTGACCAACCTTGGGGTCTTTCGCAAGTATATTGAAACCTATGTTGAAAAGCACTCGGCGATCAACAAGGATATGATGATCATGACACGACAATTAGCACCAACACCAACTGGTATTCCTTTAGAAATCTATGCGTTTAGTAGTGATAAACGTTGGGAGAATTATGAATATATCATGTCTGATATTTTTGATCACGTCATTTCTTCTGTACAGCATTTCGATCTTGAATTCTTCGAATATCCTACTGATTCAACATTCAAAAAATTCAAGTAGAAAATTTAAATTTTTTCATTAATAAAATTAATGATCTCCGTCTCCAAAGCAATGGTATCATTGTAAATAGCTTGAGCACGTTCTAAAAGATCATCGGCAACAGTTCTATCTTTGATATCCTTAGCATTTATTCTAACATTAAAATAAGCACCATAAACGGCAGTTCTTGCGCACAAAGCGCCAACACCCGCATCTGAAAGGGAGTTTTGCAAACCATTTAAGGCCATGGCATGCATGACTTCCATAGACTCGTATGCCGTTGCCATCACATCTAAAGGCACCTCAGTAGCATAGATGGTTGCCGATTCAATAGCAAGACTACGTGCTTCTTTCTCTTCTTCAGAATTTTTTGGCATTCTAAATCCAGCAATGATCTTGTTAAATGCATTGGTGTCTTCATCTACCAAGGCCAATAATTTATTTTTATACGCTTGTCCGGCTTCTGCCCATTTCGAAAATTCTTCCCATCGATCATCCCATCCAGGTTTGTGGGCCGATAAATTAGCTACCATGGTCCCTAAAGCAACACCTAGGGTACCAACATAGGCCGAGATAGAACCACCTCCCGGAGCCATGGACTCGCCTGCGGTTTCATCGGCAAAATCAATTAAGGTCATATTGACCAATTGCTTTTTATGGTCTTTCATAACATATTCAATGATCTTCTCATTTGGATTGAAAGGCTTCAAATCGTCTAATCCAAGTGACTTCACAGCGATCTTTACTTTTTCAGATTCAGAAATCCCTAAGGACCTGTTTTGTTTCCAAAGAAAATAATCGCCGGCATCGAGCATGGCTTTTAAGGGGATCAAACCGATAAGCTCAGAACCTGTGACCCTTAATCCGCGTTCTAGAGCTGCTTTGCAGGTTTCGTCAAAAGCCTCATGCATTGATGTAATGCTGATGTTGGTCAAGTTATAAGAAATTTGAGCGATGCCATATTCTTCAATAAACCAGCCTATTCCCTTTACCGCTTTTAATTTCCCCGGGATTCGTACCGGTTCACCGTTTTTATCTAAAACTTTTTTTCCAGTAATTGGATTGCCTTCACGCTTTACTCGACCTGCTTCCCGAATATCGAATGCAATGGCATTTGCGCGTCGTGTTGATGTTGTATTTAAATTTACATTATAAGCCACTAAAAAATCACGCGCAGCAATGGCAGTTGCACCTGTTCGTGCCACATCATCGTTGAATTTTTCGGGACCAAAATCGGGTTTCCAATTTTTATCTGAAAGCTTTTTGGCAAGTCCTTCATATTCACCTGCTCTGCAATTGGCTAAATTCTTTCGCTTATCTTCTTTGGCCGCCTTTTCATATAAGTACACGGGAATTTTTAAGTTAGCACCTACACGTTTGCCTAACTTATGAGCATATTTGGCCGTTTCCTCTAAACTAATTCCAGAAATAGGTACTAAAGGACAAACATCTGTAGCCCCAAAACGCGGGTGTTCACCAGTATGTTTGCGCATATCTATGAGCTCAGACGCTTTTTTAATAAGTAAAAAAGCAGCCTCAATAACCTGTTCTGGCTCGCCAACAAAAGTGATGACAGTTCTATTGGTTGCCTGACCGGGATCGACATCTAATAAGGTGATGCCTTCTACGGTCTTAACAACATTTGCAATGGTATTTATAACATTTAGATCGCGTCCTTCACTAATATTAGGAACGCATTCAATAAGTTGCTTTTGCATAATTCATGGTTGATTAATTAATGACCAATTACGAAGAGTATTAGTGTTCTCAAAGATACGTATTCATATCATGGAATGTAAATTTATTTCAATCTGTCGGAAATAAATTCAACTTTGGTTTTTCCATGTGGTGTTGGTTGACCTTTAGCGTTGAGATTTACCATTACAATTTTTTCAATAGTAATAATTGTTTCACGAGTCATCATATTTCGAACTTCGCTCCGCAGGGTCATAGAAGCATTTCCGAATGTCGTGACCTCTAGTCCGATTTCTATAATATCGCCTTCTTTTGCAGAACTTTTAAAATCGATCTCAGTTATGAATTTCGTTACAATATGTGAATTTTCTAATTGTACAATGGCATATAAAGCCGCCTCTTCATCTATCCATTCTAATAATCTGCCTCCAAATAAAGTGCCATTTGGATTTAAGTCTTCTGGCTTCACCCATTTACGTGTGTGGAATCGCATAAGATTGATTTTTTATTGAAAATAAGAAATATATGATCAAGCAAAAAACAAGTGTTAATCTTTTTTTAACGCTAAGTATCTTCTGAATAAAACCATTTATATTTATGAATAAATCAAGACCTAATGCTTTTCAACTCCCTTCTTAGTTTCATGGTGACCATTATTATATATGGAGGACCTACAGCTCCCGGAAATAATTTTCAAGAAAAAGTAGGTGGGCCCTGTGAAGGTTGTGAGGCCATATATGAATATGGTTCCAGAACCTTAAAGGCTGTCGATACCTTCCCTGGATTTAAGAAGCGTCCGGAGCCCATAAGGATTAGCGGAACCGTTTATTTAAGGGATGGAAAAACACCCGCAAAAGATGTTATCCTCTATATTTATCATACCGACGAACGCGGTATTTATCCTTCTACTTCTGCATCTCAAGGTTGGGAACGCCGACATGGCACTATTCGCGGTTGGCTAAAAACAGACAAAAACGGATCCTATACGTTTTACTCATCTCGACCTGCATCATATCCTAATTCTACCATACCGCAGCATATTCATATAACAGTGAAAGAACCTGGTTTGAATGAATATTATGTAGAAGACTTTTATTTTAAGGATGATCCACATATCACAAAAAATATTCTGGTTAGAAAACATCCGCGTGGTGGTTCCGGAGTGATTCAATTACAATCTGAAGGTGATCTTCAGGTTGCCTATCGCAATATTATTTTAGGATATAATATTCCCAATTATCCAGATTGAGTACTCGCTTAAAAGTCATCATTTCTATTATGTAACATTTTCGTAACTTTATGGACTAACCTGAATATCAATCAATAAACATAAATCAAAATGAAAACATTAAAAATCTTAAGTGCAATTGCAGTATTCTTTTTTGCACTTACAATGCAAGCACAAACAGCAGAAGAAATCGTAGACAATTTTATTGAAACCATTGGAGGAACCGAAGCTTGGTCTGAAGTTAAATCAATGAAAGTAATTGGTGTAGGAAGACAACAAGGAGTTGATTATCCATTTGTTGCTACCATGATGGATGACGGAAGAACGGTTATAGATGTCGACCTTCAAGGTACCTCATTTATTGTAGAAGCATTTGATGGTGAGAGCGCATGGTCAATGAACTTCCAAACTCAAAAAGCAGAGGCATTTGATTCTGAATTTTCATTGAATTATAAAAATGAAGCCAAAGATCAACTTCCCAGTGCATTTTTTAATTATAAAGAAAAAGGCTATCAAATTGAACTCGTAGGAAAGGAAACTTGGGAAGGCACTGAGGTCTATAAAATTAAACTGATTAAAAAACCTGTTATGGTTGATGGGAAGGAAGAAGAAAACATCGATATGTATTTCTTTGATACAGAAAACTTTGTACCAATTGCCATGGAAACCATCGTAAAATTTGGGCCAGCTAAAGGCATTAATGCAACTACCGTTATGAGTGACTATCAGGAAGTAGATGGTCTTATCATGCCCTTTTCAGTTATAGAAAAACTAAATGGAAATGTGAGCTTAGAAATGTTATACAAGACCATCGAATTCAATTCGAAAGTTGACGAAACCATATTCAGCATGCCAAAGGAGTAAGATTTCCAGTTAATTCTTTGAAAAAAAACGACTTGGGCTGTAACATTTTTGTACTTTCGGAGTCAAACTTTAAACGCTTATTTAATAAAAAATTACACATGAAAAAATTACATTTAATTTTGTTTGCATTTGCCGTGACTTTTATGACGACTGTAAACGCGCAAACAGCAGATGAGATCATTGATGCCTATTTTGAGAATACTGGAGGTCTTGATGCTTGGAACAAGGTAGAAGGTCTAAAAATGACTGCCAAGATCAATCAAGGTGGTATGGAAATACCACTAGAGATCGTACAACTGAAAAGTGGAAAGCAAATGGTGAAGATCAATTTTCAAGGACAAATAATTAAGCAAGGTGTTTATGATGGTGAATCGTTTTGGTCGCATAATTTCATGACGCGAAAAGCTGAAAAAAGCGATGCTGAAACTACGGCTAATGCTAAACTAGATCTAAATGATTTTCCTGATCCATTCTTAAATTATAAAGAGAAAGGATATACCGTTGAGTTAATGGGAACGGAAGATTTTAATGGTACTGAAACCTTTAAGATCAAACTCGTAATGGAACCTGTTACTGTTGACGGTATCGAAGAGGAAAATATTGTTTATTATTTCTTCGAAACAGAAAACATGGTGCCTATAGCGCGTCAGAGTGAAGTTAAAATTGGTCAAGGCAAAGGCATGATCTCTGAAATCACTTATAGCGACTATCAGGAAGCTGGAGATCTTTTTTTACCATACTCCATGACACAAGGTGTAAAAGGACAACCTGGTCAACCTATTACAATGGATTCCATAGAGATCAATCCAGAAGTAGATGATAGCGAATTTACTTTTCCAGTCGAAGTAGAAACCAAAGAAGGCGACGGCAACGATAAGAAAAACTAATTTATCAATCCTCATTACATTCTTGTAATGGGGATTTTTTTTAACAACTATAAATCAACCTTAAAATGAAGAAGTCAATTTTTGTAATTTTCTTTAGCATTGGGCTATTACCATTTTTTACCAATGCACAATCAACTTCCACATCAATTAAAGCTGCAGATCTATTTGGAGATATGCGCGCACGACACATTGGTCCTGCCTTGATGAGCGGACGAATTAACGATATGGAAACTCATCCAACCAATGCACGTGTTATTTATGCTGGAACTGCAGGTGGTGGTGTCTGGAAATCAAATGATGCCGGAACTACCTTTAACCCAATTTTCGATGACTATTGCCAATCAATTGGTGCAGTAGAACTAGATCCTAATGATCCTGATAATACCATATACGTTGGTACAGGTGAAACTTGGACACGTAATAGTGTGTCTATTGGTGATGGTTTATACCGCTCTAAAGATGGTGGTTCAAATTGGACCAAACTTGGATTTGAAAAATCTGAACGCATTGCAAACATCATTGTCAATCCGAAGAATTCCAATGAGATCTATGTTGGTGTACTTGGAGCACTTTGGTCAGATAGTGACGAACGTGGTGTTTATAAATCATCTGATGGTGGTGCAACATGGAATAAATTATTATATATAAATGAAGGGACAGGCTGCGCTGATCTAGTTATGGACCCTAACGATCCTAATATATTATATGCTTCCATGTGGGAGTTTAGACGCACAGGATGGTCGTTTAATTCGGGTGGTGAAAACAGCGCCTTATACAAGTCAACTGATGCTGGAAAGACATGGAATAAGATCCATAATGGTTTCCCTGCGGGGAAATTAGGTCGTTTAGCGATCGCGGTAGCGCCTTCTGATTCAAATATATTATACACGGTAATCGAAGCTGAAGAAGATAGTAAAAAAGGCATTTACCGGAGTGATGATGCAGGAGCAAACTGGAAGCAGCTCAATAATGATTTCGGAATAACCGTTAGACCATTTTATTTCTCAAGAATAACCATCGATCCTAGAAATCCCGATGTGGTAGTGAAGGGTGGCCTTACCGGTTCAATTTCAAGAGACGGTGGAAAGACCTTTAAAAGTTTAGGAAACATGCACAGTGATATTCATGATATCGTTTTTGATATCAATGATTCTGATCGCATGTATTGCGGTACAGATGGTGGTGTATATCGCTCTTGGAATGGTGGAACAACCATGGAGATCGTTGAGAATTTACCCTTATCGCAATTCTATCACATAAGTGTAGACGATGCCGAACCCTATAATGTATATGGTGGTTTACAAGATAACGGATCCTGGTGGGGACCTTCTTCAGCCACAGGAGGTGTACGAGCTAGGAATTGGAATTCTGTAGGTGGCGGTGATGGATTTAGAGTGTTAAAGCATCCTACGAAGCCTATTATTTATTCTGAAATGCAAGGAGCAGATAATGTCTGGCGCATCGATACCAAAAATGATCTGGTAAAAACAATTCAACCGTTGCCACAAACTGGTTATCCTAAATTACGATTTAATTGGAATCCGCCAATGGCAGTAAGTATACATCAACCCGATCGCTTTTATATGGGAAGTCAGTTCTTGCACAAATCGGAAGATATGGGAGATACCTGGCAGATCATTTCACCAGATCTCACTACAAATGATCCAGCAAAACAACAGCAAGAAGATTCAGGCGGCTTATCGATGGATAATTCTGGAGCTGAAAATCATACCACTATTTTTACCATAGCAGAATCGCCATTAGACCAAAATGTAATTTGGGTTGGTACTGATGACGGCAATGTTCAGGTGTCAAAGGATGGTGGCAAATCATGGACCAATACAACGCCAAACATTTCAGGGTTGCCTAAAAACACCTGGGTGTATCATATTGAAGCTAGTGTACATGGCAAAGGAACAGCATATGCGGTATTTGATGGCCACACCACTGGAGATATGAAACCTTATGCCTATAAGACCACTGATTATGGCAAAACTTGGAAAAATATCATTTCTGATGACGTCGAAATTTTTGCTAGAAATATTCAAGAAGATTATGAAAATGAAAATCTCCTATTCTTAGGAACTGAATTCGGGTTATATATAACCATTGATGGTGGTGCAAGCTGGAGTAAATTCACCAATAATATGCCAGCAGTAGCAGTACATTTTATAGACTTACAAAAACAGACCAATGATCTTGTCATGGGTACACATGGACGTGGTGTGATAATAATTGACGACATTTCTCCATTACGAGAAATAACAAATGAGGTTATGGACAAAAAGGTGCATTTCTTTGAAAGCAAACCATTTGTTATGAGAGATCAAGGCGGATTTGCTGGTTCTTTTGGTGCCGAAACTCAGTTTGTTGGGGCTAGTGCTCCACGATCTGCACAGATCAAATATTTGTTACCTAAGCGACATACCTTTGGAAAGATGACCATGGAAATTCAGGATATGGAAGGCAATAAGATCGCTTCCATAAGCCCTGGGAAGTCAAAAGGGATCAATGTTGTCAATTGGAATTTTACAATTCGACAACCAAAAATTGCAAAAGGAAAAACCTTTAGTTTTGGGGGCTTTACTTCACCAAGGGTTCCTGCTGGAAAATACAAGGCGGTATTGACCAAAGGAAAAGATACTTTCGAGCATGTGTTTGAAGTGGTCAATGATAAAAATACAGGATTATCAGCTTCTGATATTGCTTTGAAGCATAAAACAACCATGAAAATGTACGACATGACTCAAGACCTTGCCTATCTAGTTTATGAGCTTGATGCCATATACGATGCTGTAAAGGATAGCAATAAAAAATTAGCGGGCTCATTATATGAGCTTAAAGAAACTTTAGTGGTAACAACTGGAGATAATTACGTGAGTTCAGCTGAACCTCAATTACGAGAAAAAATGGCCGATCTCTATAGTAAATTAGCTGGAAGTTATGATAAACCTTCGGCGTCTGAATTAGAAAGTTTGAAAGTCATAGAAGCAAGATTCAATACTGCAAAAGCTGATTTTGAAAAGCTCAAGAAGAAAGCAAAAGTTGATGAACTTCAACTAAAAAGCTTTGATGAATTCGTCAATGAATAATCTAAAAAAAAAGCCAATCTTAACCGATTGGCTTTTTTTGTTAATAACCTAGTGAAAAAGTATCCTGCCTCCTATTCTATTCACAGTGCATTATGCATATTTTTAATCTCAAATCTATCTACTATGAACCAAAGAGCACAAAACCTTAAGCATATTCGTCCTGAATTTGCTTCAACGTCGATCAATGATAATATGAGTGGCGATGAACGGTTTCAAAACCTTGTATTACGACCAATAAGCAAATTTCAAAATGATCTGTTGGTTGCTGTATTCAAGAATTACATAGAAAAACACAAGAACGTGTTTTATGATCTTTCAACAGAAAAGCGCATTGATTATATAGAAAATGCGATTCAAAAAGACATGAAACTACGGAATTCCTATAAGGGTATGGTGATCGGTCATTTTACAGTTGAAGAGTATCAACTTTATATTCAGAATTCTTCGGCTCTAAATAAACGCATGATGGCCATTGTTAAGGACCGTCTTATAAGTCATATTCAAATGTTTGAGAAGCCTGAGTTTCTCACTGCGGTTTGATCATTTCAATAAGCTAACACCGTTGAGATCTGTTGTAAGGACATCGCTCATGTAATCAAAAAATGGTCGGATTGCTTTAAAGGCGTTATCCACTTCAGTCAGAAAATTATCTGAAAGCACTTCCTTGTCGCTGTATTTTTTAGTGAAAATGTATTGCTTTTTCTTGATAAGATCTATGGCAGTATGTTCTTTGGAAAACCCTTTTGGTGCTGTTTTTACTTCATCACCAACGAAGGAGCCCCAAATGTTTTTAAATGATTTTTTAGCGATGATACTCCTGATCTCCTTATCGTCCATTTCAAATTCTTTACGAATTCTAAAGAGATCATCTTTATGAGGTTCCCAAAAGCCAGTGGCTATAAACGATTCATTATTGGGAGCTAAATGTAAATAATAACCACCTCTTAATTCTGGTTTTTTTCGATGAAAAGAACCACCAAAGTGGGTTTTATAGGGTGTTTTATCTTTAGAAAATCGAACATCACGGTAAATACGGAAGACCTTCACTTTATCAATGGCGTCATGCTTATTTAAATTTTCATTGATGGCTTGATAAAATTCTTTGACTTCAGCTTCAATGGCTTTGAATTCCTTTTTATGATCGGTAAACCAGTCACGATTGTTATTTTTCTTTAATTTATTTAAAAAAGAAAATGTTTCTTTTGGCAGTTTTGCACCCATGATTTTTTGCTTTTAAGAAACCCTAAAGTACAAAAAAAGCCTCGAAATAATCGAGGCTTTAAGCTTTCTTTAGCAGCTTTCAGACTAGAATGGAACGGCATCAAAGCGTTCTGAAACCAAGACATCTAACTCACTGTCATAGTATTCAATAATAAGGTTTCCATTGTCATCAAAATAACCAACTCCTGCAAAATCATCAAGTGTAACGATGTAATAGTTATTTAATGATGACCGTACTGCTTTTCCGAAAATGACTTCTTTATCGCCATCAAAGTTAGTGACCATAAATCCAGTTTCATCTGCTCTAAAAGCATACTTCACATTTTTAAAGGTGTAATACTTTAATTTGGTTTTATTATCATAGAAAGGATCGTTATCATTATCTACCATAATGGTTTTGGTAACCTTGGTTGGTGGTAAATAACGGTCTGCATCACGTAAGTGATCTTGAGCAGGATTTGTCATAACTTCTTGCTCCTTTTTTGTAACAACCTTTACTTTTGTTTCAATAGTTTCGCCATCCTTTTCAACGGTCATGGTTTTAACTTTCGTCTCCTCCATGGAATCTACAGGATTTTCTTGAGCGAAGCCAGCAGTAAAAATTAATAATGCGGCTGATATAAATATATTTTTCATAATTGTATTGTAATTTTAAATTTAACATTCAGTGTTTTGACTTAGCAAATATGTTATTTGCTATCGTCTAAAGCTTCTTCTTTGGCTTCATTGATCTCGTCTTCTACATCTTCAACGGCGTCTTTAACGTCATCTGAAGCATCTTCGAGATCGTCACCAATTTCTTCTATAGCTTCTTCTATTTGTTCATCGGCTGATTTTTTTTCTCTGCAACCAACAAATACAGTTGATACAGAAAATAGTAGAACCAGTGCGAATATTACTTTTTTCATTTTTATAATTTTTTAAGGGTTAATAATTATTTGATCTTAACAATTTTTTGGCTAGGCTTTTTTAACGACATCTCGTATAAGAGAAAGTACAAATAGCACTAAGAAAATAAAGAAAAAGATCTTTGCAATTCCAGCTGAAGCTCCAGCTATTCCACCAAATCCTAAGAATCCAGCGATTAATGCAATAATTATAAATGTGATTGTCCAACGTAACATAATATTAGTGTTTTAAGGGTTAATAATCAGATTAAATAGTACTCAATCTGCCTCTAGTTTTTAGAGATTGATTCCTCCAATTTTTGCGGCACATTGAATGATAATTTGTTATCAAATTGTAATGTGCGAATTGGGAAAGGAATATTGATATTTTCGGCATCAAAGGCCTTTTTTATTTCGATTATGGCTTTACTTTTTGCCATAAGTTTTTCTTTTGAATTCTCGGCATCGATCCAGAATCGACAAATGAAATTAATTGAGCTTCCACCATATTCGGTGTAAAAGAATTCGACTTCTTCAGGCCCATCAATTTGTTTGAAGTTATTGGCGATGGTCGACTTCGTTAAGTCTTTCACTTTTTCAAGATCAGACTCATATCCTACACCACATTCAATGGTGACACGCATTCGTGTTGTCAAGGAATAATTTTTGATTGGGTTCTCAATAATTGTTTTATTCGGAATGATCACAAGATTGTTGTCTGCTTCCTTAAGAATAAAACCTTTTAAATTAATGTCCATAACTTCTCCAGAATAGCCACTGGTTTCTACCCAGTTCCCTATTTGAATTTTCTTTCTGAAACTTAAAATTATTCCAGATATGGTATTAGACAAAGTGCCTTGAAGCGCTAAACCTATAACTAAACCAGTTATTCCGGCTCCAGTTAAAATTGAGGTCAAAGCTTGATCTAAATTAAGGATACCTAATGAAAGGAATAAAGCGACGATTACAATGGCCACGGAGGCAACTTTTGAAATGATATTGCTTATTGATTCCTGATCTACTTTCTTTGATACGAGTTTGTAGATGTATTTATTTGTAAATTTTGCTAGAAAGAAGGCTGAGAACATGACGATTACTGCCAAAATTATGTTTGGCAAGTTGGTCACTATGGCTGTGAACCATCCTTCTAGTTTATCTATAAGTGCTTCTAAAGCTGTTTCGAATTGTGTTTTCATTTTTGGTAATTATTTTAAGGTTAATATTTTGTTTAATGATTTAATGCTAAACATCAACTCTGAAGAATTTCTTGATTTAGCTTATCGGAGGCTTTTTTTGACCAGGCATCAAGCATCCAACTGGCTTTCTCCAAATCTCTAATGTAAGCTCCGATTAAATCTATCGTGCCTTCATCTTTTGCTTCTTCCGCCTTTGAGATAACGGTTGACATCTGCGTTAATAATTTTTTATGATCCTTTAAAATCAAGGTCACCATTACTAAATCCGATTTTATTTCAGAACTTTCTTCAATTGAGGTTATGTTTAAATAATCACTTAGATTACTCATAGGATGAAATCTTAAAGTTAAAATTCGTTCAGCGATCTCATCAATTTTCACTTGGGCATCAGTATAGAGTTCTTCAAACTTTATATGCAGATCGAAAAAACTTTTACCCAAAATGTTCCAATGAAAATTTCTAAGCTTTTGATAATATATATGGTAATCGGCTAAGAGTTTATTTAATTCAACAACGACAGGCATTCTCTCGTCGTCTTTTATATTTAAGTAATCCATAAGGTGTTTATTTTTGTTCAACTATTAATAATATATAGCTAAACAAAAAAATGTCAAGTGGTTTAACGACCTTTAACGGTATTAAGAAAATTTTAACTTAAATTTTGTTAAACAGAAGGGTTGTTTGTTAAAGCTTTTTAAGAAAATGGGGCCTCAGAAGTTAACAGCTTTTAAAATTAGTCCGGAAGCAGGTGCGATATAATTAAGGTCAATGGTATTGCCTGTTTTTAGGCTGTTTTCGATTGTATTTAAGTTTATTTCACCTTTTCCTAAACTTATTAAGGCACCCATCATTAATCGTATCTGATGGCGTCCAAATCCTTTCCCAGAAACCTTTAAAACATAGGTTTTTTCGGGGAAAAAACTTGCGCTCATGTCTTGGTTTTCAGCTAATTCACAATACTCAATAGTTCGGATATATTCGCCTTCATCGGTAGATTTGTAGCAATACGACTTAAAATCATGTTCACCTTGAAATAGCCTAGCGCCTTGTTGCATAAGCTCAATATCTAAAGGATCAAGAATGGTTGTCATAAAAGGTGCACAGAACGGATGGAATTTATCTCCAAAGGCAAAAAGATAATGGTATTCTTTTCGTTTTACATCTTGAATAATGTTGAACGATTGATCAACCGCTTCAATAGATAAAGCACGAATGTCTTGAGGTAAGTTATGGTTAAACAGCTTTAAAAAGGCATCCATATCTTCCAGAGGTTCTTTATATAAGAAAAGTTCGATAGCTGTTTCCTCAGCCGAAACCATAGCGTCCGTGCGTCCTGTACCTAAGGATTTAAATCGGCGACCTTCCAAAACAAATTTTAAGGTGCGATCTATCATTAAGTGTATTGTTTTATGATCGGGCTGTTTTTGCCAACCATGAAAGCGATACCCAAGAAACTGAATTTTTATAAGATAATAGAACTTCTTATTGAACATGCTAAAAAAAGCCCCAAATAAAATTTGAGGCTAAAAGTTTAAGGCTTATTGATTGCCGAGAATAATTGGTAGCCCGTCATCACCAGAACCAATTAAAACCACCTTACTATTTGGTGATTCTGCTAGTTTAAGTGTAGCATCAATACCTTTATCTTGAAGGATCTTATCGGTTAATGAAGCGCTTAAAATACGGTTAGCATCCGCTTTACCTTGCGCTTCAATTCGTTGTTTTTGAGCTTCTTTATCGGCTGTAACCAATCTAAATTCATACTCCAAAGATTCCTGTTCTTGCTTTAATTTACGCTCAATGGCTTCTTTAATTGTTGGTGGTAATTTAACATCTTCAACCAAAACACGTTTTACCGTTAAGAATTGACCACTTAATTCGTTTTTTACTTCATCCAATATTTCCTGTTCAATAACATCTCTTTTGCTTGAATATAGTTGCTCAGGTGTATAGCGTCCAACAACACTTCTAGCCGCAGCATTGATAGCTGGGTCCAATAATTCTCGTACGTATTCCTCCCCTTTTGTTTTGATGAGCAAGCCCAGGTTACTGTATTCTGGTTCGTACCAAATTGTACCATTAACCTTAACTTCCAAGCCATTTACTGAAAGTACATTCATTTCATCAGAAATCGATTGTTGTCGTACTTTATGAACCAACATATCATTCCAAGGAGCAACTATATGAAAGCCTTCTCCATAGGTTTTATCGGTAACAATTCCATCACCAAATCGTTGGAATAAGACACCGCCTTCTCCAGGGCCAATAGTGACTGCAGATTTTCCAATTAAAATTATTAAGACGACTAGGATTACAATGATCGGTAACCCAATTTTAGGTAATTTTTCCATTTTTTTATGATTTTTTAATTTAAATAAGTCCGTTGTATTTTCGAATAAACCACTCCAATGCAAGACTTAACGCCAGGAGTAAGAGCAGGTATTTAAAGTCGATCAAAGGTACGATTTTTTTAGTACTTTTTTGAACAGTAGCATACCTAGAATCCTGAATAAGATTTTGAGCGATATCATTTGTGTTGCCAATAAAATAACTAGCACCATTACTCGCCTCTGCTATGCGTTCAAGTTTATCGACATTGGCATTTAAAAATTGCTGTTCGACATTATAATCTAGGATGGTTAAACTACCCGATCGTGTAGCTTCGCCCTTATTAGCGCGTACTGTAAATGCATAATTTCCAGGAATCAATCCGCTAAGGTTTACCTGATAATTATTTTGTTTTATAACGAAAGGCAGGGTGGTTGACGTTTCGGTTTGCTCATTTTTTAGAATGATCTCAAGATTCGCCTTATTATCAAATTCGTAATTCTTATTAAAAAATTGTGCACTAATTATGATGTCGCTGTTTCCATTATAAAAAGATTCATAATTAACCGTAAGGCGACGCCGTTGTTGATTGGTAGATAAGTATTGAACCAGTTTACCTAGAAAATTATCAAACTCCTGAAATGATCTTGAATTCAAATAACTTTGAGCGCGCCATTTCCATATATGTTCTCCTAAGAGAACTGCTTCTCGTTGATTATTTTCTTCTATGGTAAGTAGTAGAGGCTCTGTGATAGTAAACCCACTAATTGATTTGAACAATAGGGTTTGATATGGACTGTTCACAGTGAATTCACCAAATTCTGAACTTAATGGAGGAAAGGATCCAAAGTCGAGATCATTAATAATAAATGCTCCAAAGTTCGAATTCACATCTGCTTGAAACTCTTCTGATTGCGACGTGATCTCTTGTGAATATTTGCTTTGCATTCGATTTAAAAATGACCACTGTGTTTGTGTTCCCGTAATGACAAATCGGTTATCCTTGGTAGCATCTAGGGCTTCAAATACTTCTCTGAACGTATTGTTTGGCTGATATAATATTGCCAATTGATAGTTGTCTTTTGTACGAACAAATTCCGAAGGCTTTAAGATGGCGACGCTACGTTGCTCATTACTCTCAATAGAATTTTTAAGCGCACCAATATCTGGATGCGTTATAGAAGATACTATGGCCACATTTGTTTTTTGATCGATGACTTCAACTGCAAAAGGTTTTGAGTTATTAACGGTGTTTTTTTCTGTGGCCAGTGGCTTTATTGTTGCTCTGAATGAACTGACCCCTACCCTTGTTGCCGGCAAATTGAGTTGTAAGGTTTTAGAATTTTCTGATTTTGAAAAATTAAGTGGCTGTTTAAAAACCGTCGCATTCCCTGAGGTGATGATGATCTCGGTATTTACATTACTACTGCCACTATAGGTCAAAAAAAGCTCGACCGGGAATTTATTCTTTAAATACGCATATTTATTGACGTTGAGTTGTTGAATTTTAAGATCTGAATAGGTAATTGTATCACCCAATATTATAGGATAAATAGCTTGCTTGAATCCACGTGATACAAACTCATAATCATTCCCAAAAGTTTGGTTCCCATCAGTAATTAATAACAAAGGAGACTTGCTGTTCTTATAGACCTGATCTAAACTTGAAAACACTTTACTGATATCGCTTTGAGTATCTGAGAAACTCAGTGAATCCAGAGGACCGACATTAGTTCCGAACTGAAAAAAATCAAGGTTGAAGTTGTCACTGAGTTCAGAATTTGACCTGATACTCTCGATGAAGTTAGAAACATTTTCGTCTTGACCAAGATGTTTTATCGATTCTGAATTATCAATGGCAACAATGAGATTTGGCTTCTCAGAATATACCGTCGTTTTGTCGAATTTAGGATTGATAAGCAGCAAAAGAACAAAGAAATAGGTGAAAAATCTAACCATGGCGAGTATCGCCTTTAGTCTTGTTCTTTTTGATTTGTACGCATATTGAAACAGCGCCAAAATCAGCGCTGCAATGCCAGCAAGAATAATATAAATTAAAACTTCTGTTGTCAATTAATTACTGCGTTTTTAGGAGATCGAAGGAATTAAAAAAGCGTTTTAGATCGGCATTATTATCATGCTCTGGTGTTGTAATGACCTGAATAAAATACAATTTATTATCCACCAGGATATTCTTTAAAAATATAAGATAACTATCATTATAAATACTCACTTTCGCAAATCGACCATTAAAGCCATTAAATTTGATTTTTTCCACCGAAACCAAGGTTCCGTTTACATTCTTTACAGCACCATCTACGGACCCATCCAACATAGATTGTTGTAAGCTTTCATCTTTATAGTCGGCTCCAGATGCAGGATATTCCGAAAAGGCTGTCATATAAATAATATTCTTTGCAGATTGGTCTGTTGAGAGGTCAAGCATATACATGAACATGGTCACAGGACCAAGATCAGTTGGAACATCTTCATTTGAAGCTTGTGGTGTGGCAGGAAAATCAATACGATAATTCTTGTCAACATCACGCATTGTATTCCATTCGCCATTTTGAGCTGAAACTAAGGAATAGCTACACGCCAAAATGAAAAGTATTACAGTGTTTTTCATATTATTTTAAGTTAACATACCACCATCAACATTGATAGTTTGACCGGTTATATATGCCGACATATCGCTAGCAAGAAATACACACACATTTGCAATATCTTCGGGAGTACCACCGCGTTTTAATGGAATAGCATTACGCCATTCTTTTACGGTCTCTTCATCTAATTTTGCCGTCATTTCGGTTTCAATAAATCCAGGTGCAATGACGTTACTTCGAATATTTCGAGACCCTAATTCTAAAGCTACCGATTTTGAAAAACCAATGATCCCAGCTTTGGATGCCGCATAATTAGTTTGGCCAGCATTGCCTTTGACACCAACAACAGAACTCATATTAATGATAGAACCTTTGCGTTGTTTTAGCATGGTACGCTGTACGGCTTTGGTCATATTAAAAACAGACTTTAAATTAACTTCTATGACCGTATCAAAATCTTCTTCACTTATTCTCATAAGCAAATTGTCTTTTGTTATACCGGCATTATTGACCAAAACATCTATACTTCCAAATTCACTTAATACATCGTCCGCCAGTTTTTGAGCGTCTTCAAAACTTGCCGCGTTACTCTGATAGCCTTTGGCTTTTACACCAAGGGCGTTTAATTCATTTTCAAGAGCATTAGCTGCTTCAACAGATGAGCTGTATGTAAATGCAACATTTGCACCTTGTTCAGCAAAAACCTGAGCGATGCCTTTTCCAATACCACGGCTTGCACCAGTAATAATTGCTGTTTTTCCTTCTAATAATTTCATTTGAATAAAGTATGATTAGGTTGTCATTCAAAGATAGGAATTACAAGTTGTTTGAAATAAAAAAACCTCACAAGAATTTGTGAGGTTTTTAACAATGAAATCTTTTGCTTTACATTTTTACGGCTTCAGGCTTTTCATAATTAAAAAGATAGTCAATATCCATTTCCTGAATGTCGCCTAATTTTTTTAAGGCTTGCATATCGATATCATTTTTATTCCCAATGACCATGATATTATAGTTTTCACCTTTAATATTGGTATTAAAAAATGTTCTCAAGTCATCAATGGTCATGTTCTTGATGGCATTATACATTTCTTCTCTGTTATCATTATCAATTCCTAATCGTTTTAATCTTTCATAAGACCAGAAGATATTTGATTTGGTAATGCGTTCGGCAGCTAATTTCTTAAGAGTCGCCTCTTTTGCTGCTAAAAATTGTTCTTCTGCTTCGGGCATGTTACTCATAAGTTCCATCATGGCATCAACAGCTTCCGGCATTTTATTGGCCTGAGTGCCAATATAGGCCATGATATAATTTGAATCTTCTTTCTTTGTAGGTGTAGAATAGCTTGCCCATGCTGAATAGGCCAACGATTTTGACTCCCTGATCTCTTGAAAAACGATTGAAGACAAGCCACTACCAAAATAGGTGTTGAACAATTGCGAGGCTGCTAAATTTGATGGATCAAAAGGTTTTCCTTTGGCAAGAAAAAGCATTTCAGATTGCACCATATCATAATCAACAAAGTAAACATTACCTCCTGTTTCCTTTTCAACAAAGGCCAAGGCATTAGGATATTCTTTTACATTGTCATCAACCGTATGTAATTCGTTCAAAGCACTAAGTGCAGCATCAACATCTTTACCATAATAGAAAACACGTTGCTTATAATTACGCATATCTTTTATAAGATCTACAAGTGTTTCTGGAGAGATTTCTTTGAGCTCACTCACTTGAATGATATTTCTCATTCTTGAATTTTCACCATATTTCCCATAGTTCATAAGGCCACCATAAAGGATATTACCTTTTTGAGTTTTATTATCCTGACGTCCTTTTGCTATTTGATCAACATACTTATCATATGCTTCAGTATTTGGGACAGCATTTGACCATAAATGTTCCAGAAGTTCAAGTCCTTGATACAGATTTTCTTGCAGTCCGTTAAGACCAACGTAGGTTCTATCACCACCTGTGCTCACGTAATAATTGACACCTAGTTTATAGAACTCCTTCTTAAGTTCTTCTGGAGAATATTTATCTGTTCCAAGATATTCCATATATCCCGCGGCCAATCCTAATTTTTTATCATTATCAGATCCCATATCAAAGATAATGTTCAAATCGAATAGGTCATTGCGATCATTATTAACATGGGCCACATCTATGCCATTAGAAGTCGTATGCGATTTTATTGCCGATTTATAATCGATGTATTTAGGTGATAATGCTTCAGATTCTAGTTTATTGAAGTTTTGCACCCATTCCGATTGTTTTCCTCTATTTAAATTGACAGGTGTAATGCCAGGATTAGAAACTTTTACAATGTTTTTGTCCTCCCCTTTCCTTTTGTAGGTGACCACGTAATTATCTTTATAGAAATCATTAGCGAATTGCACCAATTCGTCCTTAGTGATCGTTTTAAGCTCGTCTAGGAATTTAACTTCGTCTTCCCAATCAAGTTGATAAATAAAGGCTTCAACATAGGCATTTGCCAATGCTGTGTTGTTTTCATATTGACGTGTTCTATTTAGTTTAAGATCATTTACAACGGCGTCGATCATCCAATCTTCGAAATCACCTTTCTTTAAGGTTTCGATCTGTTCTAAAAGCAAGCCTTTGACCTCATCAAGGGTTTGATCAGCTTTAGGTGTACCGCTAAAAATATGATAGCTATAGTCTTTTAAAAAAGTAGGTGAACAGCCAGCATTTTGTACCACTTGTTTCTGATTTAAATTTAAATCGATGATGCCAGCGTTCCCGTTGGCAAGGATCATATCGGCCAATGTCAACAACTTATGTTCTTCGGTACCAATGGCGTCGGCTCTAAAGGCAACTGTAACAGATTCGGCCGTTGGACCGTAAACTTCCTTAACAACTGGTCCATCAATAGGATCTTCGGTGGGAAGCGTTGGATGCACCACTGGATCACCTTCTAGTTTTCCGAAGGAATCAGCGATCTTTTGAATGGTTTCCTCAAATTCGAAATCGCCTACAAGGACCATTGCCATATTACTCGGTACATAGTACGTATCGAAATAGGCATTTATATCTTTTAAAGATGGGTTTTTAAGGTGCTCTGCAATACCAATAGTTGTTTGCTGTCCGTAAGGATGATTAGGAAATAAGCCTTCAAGCATTGCGGCATAGCGCTTTCTAAAATCACTATCCTGACCTCGGTTGAATTCTTCAAATACTGCTTCAAGCTCTGTATGGAACAATCTTAATACTAATTTTCCAAAGCGTTCGCTTTCAATATTTAACCATTTCTGTAATTCATTGGCTGGAATTTTATTGGTATAAACCGTTTGTTCAAACCAAGTGTAGGCATTTGTACCAGTTGCGCCTAATGAACTGATCATTTTATCATATTCATTTGCAACCGAATAATTGGAAGCTTCAAGAGAGACTTCATCTATTTTTTTATAGATCTCCTTTTTCTTTTCAGGATCTGGTTCAGCTCTATGTTGCTCATAAAGATCAGCAATTTGATCCAGGTAAACTTTTTCCTGTTCGAAATCTAGAGTGCCGAACTGATCGGTTCCTTTAAAGACCATATGTTCAAGATAATGCGCTAGTCCTGTAGATTCTTTCGGATCATAATTTGAGCCTGCTCTAACAGCGATATAGGTTTGGATCTTTGGTTCATCATCATTCTGACTTAAGTAAACCTTTAATCCATTGTCTAAGGTATAAAGACGTAATCCTGTTGGATCGTTGGTTACAGATTCATAATTAAATCCGTTTGCGTCTGTAAGTGATTCTGTTTTGACCTCGGAAGTATTCGATTTACAGGCGCTAAGTGTAATCACAAAGAGTACGAGGAAGCTTAATTTAAAATTTTTCATTAGAGTTGATTGCTTAAAGATGATTAAAAAAAATTCGCTAGCTAAGGTATTGCTAACGAATTTATAACGCTATTCTATTTTAATTATTTTAACAAATTAATTGAGTACTTCTGCCACTTTTTTACCGATCTCAGCAGGAGAATCTACAACATGAATACCACATGCTCTCATGATGCGTTTTTTTGCTTGAGCTGTATCATCAGTACCTCCTACGATTGCACCTGCATGTCCCATGGTTCGACCTGCCGGAGCTGTTTCACCAGCAATAAATCCAACAACAGGTTTTTTACTACCACTATTTTTATACCAGTGGGCAGCATCTGCTTCCAGTTGTCCGCCAATTTCTCCGATCATGACAACACATTCTGTATCTGGATCTTGTATTAGCATTTCTACGGCTTCTTTTGTTGTAGTTCCAATGATAGGATCTCCTCCAATACCAATTGCGGTTGTGATGCCCAATCCTTCTTTTACAACTTGATCAGCTGCTTCATAGGTTAATGTACCTGATTTTGAAACAATGCCTACACGACCTTTCTTAAAGACGAATCCAGGCATGATACCTACTTTTGCTTCTTCGGGAGTAATAACTCCAGGACAATTTGGGCCAATAAGTCGGCAGTCTTTGTCTTTCAAATAATCTGCAGCTTTTATCATATCTGCAACTGGAATGCCTTCGGTGATGGTAATGATAACTTTAATGCCTGCATCGGCGGCTTCCATTATAGCATCGGCTGCAAATGCTGGCGGAACAAAAATAATAGTTGTATCGGCACCAACTTTGGTCACGGCTTCTTCAACCGTGTTAAAAACAGGCTTATCTAAATGAGTTTGACCTCCTTTACCTGGAGTTACACCACCAACAACATTGGTTCCATATTCGATCATCTGACCAGCATGGAAAGTACCTTCACTTCCTGTAAACCCTTGAACAATTATTTTAGAATTTTTATTGACTAGTACACTCATTTGTGATTATATATTTTTTGAATTAAGAACAAGCAAAAATACATTTTTTGAAACGTATTTTATTATGATTGTTATACTTTTATTTCATTAAAGGAATTCAAACTTTCCTGAGAATGATCGGCGGGTTGGCTCATTTCAAATCCGCGATACAATTTGCCATCCTTTACTTCCCAGATCGTGTTGTAATAAGCTAAAGGCACTTCATTGTCTTCATCTTCAATTGTAGTGCCATGCAAAGCAAAACGAATGCTGACATGATTTCCTTCTTCAATTATATGACTCACATCAGCTCGCAGATACGTATAGGATCGTGAGATGTTTGTTATGGACGCAACGAGATCATCATAATTCAATTTTTTAAAACCCTTGCTACTGTGCCAATTCAGGCTACAATCAGGATGATAAAAAGCAATAAAATCTTCGACGGAGTTGTCTAAGAAATTTAATTTATAATAATTTGAAACTATTTGTTTTGCTGTATCCATTACTTCTTTTTAAGCATTTCCAAAATCTCAGGAATCTTTCTTATGGAAGCGATTTCTTTATATTTCGATCTAAAATCGTCTGCTGGAATTCCAAAATAACTCTTATGGCCTTCTAAAGATTTGCTAACGCCAGCTTTTGCTGAAATAACGGCCTTTTCACCAATAGTGACACCGCTTGTGATGCCTACTTGTCCCCAAATAGTCACTTCATCTTCAATGATCGTACATCCTGCAATGCCAACTTGAGAGGCAATCAAACATTTTTTACCAATAACGGTATCATGCCCAATTTGAACTTGATTATCAATTTTTGCACCTTCTTTTACTGTCGTATCAGCCGTTACGCCACGATCAATGGTACATGATGCTCCAATATCGACATGATCTTCAATGACCACGCGGCCACAGGACAATAAGCGGTCATGTCCTTCTGGTCTTTTTTTATAATAAAATGCATTTGCTCCTAAAACTGATCCAGCATGAATGGTGACATGATCTCCAATAACACAATCATCATAAATACTCACATTGGAATGTATGGTGCAATTATCACCAATAACCACATTATGGCCAATAAAACAGTTAGGTTGGATTACGGTATTTTTTCCAATTTTGGCAGATGATGCAATGTTTTTCTCTGATGAAACAAAAGGCTTAAAGTAGTTTGATAAAATATTAAAATCTCTGAAAGGATCATCCGAGATCAAAAGTGCCTTCCCTTCTGGACATTCCACCTCTTTATTAATAAGCACGATGGTCGCTTCCGATTGCAAAGCTTTATCATAATATTTCGGATGGTCCACAAATACGATATCCCCTTTTGAAACCACATGGATCTCATTCATTCCTAAAACCTGAAAATCTTCAGCACCTACAAAAGTGCATCCAATGATATCAGCAATATCCTTGAGGGCATATGGTTGAGGGAATCTCATTTATTCCTTGATTCGTTCTTTATAAGAACCTTTTTCCGTTTCAACTCTGATCTTATCGCCTTCATTAATAAATAAAGGCACATTAACGGTAGCGCCCGTTTCAACGGTTGCCGGTTTCGTCGCATTGGTTGCTGTATTTCCTTTAACACCAGGCTCGGTTGCCGTTACTTCAAGAACAACACTAGCCGGCATTTCAACCGAAAGCGGCAAGTTATCCTCAGTATTTATAATAACGGTCACAATTTCACCTTCTTTCATTAGTTCGGGACTATCAAGTGCAGCTTCTAATAATCTTATTTGCGTATAATCTTCGGTGTTCATAAAATGGAAAAACTCTCCGTCGTGATATAGAAATTGAAACTTATGGGTTTCAACTCGTACATCTTCAATTTTATGACCTGCCGAAAAGGTATTGTCAATGACCTTTCCCGTGGTTACACTTTTTAGTTTTGTTCTCACAAACGCAGGACCTTTCCCTGGTTTAACGTGAAGGAATTCGATGATCTTGTAAATATCGTGATTGTATCTGATGCACAATCCGTTTCTGATGTCAGAAGTACTTGCCATTTAATTTGATTTAAAGTATCCTTTCATAATGCCTCGATGCGAATTCTTTATGAATTGAAGAATTTCATCACGTTCGGTTGTGGCCTCCATTTCGGCTTCAATGATCTCGGATGCTTGAGTGTTATTATAATTCTTTTGATATAGAATACGGTAAATATTTTGAATTTCTCTAATTTTTTCAGTTGAAAATCCTCTTCGGCGTAAGCCTACAGAATTGATCCCAACATAAGAAAGTGGTTCACGTGCCGCCTTTACAAATGGAGGAACATCTTTTCTCACCAATGAACCTCCAGTAACAAAGGCATGATTTCCAATACTACAAAACTGATGCACAGCTGTCATTCCTGCTAAAACCACATAATCTCCTACCATAATATGGCCGGCTAGCGTGCTGTTATTCGAAAAGATACAGTTATCTCCAACAATACAATCATGGGCAATATGACAATAGGCCAT
>JABDMU010000045.1 GCA_013001285.1 Flavobacteriaceae bacterium
TAGTATCGCATCTTTTTGCAGGTTTATATGGTATTGCAATTGCAGCTGTAGGTATGTTGGCAAATACAGGAATTCAATTAGCTGTTGATGCTTATGGACCAATTTCTGATAACGCTGGTGGTATTGCTGAAATGGCTGAATTGCCAAGTGAAGTGCGTGAACGTACTGATAAATTAGATGCCGTTGGAAATACAACTGCTGCAATTGGTAAAGGATTCGCAATTGCTTCTGCTGCGTTAACAGCCTTAGCATTATTTGCTGCTTTTATGAAAACGGCCGGAGTTACCTCTATTGATGTGTCGAAACCAACCATTATGGCAGGACTACTTGTAGGTGGTATGTTACCATTTGTATTTTCTGCATTATCTATGAATGCTGTTGGTCGTGCTGCTATGGCAATGATCGAGGAGGTACGTCGTCAATTTAGAGATATTCCTCAATTGAAAGCGGCTCTAGAGGTTATGCGTAAATATGATTCAGATATGAGTAAAGCATCAGACGCCGATCGTGCTATTTTTGATGCTGCTGATGGTGTTGCCGAATATGATAAATGTGTTGACATTTCAACCAAAGCATCTATTAAAGAAATGGTATTACCAGGATTATTAGCAATTGCTGTTCCTGTTGCCGTTGGTTTTATTGGTGGTGCTGAAATGTTAGGTGGTCTTCTTGCAGGTGTTACAACTTGTGGCGTATTAATGGCGATCTTCCAGTCTAATGCTGGTGGTGCTTGGGATAATGCTAAGAAAATGATAGAGGAGCAAGGTAAGAAAGGAACAGATGCACATAAGGCTGCCGTTGTAGGTGATACTGTTGGAGATCCGTTTAAAGATACTTCCGGCCCTTCATTAAATATCTTATTAAAGTTGATGTCTGTCGTTGCCTTGGTTATTGCACCAAGTATTGCATTGTCTAGTGATGCTGTTGAAGGTTATGCCAGTGCTTCTGAAACAACTGAAATGTCGAAGGAGGTCAAGGTAAATATGATGAATAACGACGATGGAACAGTAACTGCAATGGTCACTACGGTTATGAATGAAAATGGTGAAGAATCAACTGATGAGAAAAAGTTCACTGGTACGGAAGCTGAGGTCAAAGCTGAGATCGCTAAACTAAAAGAAGACGATATTCATGTTGAACTTGATGAAGGTGATATGAAAACCAAAGGCAAAGAAATAAAAGTTGAAATGACGAAGAATGAGGATGGTTCAACAAAAGCCACGATCACGACTACTGAAATGGTTGATGGAAAAGAAGTGACCTCTTCATCGGTTATTGAAGGAACTGAAGCTGAAGTAAATGAAGCTCTTGAAAAAATGAGAGCTGCTGAAGGCAAAGCTGGGATGAGCAAAAAGGTTGTAAAAGAAGTAGTTGAAGATATAGAGGAAGTTGAGAATAACTAAATCTTCAATCTTATTATAATTAAAAAACCACGCTGAAAAGCGTGGTTTTTTTATCTTATTCGCTTCTATAAATTTCTTACGAACACATAATTTTCCGTTTGCGAAATATGTCGCTCTACATTATTCTCTATAAGATCAGTTGTTGTAGAATTAATCGTAATTTTAAGAGTGTCTTCGGTTAATTCAGAAATAAATCCTTGCAGAGATTCGCCGTCAACATTTAGTGTAATCGAATTGTTTTGTCTAGTCCAGGTTCCAATATCATTAATTTGAACAAAGCGTAAATATAAATATTGATTACCATCTTCATCAGTAACTATATGCTCAACAGCATATTGTCCATTTGACGTATAATTATTAGGGTCTTCTGAGAAAAATGTGTTCAGTAAAATTTCAAAGCCTATTCCTGTAAATTGCGTTTGGGTCGCACTATCTTCATAAATGGTGGTGGTTATGCCACTATAATGATAACTATATAAAACCCAATTTCCGGTGAAATCTGCACTAAGATCAATAGGAGGATTAACACTATCTTTTGAGCACGAAAATCCCGTTATTAAGATCATACTCAGGACAAGAATTTTGATCGTTTTCATAGCAATAGTATTAGTGTGTCCTACGAATATATAAGAATTATAAGGGAAATAAAAGTGATTTAACAGTGATGTTAATCACTCAAAGCTGAAGTTTTGCTAAAATAAACCGTGAATTTCGGCATCAATCTTATTAATTATGCTGCCAAGATCTTCAGGAACATCAACAAAATCTAAAGCATCAACATCAATTATAAGAAGTTTTCCTTTCTCATAACCATGTATCCAGGCTTCATAACGTTCATTAAGTCTGCTTAGGTAGTCAATGCTAATCGAATTTTCGTAATCGCGTCCACGTTTATGTATTTGATTCACTAAATTTGGAATGGTACTTCTCAAATAGATCAACAGGTCTGGGCCCTTAACAAAGGATTCCATAAGTTGGAACAAAGACGAATAATTTTCGAAATCTCTATTGGTCATCAATCCCATAGCATGGAGGTTAGGGGCAAAAATATGTGCATCTTCATAAATGGTTCGATCCTGAATTATTTTTTTCCCACTTTGTCTAATTTGATTGACTTGTCGAAATCGGCTATTTAGGAAATAGACCTGTAAATTAAAACTCCAGCGTTCCATCTGATTATAAAAATCATCGAGGTAAGGATTGTCAACCACATCTTCCAGTTGAGCCTCCCATTTGTAATGTTTCGCTAGTAATTTTGTGAGCGTCGTCTTCCCTGCGCCTATATTTCCGGCAATTGCAACATGCATAAGTTAATTCAATTTTAAATGGTACTGATGAAGAAATTCACCGTCGTAAATATACAAGGTTTCATTGGTTACTAAAAACTGATTTATTAACAATTCTTCATGGTCAATGGGTTCAATATTAGTTGTGTTTTTAGCTTTTAAATAAAGTCGATTGTCCTTCATCAAATAAAGGTCTCCGTTGTTCTCTTCAATTTTTGTGTAGCCGTCATTTGGAAATTTTTCAATCAAACTTCCAATATAATTATATTTGTAACAAAAGGCCTCGGTAAGTATCCAAACAAAATTAAAATTACTTTTTAAATCTTTAACATTGGTGAGAACAGGTAAGGTTGTGACCCGAGTTTTACGTGTCTTATAATCAAAAAGTTCCAATTGCTGAGTGTTCTGATTAAAAAGCCAAAACGTAGTGTCATTTCCCGTTGAGATATGCGATACTAATCTAAAGGGCTTGATCTGGTTGAAATCGATTTTCGTAATTTCTGCTAAGCGATTATCTAGTATGAGCACCGAATTAAAATCGGTGTAAAAGACATTTATTTTCAAAGGATTGAAAACATTAACTGATGTCATCTCACCGAGCTGTACATTGCTATAGTCATATCTTTTTTCACCATCCATTTTAACCAAACTGATATCTTCAATAAAATAATTGGTCTTATGATGATCGATTTCAATTAATGTCTTCACATCCAAGTGCACTTTTTTTTCAAGGGTAATTGTTGTTTGTGCCGAAAGGGTCACAGAAACAACACATAAGATGAGAGTCAATAATTTCATAGAGAGATGGAAATTACAAAAATCAAGCCAAATAATAAGGTATAATCATTTGTTAAATAGAATTGATGATCAGTCAATAAGTATTAATTTAATCTTCAATTTAAAGTCATTTTTTAAAGTAATTAATAAAATCATGAGAACACTTGCCAAATTTTTAGTTATCGCTATCGCTTTTATAACTTCAGAAATAACAGCTCAGGAAATTCAAGGAGAAGCAACATACAAATCTCATCGGCAGATGAATATCCAACTTGATAGTACACAAGTGAATTCTGAAATGCACCAACAAATGATGGCGATGATGAAAAAGCAATTTGAGAAAACCTATGTGTTGACATTTAATAAAGAAGAATCCCTTTATAAAGAAGATGAACAACTTGAAGCACCACAACCATCAGGAATGATGATGGTGATGGTAGACACAGGTGGCAGTGATATCTTATATAAAAATACCAAAAACGAAACTTTTACAAGTCAGAATGAAGTTTTTGGAAAGGTCTTTTTAATTGAAGATAAATTAGAAAACCCTGAATGGACGCTTACAAATGAAAAGAAGAACATTGGTGATTATACCTGCTACAAAGCAACATATACACGGGAACAACCTGTGGAGAGAGCCTTTATTAGCGTGAATGGTGATAATGAGCCAAAAGATGATGAAAATGATGAACCAGAAATGGAAACGATCACAGTAACGGCCTGGTATACACCAGATATTGCAGTCAATAATGGTCCCGCTAGATACCAAGGACTTCCAGGACTGATCCTTGAGGTGAATGATGGGCCTGTTACTTTGCTTTGCAGTAAAATTGTATTAAGTTCAAAGGAAAAGGTATCTATAGAAAAACCAACAAAAGGAAAAAAGGTCAATCAGAAGAAGTTCGACGAGATCATGGAAAAGAAAATGAAAGAAATGGATGAACGCTATGATTCCGATAGAAATGATGGCCATAATGTGAAAGTTAGAATAGGAGGATAATATCTACATATCCCAAGAATTCAATTCAATTCTTAAAGCGAAAACCTAGATTAATAACTTGCTTTTTATTCTAAAAGGCAGGTATTTAATATGTTAATGTTTTGATAATGCGCATTGCATTGTTTGATAAAATACTAATTTCGTTAAACAAAATTTTTATAACACCAACATTATGAAAGCAGTTTTTTTAAAATTAGGGTTTCTTTTAGTGATCTTTTTTATGTCAAGTAGTTTTAATAATAGATCAGAGGAATTTCAGGGAAAAGCCTATTATTTTTCGAAGTCAAGCATGGAACTCGGTAACTGGGGAGCACGCTTGAGCGAATCTCAAAAAAAACAGATCGCTGAACGATTGAAAAACCGATTAGAAAAAACCTATGTCCTTACCTTCAATAAAGAAGAATCGATGTTTAAGGAAGAAGATAAATTAGATGCCATTTCTGGTGCTACCGATTCTTGGGGAAAAAATTTCGCTCCAGGGGATCAATACAAGAACGTTAAATCAAATACTCAAATCCAAACTCAAGAATTCTATGGAAAATATTTTCTTGTTAAAGATAAGTTGCAACCTATTGAATGGCAATTGGGAACTGAAACAAAACAAATAGGTAATTATATGGTATTTAAAGCAACTGCTTCTATTCCAACTAATGAACTCACTTGGTACGAGTTTTCCTGGAATAATCTAAGTAATGATGATGAGGATACTACTACTGAAGTACAAATGACAGAGGTAGAAGCTTGGTATACACCACAAATTCCAGTCAGTCACGGTCCTCTTGAATATTGGGGTCTTCCTGGATTGATTTTAGAGGTGAGTGCAGGCAATACGACAATGCTATGCTCAAAAATTGTAATGAATCCTGAGGAAAAGACGGAGATCGAAGCTCCAGATCGTGGAAAGGAAATTACGAAAAAAGAATACCAAGAAACCATTTCGAATAAAATGAAGGAGTTTCGAGATAATCGAATGAGAAGACGCGGATAACTTTAAGAATAGTTTAACGTTTATAAACTTAACTTTTTTGTCTTTGAATGGTCTAATGGTTGTTAATTGGCGTATTTTTATTCCATCAAATAAAGTTTATCATGAAAATTTACAATTCTATAAAGCTAACTATTAGTTGTTTGGCTTTATTCGTATCGGTGATCGTTTTCGGTCAGGACTTTCAAGGGCAAGCCACCTATTTTTCTAAAACTACCATGGACATGGATAATTTTGGTGGTCGAGAAATGAGCCCAGACATGAAAGCTCAAATCGCAGAGCGAATGAAAAGCATGTTTGAAAAAACATACATTCTCACCTTTAATAGGGAAGAGTCCATATACAAAGAAGATGTTGCACTAGAAGCGCCTGGACGAGGCGGAGGATTTGGAGGATTTATGAGCAGCTTTACAGGTGGACCTCAATATAAGAATGTTAAAGATGGCCAATTATTACAAGAGAATGAATTCTTCGGAAAACAATTCCTGATCAAAGATGAATTGGAACAACTAGAATGGGTCATGGGCACTGAAACCAAGCAAATTGGTCAGTATACCTGCTTTAAAGCAACGGCAATAAAGAAAGTTGATGAATTAGATTTTCGAAATATGCGTCGCCGTAATAATGATAATGAAGAAAAAGAAAAAGAGAAAACAACCGATTCAACTGCAACCGATACAGCTGATAAAGAGGATGATCCAATGAGCGAGATTGAAGTTCCAGAGGACATTGAAATCACTGCATGGTATACACCTCAAATTCCAGTGAATCAAGGTCCAGGTGAATACTGGGGATTACCAGGACTGATACTAGAAGTCAATGCTGGTCGAACAACAATCCTATGTTCAAAAATAGTTTTGAATCCAGAAGAAAAAGAAGAGATAAAAAAACCATCTAAAGGAAAAGAAGTAACCCGCGAAGAGTATAACGAAACCATTAAACAAAAAATGGAAGAAATGCGTGAAATGTATGGCGGAAGAAATAGAGGCGGCGGATTTAGACGCGGTGGCAACTAATTTTCTTAACGCGATTCACGTAAACAAATCACAACCAAAAATTTATGAAACATTTATATAGTATCGTGCTACTTCTTGTAGTCGCAGGCACAAGTTATGCTCAAATTAGAGTTGAAGGCGTCGTAAAAGACAGTATTGGCGCGCCTTTAGAATTGGCAAATATTCTGGCCATAAATCAAGATACCAAAACCATGGATTCCTATGCCATTACCAATGACAAAGGACGCTATAAACTGGACCTTAAGGCAAATGCTAAATACTCTATTCAAGTGAGTTATATTGGTATGAAGACCATCTCAGAGATCATTGATACAGGTGAAACCAATATCGACAAAGATTTTAGCATGGAATACGACAATGCCTTAGATGCTGTTGAGCTCACCTATGAAATGCCTGTTACAGTTAAGGGCGATACCCTAGTCTACAACGCAGATTCATTCAATAAAGGTACAGAACGGAAACTTGAAGATGTTTTAAAGAATTTACCTGGTGTAGAGATCAATGACGATGGCCAGGTTGAGATCGAAGGAAAGGTCGTTTCTAAGGTAATGGTTGATGGAAAAGACTTCTTTGATGGGGATTCAAAATTGGCCACAGAAAATATTCCAGCGAATGCCGTAGATAAGGTTCAGGTATTAAAGAACTATGCCGAAGTTGGACAATTGAGTGGTGTGACCAATAATCAGGATAACATTGCTTTAAATATAAAATTAAAAGAAGGTAAAAAGAATTTCTGGTTTGGAAATGTCACTGCCGGAGGTGGTGGTGCCGACAAGAATGCACTTTATTTGGTTCAGCCGAAGCTGTTTTATTACAGTCCGAAATACAGCGTCAATATTATTGGCGATTTGAATAATATTGGTGAAGTTGCTTTTACACGTCGTGACTATTTCAATTTTTCTGGTGGTTTCCAAAGGCCAAGTCAGCAAAGCGGAACCAATATCAATTTGGGAAGTAACAATCTCGGATTTCTAACCCTTCAAAATAATCGTGCTAAAGACATCAACACTAAATTTGGAGCAGCCAATTTTAGTTATTCACCAAAGAAAACTTTAGATCTGAGTGGCTTCGCCATTTTTTCAAATAGTATTACAGATCTACAAGAGAACAACGATGTGCAATATACCGACCCAGATCTTGGAATACCGGATGAGAGTACGACCAGTAATACCGTACAGCGAAGTGATCTGGGCATGTTAAAACTTTCGGCGAAATACAAGCCAAACGTGAATAATCAACTGGATTATGATGTGGTTGGACGTATTTCGAAAGAATCTCAGGACCAACGTTTTTTCTCCTCGGTGATTGGCGATATCAAACAGCTGGAAGAATCAAGCCCATATAGTATTAATCAAAATGTAAATTATTATTACACGCTTGATGAGAATAACATTTTTGCATTTGAAGCGCAGCATTTGATCCAGGATGAAGATCCGTTTTATAATGCCATTTTAGAAGACAAAGAAAATTATGACGGCACTGCCAATAATTTAGGATTAGACGGTGCTCAGATCAATTATAATATTGCTCAGGATAAGCGTGTAAAGTCCAACCAATTGGATGCCAAATTAGATTATTGGAATGTTTTGAATACAAAGAGTAACATAAATTTTACTTTAGGAACTATTTTAAGTAATCAGCAATTTGATTCTGATATTTTCCAGTTCTTAGATGACAATTCAACATTCGATCCAACACCAACAATAAACGATGGCTTAGACAGTAACGATACCGAGTACAATTTTTCTGATGTGTATTTAGGCATTCACTACCGATTGAAAGCTGGTATTTTCACCTTTACACCAGGTGTTTCAGGACACGTATATAGTGCAAAAAACACTCAATTTGGGGTCAAGACCACAGATAACTTTTTTAGACTTTTACCTGATTTCAATATGCGTATGCAGTTAAAGAAAAGTGAGCAGATCATATTAAATTACCGAATGCAGACCCAATTCACTGATGTGTCTCAATTTGCGAGAGGTTTGGTCTTGAACAGTTATAATTCATTGTTTTCAGGGAATCCGGAACTGGAAAGTGCTTTATCACATAATTTGAATTTATCCTATTTCAGTTTTAACATGTTCAATTATACGAATGTGTTTGCTAATATCAATTACAATAAGAGTATGGATAATATTAGAAATGCATCAAACTTTGAGCCTGGAAGTGTTGTGAGTGTGGGATCACCTTTCAATTCGGCATTTGCAGATGAAAGTTTAAATGTAAGTGGACGTTTTCAGCGCACCTTTGGAAAGATAAGAGCAACGGCAAATGGGAATTTTAATTATTCAAAATTCAACCAGTTCATTCAGGATCAGCGCTCGGTAAATGAGAACTATTCGCAAACTTATCGTGGAGAATTAAGAACCAATTTTAGAACTGCTCCGAATATTGAAATAGGGTATCGTTATACCATTGCCGATAATGATCAGGGAAGAAGCCGAACAAAATTCTTTACCAAGGCACCTTCAGTTGAATTTGATGCCTTGATCTGGAAAACCTTGACCTTTAGAACTGATTACACTTTTAATAACTTTAGCGATGAAGACGGTACCATAAATGAGTTCGAGTTCTGGAACGCTTCATTAGCCTACAGAAAGGATCGTGATGCCAAACTCGAATATGAAATTAAGGCGACGAACTTATTGGATACCAAATCTCAAAACCAGAGTCGGGCCGGAGCAATTTCGGTAAGTGCTTCAGAGTATTTTATTCAGCCACGCTTTGTGACCTTTAGGATACGTTACGAACTATAAAAATAAAAAAGCCTTCTCATTTGAGAAGGCTTTTTTTTAGATTGATTCATTAGTTATAAATCGAAGGCGGCTTTCACCTGATCAACATAATCCAGTTTCTCCCAAGTGAATAATTCAACTTCCATGGTCTTTGTTTCACCATAAGGTTGTTCAAAGGTTTTGGTAACCACCTCATTTTTTCGTCCCATATGACCATAAGCAGCCGTTTCACTATACATGGGTTGACGTAGTTTAAGTCGTTTTTCAATGGCTGCCGGACGCATATCAAAAATGTTTTTTACTTTTTCAGCAATTTCACTGTCGGTCAAGTTAAACGGACAGGTTCCATAGGTGTCTATTGAAATTGAAGTTGGCTGTACAACGCCAATGGCATAACTTACCTGAACCAACACCTCATCGCATAGGCCTGCTGCAACCAAATTTTTCGCAATATGTCGTGTGGCATAGGCAGCACTTCTATCAACCTTACTTGGATCTTTTCCAGAGAATGCACCACCACCATGAGCGCCTTTTCCACCATAGGTGTCAACAATTATTTTACGACCGGTCAATCCGGTATCGCCATGGGGTCCACCAATGACAAATTTTCCAGTAGGATTGATATGGTATGTGATGTCATCATTAAATAAGGCCTGAAGATCTTCAGGTAATTTTGCCTTAACTCGTGGGATCAGTATATCTATAATATCTTTTCTGATCTTGGCAAGCATGATGTCGTCAGAGTCAAATTCGTCGTGCTGTGTTGAAATCACAATAGCATCGATACGTTGTGGGATATTATCTTCACTATATTCAATGGTCACTTGACTTTTGGAATCAGGACGTAAATATTTTATTTGATCATTTTCACGCCTTAAGGCGGCTAATTCGATCAAGATCTTATGTGAAAGGTCCAGTGCCAGAGGCATGTAATTCTCAGTTTCGTTGGTTGCATAACCAAACATCATTCCTTGATCACCTGCGCCTTGTTCATCTTTGCTAGCGCGATCAACACCGCGATTGATATCTTCAGATTGCTCATGAATGGCAGAAAATACACCACAGGAATTCCCGTCAAACATGTATTCGCTTTTGGTGTATCCAATTTTATTTATGGTATCACGAGCAATTTTTTGCACGTCTAGATAGGTATTCGATTTTACTTCACCTGCCAGGATCACCTGACCTGTGGTCACTAAAGTTTCACAGGCAACTTTCGATTCAGGATCGAAGGCTAGGAAATTATCAATAAGTGCATCACTGATCTGATCTGAGACTTTATCTGGATGTCCTTCAGAAACACTTTCCGAAGTAAATAAATAGGACATAATTCTGCTTTTGAGATTTCGTAAAAATAAAGAAAATTAAGAAGAGATTGCGAAATGCTAGAGGCTATTATTTTCTTGCTTTTAGCATTTTTTTTTGAGGTTGCAATCAGATCAAATTTTTCCTCATTAACGGAAGCAAAAGTAAAAAAATATTGCAAATTGTTACTATCAAGATTATATAATTCGCATTAATTGACCTTTTTAATGATGTATTGATAAAAAAGAAGGGCATTTCAACATTAATTTATAAAAAGTACTGCTTGGTTTTTTAGCTATCAAAACCTTTATTACTTTTATTTTTCTAATTTACAGACATGGGCACTCAGACCAAACTTACAAGATTCAATGACAATGTGTTGTCTAAGTATCAAATATACAATAGTATATTCATGACATTACCATTTGACACGATTACAAAAACAGGCGTGTTATTGCCTTTATTTCATGAAACTTGTCAGAAGGGATTTCATCAAGGAGAAGACCCAACAACCATTGTCAATACGTTTTTTAAAAAATATCAGGCACGACGATCGCCTGAGAGTCAAATCAATTTATTGTTTCGATTTATTCAATACATCGAACGTCAAGTCGTATTGTTTGATGCTATTGAAGATGCGGCCTTTCCAATTGTAAATAACATGGATGGCATTGGCACCTTGAGAAGTTTGAAGGAAAAAGTGGGTTTCGATAATAAAATGGAGACTTTAAAATCTTATTTGGAAGAGTTCAAAGTGCGTATTGTACTCACAGCGCATCCCACGCAGTTCTATCCAGGTTCGGTTTTAGGGATCATCACAGATCTTACTGAAGCGATTCGGGAAAATGACCTTTTACGCATTAATAAATTGCTTGCACAATTAGGGAAAACACCCTTTTATAAAGATAAGAAACCAACACCTTTTGATGAGGCTGTTAGCCTAATTTGGTATTTAGAAAATGTGTTTTACAAATCTTTTGGTACTATATATGATTATATACAAGACAATATATTTCAGGGAGAACATATTAATAATGAGATTATAAATATAGGTTTTTGGCCAGGTGGTGATCGTGATGGAAATCCTTTTGTCACACCTGAGATCACACTAAAGGTGTCGAAAAGGTTAAAAGAAACCATTGTAAAAAATTACTATCGTGATCTTAGAAAATTACGTAGAAAACTAACTTTTGATGGTGTTGAAGATCGTGTTATTCAATTAGAACAACGTTTATATGCGATTGTTATTCGGAAGAAATCTGAACTTAAATCTGAAGAACTTATTTCCGAATTGAAGGCTATTAAAAAGATCATTATAGAGCAACATCAATCACTTTATCTTAATGAACTCAATAGCCTTCTGAATAAGGTGTATTTATTTGGATTTCATTTTGCCAGTTTGGATATCAGACAAGATAGCAGAATTCATGATGCCGTCTTTACGAATTTAGTGAATGCACTTATTGCTCAAAAGGTTGCATTTATTCCGAAGGATTATTTTGAAATGTCTATAGAAGAACAAATTTTATTTTTGTCGAATGTGGAGGGGAAGGTTGATCTTACGATCATTGAAGATGGTGATACGCTGAAGGCGCTCAAAACCATGGTAGCCTTAAAAGGGATACAGGAAACTAATGGTGAACCTGCGGCAAATCGTTATATTATAAGCAACAACCGTTCGGCCTTAAACGTCATGCAGTTATTTGCCATGCTTAAATTAGTTGCCTTTCACGATAAATTGACAGTTGATATTGTCCCGCTTTTTGAGACGGTAACCGACTTAGAAAAGGCACATGATGTGATGGAACAACTCTATGCGAACCCAAATTATAGGGCGCATCTCAAAGGTCGTGGCGACAAACAAACCATCATGCTTGGTTTTAGTGATGGCACCAAAGATGGTGGTTATCTTATGGCGAATTGGGCCATTTATAAAGCAAAAGAACAACTCACAGCAATCTCAAGAAAGTATAATATTACTGCAATTTTCTTTGATGGTCGTGGAGGGCCACCAGCAAGAGGTGGTGGAAAAACGCATAATTTTTATGCGTCACTTGGGCCAGCCATTGAGGATGAAGAAGTGCAGTTGACCATCCAGGGGCAAACCATCAGCTCGAATTTTGGAACTCTAGAATCTTCACAATACAATTTGGAGCAATTGATCAGTTCAGGGATTTACAATAGTTTGAATGAAGCCGATTTGAGCATGAATGAAAGCAATCGGGAAACCATGAGTCAGTTGGCAACTATCAGTTACGATGCCTATTCCAAATTCAAGGCACATCCTAAGTTCTTGCCTTATTTGGAACATATGAGTACACTAAAGTATTATGCCAAGACCAATATTGGTAGCAGGCCAGCAAAAAGAGGTAAAGGCACTGATCTCGTATTTGAAGACCTAAGAGCCATCCCATTTGTTGGGTCATGGAGTCAATTAAAACAAAATGTACCCGGATTTTTTGGAGTAGGTACAGCTCTTAAGCATTTTGAAGATGCCAACGATTTTGAAAAAGTGACAGAGCTTTATAAATCTTCTAATTTCTTTAAAACATTAATTGAAAATAGCATGATGTCATTGTCGAAATCTTTTTTTGATCTTACAAGATACATGTCGGAGGATCCTGAATATGGAGCTTTCTGGAAATTGATATATGAAGAATATGAAACCTCTAAACGCTTGATATTAAAACTTACAGGTTTCGACGAATTGATGGAAGAAGAACCCGTTGGAAAGGCGTCTATCGCGATGCGAGAATCAATTGTTATGCCTTTGTTGACCATTCAGCAGTACGCCTTAAAAAAACTCCAGGAGCTCAACAAAGCTAAAGTTAAAGACACACATCAGATTGAAATATTTGAAAAAATTGTGACACGTTCATTATTCGGTAATATCAACGCAAGTCGAAATTCAGC
>JABDMU010000047.1 GCA_013001285.1 Flavobacteriaceae bacterium
TCCCTACAAAGCTCCGCTTTGATCCTATGGGATTAAATATCCCTACAAAGCTCCGCTTTGATCCTATGGGATTAAATATCCCTACAAAGCTCCGCTTTGAAAATAAAAATTCCCTGCTTAAAAATTCAAGTAAACTTGATTTTACGCAGGGAATTTTTATTTATTCGTGACCCTGGAGGGATTCAAACCCCCAACCGCTGGAGCCGAAATCCAGTGCTCTATTCAGTTGAGCTACAGAGCCTATTTATTACATTAATTTTGAACGTACAATATTCGAAATGGTCTTACCGTCTGCTTGTCCAGCTAATTCCTTAGATACAATACCCATAACACGTCCCATGTCTTTCATGCCTTCCGCACCAATTTCATCTATCGTCATAACGACTACCTTTTCAATTTCTTCCTCAGAAAGTGCTTCAGGTAAAAATTGACTGATAACCTCAGCTTCTGCCAATTCAGGTTCGGCTAGATCTTGACGTCCTTGTTCTTCATATATGGCAGCGCTATCCTTACGCTGCTTTACTAATTTCTGAAGTAACTTCAACTCTTGCTCTTCTGAAAGCTCTGCGTTTGCCCCTGATTCGGTTTGCATTAAGATAATAGCAGATTTTATCGCTCGCAAAGAAGTCAGTGCTGTTTGATCTTTTGATTTCATCGCTGCCTTCATCGCAGTCATTACATCATTTTGTAAACTCATAACGGTTGTTTAAAATATTCTGCAAAGATAAAAAAAGAAACCCGAAAAATCTGAGGGAATATTTTCGGGTTTTTAACGAAGTTTCGACATTTGATCCTGATCTGCTATTAATCTGGTTTGTCGTGTAAAAATGAATTGTTACTCCGTAGTTGAATGTCATCGTTTTCATCTGGTCCAATAGACAAACGTGAAGCATTGTTCTCAGATGAGTGCTGCACATCATCTAAGTCAACACCTTGACGCTTATAAGCCGGTTCTTTTTCTATATCGTCAATCTTTGCATTATTGAACTTATAATTAAAATCCTTCATTTTTTGCCTTCTCTCATTCGCACGCTCTTTGAGCAATTCGGATATCGGACTGTTAATTGGATCCAGGTCCTCGGTTTCTTCTACTTCCGATTCTTCTGTTTCTATCGTCTTTTTTTCAAAGACAACTTCTTCCACTTGAACATCCGTTTCCTTTTTCATTAATTTCTTATCGGTTTGTTCTAACATAATGTGATCATCCAGAGCGTATTCTGCTTCCTTTTCATCATTCGCTTCATTGACAGTAATCAATTCTATATAGTCATTCACTGAAATATCCTTGACTTCTTCGTCAAGCTCGAACAATACTTTTTCAACACGTTCAGGTTCTTCAATTTCAATATCAGGAGAAGACAATGGCAGATCAAAAGTTAACATGGTTTGTTCCTTGGATTCATTCTCTTCCTCCATATCATTTTCTACTTCCACTTCAACTTGATTAATTATAAAATCAGAGTTATTATAATCTGGAACAACCTCCTCGTAAATCACTTCCATATCTTTGATCAATTGTGAAGTAGGGATGATATCCAATTCTATGAAATCATCTTCATGATCATCATCGCCAAGCGTATGTATTATTGGTTTTTCTTCTCTGTCATCCAAAACGATATCAGGTGATATAATGGCTGGTTCTTTTTCAGAAAGATCTTGTTCCATGATCTGATCATCTTCAAGTGCGTGTACCACTTTTTTTGCTTCTGTATTAGTAATATCATTTTGCTGATCAACATTAAATCCTGTTGCGATAATAGTTACAGAAATGGCCTCATCCAGACTTTCGTCTTCACCTACACCCATAATAATATTCGCACCAAATCCAGCTTCCGATTGAATATGGTCGTTAATTTCCCCTATTTCATCAATCGTGATCTCCTGAGAGCCTGAAACGATAAGCAACAATACGTTTTTGGCACCAGTAATCTTATTGTCATTCAATAATGGAGAATCTAGGGCTTTCATAATCGCATCTTGAGCTCGATTTTGACCTGAGGCTGCTGCAGATCCCATTATAGCCGTTCCGCTATTACTTAAAACCGTTTTTGCATCGCGCAAGTCAATATTTTGCGTATAGTGATGTGTTATCACCTCGGCTATTCCTCTTGCCGCGGTTGATAATACTTCATCGGCCTTAGAGAATCCAGCTTTGAATCCAAGATTGCCATAGACTTCTCGAAGTTTATTGTTGTTGATCACAACAAGAGAATCTACATGACTGCGAAGTTTTTCAACACCTTGTTGAGCTTGGGCATTTCTTAATTTACCTTCAAATTGAAAAGGCATGGTCACAATACCGACCGTAAGAATATCAAGTTCTTTTGCCATTTTAGCAATAATTGGTGCTGCACCTGTTCCGGTACCTCCACCCATTCCCGCGGTAATGAAAATCATTTTGGTATTGGTATCCAGCATAGCACGAATATCGTCTAAGCTTTCAATTGCTGCCTCTTCTCCCACATCAGGATTGGCACCTGCTCCAAGTCCTTCTGTTAAGTTTACGCCTAATTGGATCTTGATAGGGATACCACTATTGTTCAAAGCCTGCGAATCTGTGTTACAAATGACAAAATCCACACCTTTTATTCCTTGTTGGAACATATGATTGATAGCATTACTTCCACCACCTCCTACACCAATAACCTTGATGACGTTAGATTGGTTTTTTGGCAAGTCGAAAGTAATATTACCCATGTCGTTGTTGCTGCTCATATAAATAGGTTTTGTTAGTTTATATAATTATTCTGCGTTATCTAAAAAATCTTTAACGCGTTCTGTTAGTTTATCTAAAAATGATCGTCTTTCGGTCATAGGAGGTTTAGCAACGGTTTCATCATGTTGCGCTTCCCCACCATTATCACCTTCAAATGAAGGAAACATGTCGTGTGCTTCTTCTTCTTCCATTTTTTTCTTGTCCTGTCTTCTTACGCCATCCATGACTAAACCTACCGCTGTTGCGAATAATGGGCTTGTCACTTCATCATCACTATCACCTGCCAAGTGCTCATTTGGGAACCCCACTCTTGTATCCATCCCTGTGATATATTCAACCAGTTGCTTCAAGTGATTTAATTGACTTCCACCTCCTGTTAAAACAATACCTGCAATGAGCTTTTTTTTCTGTTCTTCATGGCCGTAGTTTTTAATCTCAACATACACTTGCTCTATGATCTCAACAACTCGGGCATGAATAATTTTAGAGAGATTTTTTAAGGTGATTTCTTTGGGTTCTCTTCCTCTTAATCCAGGAATCGACACAATTTCATTGTCCTTATTCTCTCCAGGCCATGCTGACCCAAATTTGATCTTTAGCAATTCGGCTTGTTTCTCGATAATTGAACAGCCTTCCTTAATATCTTCGGTAATGACATTACCTCCAAACGGAATAACCGCTGTATGCCTAATGATGCCATCTTTAAAAATGGCCAGATCAGTAGTTCCACCACCAATATCGATGAGCGCAACTCCAGCTTCTTTTTCTTCCTGACTTAAAACTGCGTTCGAAGACGCTAATGGTTCAAGTGTAATCCCTTCTAATTCAAGTCCGGCGCTTTTAACACATCTTCCAATATTCCGAATAGATGAGACTTGACCTACCACAACATGGAAATTAGCTTCAAGTCGTCCACCATACATACCTATTGGTTCTTTTATTTCTGCTTGTCCATCAACCTTAAATTCTTGTGGCAATACATGAATAATTTCTTCACCTGGTAGCATTACCAATTTATGTACTTGATTTATCAAACGGTCAATATCGCCTTCATCAATTACAAGTTCAGAATTTGGTCGGGTGATGTAGTCGCTATGTTGCAGACTTCTAATATGCTGTCCCGCTATCCCAACGATTACCTCTTCAATTTTCAATCCTGCGGCAGCTTCTGCCTCTTGAACAGCTTGTTGAATAGATTGTATGGTTTGGGTGATGTTATTGACCACACCACGATGCACACCTAAACTCTTCGATTTCCCAATTCCCAGAATTTCCAACTTGCCATAGTTGTTCTTCCGGCCGATCATAGCTACGATCTTTGTCGTACCTATATCTAATCCTACTGAAATATTATGTGTTTCCATAATCTATTGTTTGGTGCACACAACTTGATTCTCAAATTGCAAATTCACTTTTTTATAGTTGCCTAAGGTTTTATCTTTTTTTGCTTTCTGATAAAATGCTTTTAGGTTATTTATCTTCTTTTCTAAATTTTCCAATTGGCCAATAAAAATCTCAAAATCTAGAATTCTAGTTTTGAGGGTTATATTTTTATTTTGGTCTTGTATGATCTCTATAATGTGCTTTTTTAAAAATGCATCTTCATGAATTATTTTCGCTATATGATGCACATTACTTAGATCGTTTTTCGAAACCTTACCTGTAACAAGAGGGACTCGAGCTGTATGATTAACAGAAAGTGGCATGAGTAAGCCTTCTTCATCGATATAAAATGAAGTATTAGTGGCTACTCGCGCAATGGGTCTTCTCTGTTCAACATCTGCTCTAACCTCACCATTTACAGTAAGATACACTTCAGCGGTCTTGATCATTGGGTTAGATTTTAGGGCAGTTTCTAATCCATTCAAATCTAAAATTTCTTTGGGCACATTTGTCACCTCCTCATTATTTTGTATTAACAATTTATTAACCGATGCTCTAGTGATATAGACATTGTTCTCACTTGTGAAATTTACATCGACATGAGCTACTTTTCTAATACCATTTTTATGTGATGAAAAAGCATAGAGAAATATTACAAATAGTAATAAGGTCACTCCTTTTATGTAGTTCCAGTTAACTTGCAATGCTTAATTGTTCTTTTATATGTTCAACTTCTTCTCCAATATCACCAGCTCCAAGAGTCATGATCACTTGGGCTTCACTTTTTTGAATTTCAGAAATTATCTTTGATTTTCTGATAAGCTTTTTATGTCCATTATCAATTTGATCTAATAACCATTTGGAAGTGATCCCATCAATAGGTAATTCTCTTGCGGGATAAATATCAAGCAAAAGAACCTCATCAAATTGCGCAAGGCTTTTTGCAAAATCTTCGGCAAAATCTCGAGTTCTACTGTATAAATGAGGTTGAAAAATTGCTAATACCCTTTTGTTGGGATACATCTCTCTTACCGCTTCATGAACAGCATTAATCTCTTCAGGATGATGGGCATAATCATCGATAAATACCAATTGATCGGTTTTAATCTGGTAGGTAAATCGGCGTTTTACTCCTTTATAAGATGCCAACGCTCTGGCAAGGCTTAATGGCGGACAACCATATTCTAAAGCCATTGCCAGTGCTATTAATGCATTCGACAGATTATGTCTACCAGGTAGGTTAAATTTGAAATTTTCAATTCTATTATGAGGTGTTTGAACATCAAACACGTAAATACCATTTTCTATTTTTATATTAGTTGCCATATAATCGGCTTCTTCTTCTATTCCATAAGTGATCCCGTTTATAGGTAAACCTTTTCGAACAAATAATTTTCCATTAGATTTTACCTGTGATCCGAAGGCCTTAAACGAATCTTCTAAAGCTTCCTTCTCGCCATATATATCAAGATGATCCGCATCCATTGAGGTAATGCAGGCATAATCAGGATTTAGGGTAAGAAATGATCTATCAAATTCATCAGCTTCAACAACGGTTACCTCATTACCCTTCATTATTAAATTGGAATTGTAATTTTCTGAGATTCCCCCAAGAAAAGCCGTCATATTCACATTACATTCATACAGCAAATGCCCTAAAATACTCGTGGTCGTAGTTTTACCATGAGTCCCAGCCACAGCAAGACAAAACGTTTGATCCGTAATGAGTCCTAACACTGCCGATCGTTTCAATACATCATATCCGTTGTTTCTAAAATAATTCAACTGCCTATGAGAATTAGGGATAGCTGGTGTATAAACGATAAGCGTCTCTTCTTTGTTCAAATACATTGGATCTATACTTTCCATATTATCCTCGAAGTGAATAGCAATGTCTAATCTTTGAAGTTCATCGGTCAATGAAGTTGGTGTTTTGTCATATCCCGAAACATGCTTTTCATTTGCAGCAAAATAACGTGCAAGTGCGCTCATCCCTATGCCTCCAATACCAATAAAATAGACCCTATGTTTATTACTTAAATTCATGTATTTAAAAGCTTTTCAACTTCGTTCACGATATCGTTTGTGGCATTTTCTAATGCCAATGATCTTATATTTTCACTTAATTCTTTTTGTTTGTCTTGAGAAGCAACCAATTGAGAAAATTTATTTTCAAAATCGATCTCAAGATCTTGCTCCTTTATCATAATTGCACCGCCCTTCTCGACTATTGAAAGGGCATTTTTAGTTTGATGATCTTCTGCCACATTTGGAGATGGAATAAAGATCACTGGTTTACCAACTATGCATAATTCTGAAACCGAACTTGCTCCTGCCCTTGAAATAATAATATCGGCAGCCGCATAGGCCAAATCCATTTTATTCAAAAATGCATGTACTTGAACATTTTCATGTTCATTATATCCTCGGTATAGATTAAAATATAGTTTTCCACATTGCCAGATGATCTGAACATTTTGTGTTTGAAAAAATTCCATTTTATCTTCAATGAGTGCATTTATTCTGGCCGATCCTAAACTTCCACCAAGCACAAGAAGCGTTATTTTATTATGCTTTAACTTGAAGTCATCCTTTGCCTGAATAGATTTACCGTCAATATGAAGGATGTCTTGACGTACAGGATTTCCCGTTTTTACCAGTTTTTCCTTCGGAAAGAATTTTTCTAATCCATCATAAGCCACACAAATCCGATCGGCTTTTCTGGAAAGTAATTTATTTGTAATACCAGGATATGAATTTTGTTCTTGTATTAAGCTTGGAATTCGTTTTGATATCGCCATTTGTAATAATGGCCCACTCGCAAAACCGCCGGTACCAATTGCGACATCAGGCTGGAATTGGTTAATTATTCTTTTTGATTTTAATAAACTACTTACCAATTTTAGCGGGAATGAAAGATTTTTTAAAGTGAGTTTTCGCTGAAGTCCAGAGATCCAAAGTCCTTCTATTTTATATCCTGCAAGTGGTACTTTTTCCATTTCCATTTTATCTCGAGCACCTACAAATAGAAATTCTGATTCAGGATATCTCGATTTCAATTCGTTTGCAATTGAAATAGCAGGATAGATATGGCCTCCTGTACCTCCTCCAGATAATATGATCCTGTACTTTTTCATTAAATGGCTTCGCTTAATATTTCTAATGGATTTTCATCCAATTCCTCTTGCTCACGTATCTCTTGTCTTTTAGCGCTCACGCTTAGTATTATTCCAATGGACAAACAGGTCATCCAAATTGATGTTCCACCACTACTAATTAATGGTAAGGTTTGACCGGTTACAGGAAATAGTTCAACTGCAACAGCCATATTGATCAGGGCCTGAAACACTATTGGCAGCCCAACGCCTATTGCTAGAAGTTTTCCAAAAACAGTATCTGATTTATGGGCAACTATGACGACTCTGAATAGCAACCATAAGTAAAGAACCATTAAAAACAATCCACCTAACAGGCCATATTCTTCAATAATGATGGCATAAATAAAATCTGATGATGATTGGGGCAAAAAGTTCTTTTGAATGCTCTTTCCTGGACCAACACCCTGAATTCCTCCAGACGCAATGGCTATTTTAGCTTTTTCTATTTGATAGTCGGCTTCGGTATCTTCACCATTCATGAAGTTTTCAATTCGACTTGTCCAGGTATCAATCCGGTTAGGCATGAGTTCTGGAAATGCCCTTGCCGTTAATATGAACAAGGCAAATACGATAACACCTGAAATAAGTATCAATGACAAATATCGGAGTGGATATCCTCCAAGGAAAACTAACACAATTACCATTGTGAAAATGATGGCCGCCGTCGAGAAATTTGCAGGTAAAATAAGGGCTAAAATTATAAATACAGGAACCCACAGTGGTAGGATGGATTCCTTGAAACTAATAGTTTTATTCTTGATTTTTGATAAATATCGCGCAACATATACCATGAGCACAACGGCAGCTAAAGTAGATGGCTGAAATGTGAATCCTACCAATGGCACTTGAATCCATCTGCTGGCATTAGCACCTTCTATAGTTGTGCCTTGAAGCATGGTTACAACAAGAAGTACGACAACTACTGGAATCATAATCATTGATAGTCCTTTGAAATAACGATATGGAATACGATGAATACCATACATAATGGCAAACCCAAGAAATAAATGAAGAAAGTGTTTTACAAAATAATTAAAGGTATTTCCATCGCCACTGATATAGGCCAAATTACTTGCGGCACTATAAACAGGCAAGAATGAGAATATAGCCAAAAGGGCTGCAATGGCCCAGATAAGTCTATCTCCTTTAATATTTTTAAACAATTCTAACATTTATAATTTTCTAACGGCGTCTTTAAATTGTCGGCCACGATCTTCATAATTTTCAAACAGGTCAAAACTTGCACAGGCAGGAGACAATAACACGTTATCTCCAGCTTCTGCCACCTTATAGGCAATTTTAACCGCTTCGCTCATAAATTGGGTTTCAATAATAATATCAACCATACTCGCGAAATTTTTAAAGAGTTTTTTATTATCTACTCCAAGGCAAATAATGGCTTTAACCTTTTCATTAACGAAAGGAAAGAGCTGAGTATAGTCATTGCCTTTGTCTTCACCACCAACGATCCAAACAGTTGGAGATTCCATACTTTCGAGGGCATAGTATGTAGCATTTACATTTGTGGCCTTCGAATCGTTGATGTATTGCACCTTATTTATTCGTAATACATGCTCCAATCGGTGTTCGGCTCCTTGAAAGTTTTCGAGGCTCTCACGAATCGTATGTTTTCTTATATTAAGTAATTGAGCCACTGTTGAAGCGGCCATGGCATTCTTAATATTATGTTTTCCTTCTAATGCTAAGTTTTTAGTTGGCATAGTTATTTGGCTATTATCAATTTTTATTATTATATGTTTATCGTCTAAATACGCACCATAATCCAATTTTTGTTTGATGGAAAATGGTATTAATGTTGATGGTATTGAATGAGAATTTATATATGAAGTGATCACCTCATCGTCGGCGTCATAAATAAGATAATCTGTGCTTTTATGATTCAGAACAATGCGGAATTTAGATTTGATATAATTTTCGAACTTGTAATCATATCTATCTAAATGATCAGGAGTAATGTTGGTGATGACGGCTATATGCGGCTTAAAAGAACGTATTCCATCTAATTGAAAACTACTCAGCTCCAATACGAAATGCTCTGTATTATCTTCTGCCACCTGTTTTGCGAAACTATCACCAATGTTTCCGGCCATCCTTACTTTTAATCCGTCATTTTTTAACAAATGATGAGTAAGCATTGTTGTTGTTGTCTTGCCGTTGCTTCCGGTAATTCCAATGAGCATTGCATCTGTAAATTGTGAAGCAAATTCAATTTCGCTAATAACATCAATTCGCTTTGCTTGTAATTTTTCAACGATGGCTACCCGATCAGGAATTCCAGGACTTTTCATTACCACATCGGCATTCAAGATTTTTTCTTCAGAATGCTGAAGTTCCTCCCATTCAATTTCATTATGTATAAGAACGTTTTTGTACTTTTCTTTAATTTCTCCTTTATCAGAAACAAATACTTCAAAGCCTTTTAGTTTTCCTAAAATCGCTGTGCCTACCCCACTTTCTCCTGCCCCTAAAATGACCAACCTTCTCATTATCGAATCTTCAAGGTGACAATTGAAAGTATGGCCAACAAAATACCAATGATCCAAAATCGTGTGACGATCTTGCTTTCATGGTATCCTGATTTTTGAAAATGATGATGCAGTGGCGACATTTTAAAAATTCGTCTTCCTTCACCAAACTTCTTCCTTGTATATTTAAAGTAGCTCACTTGCATGACCACTGATAAATTCTCTGCTAAAAAAATGCCGCATAACAAGGGGATCAACCATTCTTTTCGCACGGCCAATGCAATCACCGCAATAATGCCTCCTATGGTTAAACTTCCTGTATCACCCATAAAAACTTGAGCTGGATAGGTATTATACCATAAGAACCCTATCAAGGCTCCAACAAAAGCAGCGATGTAAATGGTGATCTCAGCCACACGTGGTATATACATGATATTTAAATAATCGGAGAAAATGATATTCCCTGAAACCCATGCAAAAATGCCAAGGGTTAAAACAACAATTGCCGATGTTCCCGCTGCTAGTCCATCGATACCATCGGTGAGATTCGCACCGTTAGATACTGCCGTAATGATAAAAATGGCAACTAAAATGAAAATGACCCAGGCGTATTTTCCAAGTGCCGGATCAATCCAAGTGATAAGATCGGCATAGTCAAATTCATTACTTTTCACAAAGGGAATGGTTGTTTTTGTTGAATGTTCTTCAGCTTTAAAAAGTTTGGTTGGAGATACATTGGGATCAGCATTAATTATTTGTTGCTGTTCGGCTAAAGGCAATTTCTCCTTTATGGTTACGTCCTGATTAAAAAACAAGGTGGAACCCACAATGATTCCAAGACCAACTTGACCTAATATTTTAAATCGTCCTTTTAAGCCTTCCTTATCTTTTTTAAATTTCTTGATATAGTCATCAATGAATCCAATTATGCCCATCCAAACCGTTGTTATGATCAAAAGAATGACATATATATTATCTAGTTTCGCAAAGAGCAGCACAGGAATGAGGGTAGCAATAATGATTATCAATCCACCCATGGTTGGTGTTCCTGCTTTTTCTTTCTGACCTTCAAGTCCTAAATCCCTTATAGTTTCCCCAACTTGTTTGCGTTGTAAAAAATTAATAATACGTTTCCCATAAATTGTTGAGATCAATAATGAAACGATGATAGCCATTGCTGCTCTAAATGAAATGTAACCGAATAGTGATGCTCCCGGAAACTGAAATTCTTTTTCTAAATATTCAAATAGGTAGTACAGCATCTTATTTCTGTAATTGTTTTAAAAATTCTTGAACTATTTTATAATCATCAAAATCAGAGCGTTTTCCTTTGATCTCCTGATAGGTTTCATGACCCTTTCCTGCAACTAAAATGATATCATTGGGTTGTGCTAATTGGCAAGCGGTTTTAATGGCTTGTTTTCTGTCGACAATTGACATTGTTCTTTTAAAATGTTGTGGTTCAACACCAGCCTCCATATCTTCAATAATTTCAGCTGGATCTTCGCTTCGAGGATTGTCACTAGTAAAAATTACCTTGGTGCTCAAGGTGGAAGCTATATTGGCCATTTTAGGGCGTTTCATTTTGTCACGATCACCACCACAGCCCACTACAGTGATCAATTCTTCATTTTTAGTACGAATATTATTTATAGTTTCCAGCACATTTCGAAGTGCATCTGGTGTATGGGCATAATCTATGATCGCCGTGATCCCATCTTCGGAAACAAAATATTGGAATCGTCCACTTACACTTTCAAGGTCACTTATCAGTCTAAGAATTTCAACCGATTCTAATCCAAGTAAATCGGCAGCACCATAAATAGCCAAAAGATTATAAGCATTAAAATTACCTATGAGCTTGGTCCATACTTCGTTTTCATTTATTTTTAGAAGCAAGCCTTTAAATTGATTTTCTAAAATGCGCCCTCTATAATTCGCATAACTTTTTAAGGCATAAGTATACTTTTTAGATACCGTGTTCTGAAGCATAAAAAGCCCATTTTTATCATCGGTATTCACCAATGAGAACGCCGTATTAGGAAGGTCATCAAAGAAGGACTTCTTCACATCCCGATATTCTTCGAAAGATTCGTGATAGTCAAGATGATCATGTGATAAATTGGTGTAAATCCCTCCAGCAAAATGCAGTCCGTTTGTTCTATTTTGGTGAATACCATGAGAGCTGACTTCCATAAAACAGAATTCAACGCCTTCGGCATTCATTTCACTTAAATATTTATTGATGGTTATCGAATCTGGAGTCGTATGTGTTGCATCATGGTGTTTATCATCAACCATGATCTTAACTGTAGACAATAAACCTACCTTGTAACCTGCATTTTTGAATAATTGATATAAAAGTGAGGCGATGGTTGTTTTACCATTGGTTCCTGTAACACCTATGAGTTTTAAGTTCTCTGATGGAACATTAAAGTAATTCGATGCCATAATGGCCAGAGCTCGACTTGAATTCTCAACTGCTATATAGGAAATTCCATTTTTTAGTTCTGAAGGAATGGATTCACATATCACAGCTATTGCACCTTGGCTTATGGCTTTATCTATATAATCATGTCCGTCTACAACAGTTCCCGAAATTGCTACAAACACATCCTTTTTTCTGATTTGCCTAGAATCAAAATGAATATTTTTCACTTTAATGCTAGTGCTTCCAACGACGGCAGTTAAGTTGACCTTATATAATATGTGTTTTAATTCGGCCATGATAATTCTAAAACAATGGATTGATTAGCTTTCAGTTTGGTTCCTTGTGGTACAGATTGATTTTTTACAACTCCTGATCCTTTTAGAGTGACACGCATGCCCATATTTTCTAATAGAGTCAACGCATCCATCGCTGGCAATCCTTTAAGGTCAGGCATGATGGTTTTATATTTTTGAGCTATTTGATAGTAATTTTCATAATTCTCCTCAACATCAGAAAGCGATGCATCTAGATCATCGACGTCATCTATAATTGGTGTATCTGTATAAATCTTCTGAGCGATCTTCTGAAAGACTGGACCTGACACGTCAGCACCATAATAACCAACACTTTTATCAGGTTCATGAATGACCACGATACAAGAATATTTCGGACTATCTGCTGGAAAAAATCCGACAAATGATGAGATATAATTAAGTTTATCCTTATCGCTATAATCTTTTTGGCATGTCCCCGTTTTACCTGCCATTGAGAAGTTTTCTGAATACAATCCGTTACCTGTACCATGCTTTTTTTCAACGACGTTCTTGAGCAATTGTTTTAGTTTGGCAATTGTTGAAGGTGAGCAAACCTGCTCATTGATCACTTCCTTATCAAAAGATTCAATGGTATTTCCAAATTCTTTTATTTCACTTAAAAACCTTGGCTTTACCATTTCACCATCATTGGCGATGGCATTATAAAAGGTAAGGGTTTGCAATGGCGTAAAGGAAACACCATATCCATAGGCCATCCATGGCAAGGCAATGCCACTCCATCGACCATCTTTAATATCTGGATCTGGAATTATAGGTTTGCCCTCTCCAATGATAGGAATATCAAGCTGATTATTCAGATTCATATCATATAATCCATCAACAAATTTCTTCGGATTTGCCTTATAATTTTCGTTAATAGCTTTAACAATTCCGGTATTTGACGACACCTCAAAAGCCTCCGATACAGAAATTTTTCCGTAGCCACCATTTTTCGAGTCACGCACTCTATATTTATTATAAAAAGTGAGTATCCCATTCTCAGTATCGACGATATCACTGGTGTCAATAACCTTATCTTCTAGAGCTGTTGCCAAAGCCATAAGTTTAAAGGTAGATCCTGGTTCATGGCTTTCGCCAACGGCATAATTCAAGCGCTCATAGTAATAGCCTTCTTTATTTCTACCTAGATTAGAAATGGCTCGGATTTTACCTGTTTGGGTTTCCATGACCACGACACAACCATGATCGGCCTTATATTTTTCTAACTGTTCCAACAAGGCATGGTGCGCAATATCCTGAATGTTGACATCAATAGTTGTATAAACATCAAGTCCATCTTTCGGTTCTATTTGATTAAAATCTTCAATAGGCTTCCATTGTCCTTTGCCAATGCGCTGCTTTAAGCGACGACCATTTGTGCCTCTTAGATATTTTAATCCGAAAGCGCCATCAATTCCTGGTCGGGTGACATTTCCTTGTTCATCAGTGCGCTCATAACCAATAGTTCTTTGTGCAATGCCTCCCATTGGATGCTCGCGTTTAGTGGTTTGCTCAACAATGAGTCCACCTCTAAAGGCTCCAAGTTTTAACATTGGAAAACTTCTGAATTTGAGATAATCAGAATAGCTTAAATTTTTTGCTAGAAGTACGTATCTGTTTTTATTGACTCTAGCTTTCCTTATGCTTTGTTGGTATTTACTTGAGGATGTTCCGTGAAATTTGGCAAGGGCATCACAAAGTGGTTTTAAATTTTCTTCGAAGGTTTTTTGAGATGGTGTTACTGCATCAAATCTGATATCATATTTTGGAACCGATGTTGCCAGAAGGCTCCCATCGGATGAATAGACGTTACCACGATTGGCAGGAATTTCAACATTTTTAATTGTACGCTCTTCGGCAAGATCACGATACTGCTCACCTTGGACGAATTGAATGCTTACTAATTTAAAGACCACGAGAAGAGCGAAGATGAACATACATCCTGCTATAAAATACAATCGGTTCAATATGTTCTTTTCTGTGGCTTCCACTAAAGGTTTTAATTGTTTGATTTGACCATTATCTTTTTTGGGGGAATGGTTGAAGGCCCCAAGCCTTTGGCTGCTAATTTTCTTCTTACCGAGGATTCCATTTTTAATCGCATTAATTGTGAACGCCCTTCCACAAATGCAGATCGCAATTCCTTAACTTCCTCATTGAGCTTTGCAATTTCATGTACTTTTCGATCGGCACTATGCGAGCTAGCGATCATAACAACTGCTAGAGTTGATAAAAACAGTATGAGTCTCCAATTCTTGAATGAATCATCACTTATTAAAAATGTGCCCCTTAAAACGCTATATATACTTTTCTTAACCATTTATATTCGTTCTGCAATTCGGAGTCTAGCACTTCGTGCCCTATTGTTTTGCTCAATTTCCTCCTCACCTGGCACGATGAGCTTTCCAACCTTTTTTAATGGCACATCAACATTTCCAAACACATCTTTTTCGGCTTCACCTTCAAAAAGTCCATTTCTGATAAAACGTTTAACCATTCTATCTTCAAGAGAATGATATGAGATAAAGCTCAGGCGACCGCCTTTGACCAGTACGTCTGGTGTTTGTAATAAAAATTCTTTAAGCACTTCTATCTCCTGGTTCACTTCTATGCGTATGGCTTGATAGATCTGTGCCAATATTTTATTTTCTCGTCTTGGTGGCAGATGTTTTTTAAGCACTTGCTTTAATTGTTCTGTGGTCCTGATCGCTTCATTTTTTCGTTCACTTACAATGGTTCGTGCTAGAACTGGTGCTTGTCGTAATTCACCATATTGGTAAAAAACGCGTTTGAGTTCTTCTTCGCTATAATCATTAACTACATGATATGCTGATAAGGCATCTTCCTGATTCATTCTCATATCAAGCATTGCTTCAAAGCGAGTGGAAAAACCTCGATCTGGTACGTCAAACTGATGCGATGAAACACCGAAATCTGCAAGAATACCATCGACTGTTTTTATACCATGAAATCTTAAAAATCTTTTTAGATGTCTAAAATTTTCATTGATCAATAAAAATCTGCTATCATCAATTGTATTCAAAAGAGCGTCTTGATCTTGATCGAATGCTATTAATCTTCCTTTATCTCCAAGATGGCGGAGTATTTCCTTACTATGACCGCCACCACCAAAAGTGACATCCACATACACCCCGTCTTCTTTTATATTTAAACCTTCAACCGTTTCCTTTAACAATACCGGATTATGATATTCCATCACTATCATCTTGTCCCATTACGTCTTCAGCCAGATCAGCAAAATCTAATGTTGCATCATCAATAGCTTGTTCATATTTTTCCTTGTCCCAAATTTCAATGATGTTGATTGCTGACGACACCACGATCTCCTTTTTTATACCTGCAAAACCAACCAAGTCTTTGGGAACTAACAAACGCCCTGAGGCATCAAGCTCAATGAATTTCACACCTGCGGTGAACCGTCTTATAAAATCATTGTTCTTCTTTTTAAAGCGATTCAGCTTATTCACATTTTGCATTAGTACATCCCATTCCTGCATAGGATACAGTTCTAAACATGGTTGAAATACAGCACGTTTCAATACAAAGCCAGATTGGGTCACTGCTGCTAACTGCTTTTTTAAAGAAGCGGGTAACATTATGCGTCCTTTGGCATCTGCTTTACATTCGTATGTTCCAATGAGAGATTTCACTATACTCAATTCAATTTTGTGTATAAGAACCAAATCTAATAAAAAAATTACCACTTTTTACCACTTTTTACCACTTTGTTAATAATTTTCTATTAAAAGCAGATTAATTCGATTAATCGTTTTTGGCATTTAGGCCTTATCTCTTGTGATTCAGAACGTTAAATAGTGAATATTTTTAGTTAACAAATCCTTAATTAATTTGATTAAACAGCAGATTAGCTCTCATTATTTTTTGCAATAATTCATAAGATTAAAATCCCTTGCACAAGTTCAATTGATTTCAGGGTTGTGCAGTTTATCACTTAAATAAAATTATGTAGATTTGCCATTGATTGAATTGACTGATTATTACATGACCCGTACTTTAAAAAAAGAAGGAGATTACAGCTATTTTGAAATAGGTGAAGGCACACCAATAATTGTACTTCATGGTCTTATGGGTGGGCTTAGTAACTTTGATTCGGTATCGAAATATTTTAGCGATAACGGCTATAAGATCGTGATCCCTGAACTTCCAATTTATTCGATGTCATTGCTTAAAACCAATGTGAAAAGTTTCGCGAATTATCTTTCTGATTTTATTGAGTTCAAAGGCTTTAGTGAAGTCATTTTATTGGGTAATTCTTTAGGTGGACACATTGGACTATACCACACTAAAATGTACAGTGAAAAGGTAAAAGCTTTGGTTATTACGGGCAGTTCCGGATTGTATGAAAGCGCTATGGGTGGCGGATATACCAAGCGAAGTGATTATGAAGTCATAAAAAAGAAAGCACAAGATGTATTTTATGATCCAGCAGTGGCAACAAAGGAAATTGTTGATGATGTTTACGCCACAGTTAATGATCGCGTGAAACTGGTCAAAACTCTTGCTATAGCCAAAAGTGCCATCAGACATAATATGGCAAAAGATCTACCCAACATGCATACGCCAACATGTATTATCTGGGGTCGAAATGATAATGTAACTCCTCCTAATGTCGCAAAAGAATTTCATGATTTGCTTCCTGATTCGGATCTTTTCTGGATAGATAAATGTGGCCATGCCGCTATGATGGAGCATCCTGATGAATTTAACCGCATACTACACGGCTGGTTGACCGAAAGGGGGTTTTAAAACCAAGAACATGCAAATTAAATCTGCTGAATTTGTCGTAAGTAATCAAGATGTCGATAAATGTCCGAATTCTGCATTGCCTGAATACGCCTTTATTGGAAGAAGTAATGTTGGAAAATCCTCCTTGATCAACATGCTTACCAGTCGCAAGAATTTGGCGAAAACCTCAGGAAGGCCAGGAAAAACACAATTGATCAATCATTTTCTAATAAATAAAAACTGGCATTTGGTAGACCTGCCTGGATATGGTTACGCTCGTGTATCGAAAAAAGCAAAAAAGACCTTTCAAAAATTTATAACTGCTTACTTTGAAAAAAGGAAGCAATTGGTTTCGGCATTTATCCTAGTAGATATCAGACATAAGCCACAACCTATAGATCTCGATTTCATGCAATGGATGGGAGAACATCAAATTCCATTTTCCATTATTTTCACAAAGGCTGATAAATTAAAACCAAAAGCTATAGAAAATCACGTTGAAGCCTATAAATCTATATTATTGGAAAGTTGGGAAGAGGTCCCAAACTATTTTATTACCTCAGCATCCAAAGAAATAGGAAAGAAGGAACTACTCAGTTATATAGACGAAATAAATTCTAAATTTGAATCATCTTAATATATAGTCCAACACTTTTCCAGTGGACGCATTTGGAAATCCTATTCCCAGCAAGGCTGACATCGTAGGTGCAATATCGGTGATATTTGTTCTTTTATTTGTATTGCCTTGACGAATGCCTTGTCCAAAAAATATTAATGGAACATGCGTGTCATAATTCAAACCAGATCCGTGAGTTGATCCCGTCCGTCCGTAGGAAATAACTGCCGGGCTGTGAACATACAATACATCTCCAGAACGTTTTTGATTGAATCCATTTTGCAATAATAACTCAATACCTGAAGTATACTCTGATCGACTCATCGTGGTTGCAGAAAACGCTTTATAAACATTTTTATAAGTTATAATTTCATTGACAATAGTTTCTTGCACAGTTTCTAAATCTAATTTTAACTCGGCTAGTTTTAATCGATTTAAAAATATCTGGTTATTACTTACATTGTCTACTATATCCGCTGTCCCGTAAAATTTAGTCAAAAACAAGTTTAAATTTTGCCTAGCCATTGTATTATTCACATAACCTGCTGGAATTTTAATGCTTTGCAAATAAGATGGCACGTTAACGGCTCCGTGATCAGCCGTTAAAAAGATTGTGTACTGACCTTTTCCAACATGATTATCTAAAACTAATAACAAGCGTTCGATATCCTTATCTAAACGAATATAAGTATCTTCAATTTCTTTTGAATTCACGCCAAAATTGTGACCAATATAATCAGTACTGGAATAACTTATGGCAAGCACATCTGTATAATTATCCGTTCCAAGGGCTTCTTGATCCAAAGCAGCAATAGCAAAATCCGTTACCAAATTATTTCCAAAAGGTGTCGTTTTCAAAATGTCATATCCACCATTTTCTGGACTTAATGCCATTAGATCATAAGGAAAAGTAGCTGTATCTTTCCCATTAAATCCACCTTCAAAATCATTTAGGTCTGGTCCACTTTCTGAATAATCTTCAATATCATAAAGCGTATTCCATTCTTGTAAATATTTTTCAATTGCATTAGAGGTGTTGAATTTTTCGACCCATTTTGGAAGTTTTTTCATATAATAGGTACTCGTTATCCAATGACCCTCATCCCCTCCGGCAAACCAATATGCCGCATCTGCTGTATGCCCTGCTGGTAAAATAGCGCCACGATCTTTTAACGATATCCCTATAGTCTTTCCTCGCATCTGTGTAAATAATTTGTTTTCATCAGACAAAGTTGTGGATACCATTCTATGCGGCGACATCCTACCCATATTGGTTTTAGTTCCTAATGAAAAGGCCTCTGGATCACCTGAGCAGTACACTGATTTTTTTGTGACTTTATCATACCAGTTATTAGAAATGATACCGTGATATTTAGGCGTCGTCCCTGTATATATAGAGGCATGTCCCGGTCCAGTATATGTTGGAACATAGTTAAAATGATTATTACTGCAATTAAAGCCTTCTCCTATTAATCGTTTGAAACCACCATCGCCAAACTTGTTAGCAAAACGCGTTAAATAATCATAACGCATTTGGTCAACAACAATCCCTACAATGAGTTTCGGTTTTTGTTGGGTATTAATTTGAAGTTCAGCATCCAACTGTGGCGAAATACTATTTTGTGCTTGGCACGAAAAATAGAATAATGCTAGGGAAAAAAGGATAATAAATTTCTTCATTTGTTTTGTTTCTTATAGTGCTTCCAAAAATACAATTTTTAGAACATCTTAATTTAAATTAACATTAAATAAGTCATAGTTTTTCATACTTTAGCATTAATAAATTCGTTTATGACCTACCTTGAAAATATTGGTAAATATTTTTTAATGATCAGAGAAATGTTTCGTAAACCGACCAAGTGGTCTGTTATGAAACATTTAATTCTTAAAGATATCGATGATCTTATCATAGGATCTCTGGGTATCGTTGCCTTTATTTCATTCTTTGTTGGTGGGGTAATTACCATTCAAACCGCCTTGAATATAAGCAATCCATTGATCCCAAAATATTTGGTTGGATTTGCAACCCGACAGTCGGTTATCTTAGAATTTGCTCCAACCTTCACCTCCATTATTATGGCTGGAAAAGTAGGCTCTTTCATTACCTCCAGTATAGGTACTATGCGTGTTACTGAACAAATTGATGCCCTAGAAGTCATGGGAATTAATTCATTGAACTACCTTGTTTTTCCTAAAACCATCGCTCTTTTATTATATCCTTTTGCAATTGCAATTGGTATGTTCTTAGGTATTTTAGGAGGAATGGCAGCCTGTGTTTTTGGCGGTTATACATCTTTAGAAGATTATATCCTTGGGATTCAAACCGATTTTGACACCTTTCACATCACCTATTCCTTTATTAAAACGTTTGTATTTGCATTTATATTGGCAACTATTCCGTCATTTCACGGATTTTATATGAAAGGCGGTGCATTAGAGGTTGGAAAAGCTAGTACAACCGCGTTTGTTTGGACCTCTGTAGTGATCATTTTATTAAATTATATATTAACTGATATGTTGTTAGGCTAATGATAGTTGTTAACGATTTACATAAATCTTTTGGAGATGCCCATGTATTAAAAGGCATCAGTACAACTTTTGAAAAAGGTAAAACCAATCTTATCATTGGTGCTAGTGGTTCGGGTAAGACGGTGTTTTTAAAATGTTTGCTTGGTTTATTCGAATATGAACAAGGTACTATTTCTTATGATGGGAAAATTTATAAGGAATTGAAGGAACGCGAACGACGCGATTTGAGAGCAAAGATCGGTATGGTTTTTCAAGGGAGTGCATTGTTTGATTCAATGACCATTGCTGAAAATATCATGTTCCCGTTAAAAATGTTTACCAAGCAATCTAAAAGCGAAATGGAAGATCGGGCCAATATCGTATTGAACCGGGTAAACCTCCCCGATGCACATCACAAAATGCCCAGTGAAGCTTCGGGAGGGATGCAGAAACGTGTTGCTATTGCTCGCGCTATTGTGAACAATCCAAAATATCTTTTTTGTGATGAGCCCAATTCAGGATTAGATCCACGTACAGCCATTGTGATTGATAATCTGATCAACGAGATCACCGATGAATACCAAATGGTCACTGTTATCAATTCTCACGATATGAATCAAGTCATGGAAATTGGAGAGAAAATTGTATTTCTACAGCATGGTAATAAGGAATGGGAAGGTTCAAAAGAAACCATTTTTAAAACCGACAATAAAGCGGTCACCGATTTTGTATATTCTTCGGAATTATTTAAAAAAGTAAGGAAGATGTACATTGAAGAAAATGAATAATTAATTCATATTTCTTACTTCCATATTTTTTTGCTGATACACTTCTTTTAATATGGATTCCAGCTTAACACGTTCCTTTAATCTCTCTGCAGGTGATAAGGAGTCATTCCATTTAATATTAAATATTTTCAATGTATCTGCCTTCTTAAAATTCGATCGCGTTTCAATTACAAATGAAAAGCTATCTATTTCTTGAAAGGCCATCAGTTTATTTTCAATGTCATCAATAGGAATTTGATCTTTCTCTAAATATGATAATTTTAATAATTGGGCTTTAAGGGTTTCTATAGTTTCTTTTTGCGATCTAATTTCTTTTGAATTATTATCTTTTAATTCTTGCAGGTACTTCAACTCATCAAATTTTTTATCCGAAAATTCAGGAATTGAAAGTTTGATATTTTTAATTGCTTTATAATTATCATTAGTGGCTAAAACTTTATAAAGATCTCTTTTTAAATCAGCGTTATCAATGCCCGAATTCATAATATTTATTTCAATATATGATGAATCATTTTCGTTTTTAGCATAGTGGTATTCGCAATTCTTTTTAACAAATGATAAAAAAGGAATGTTGAATTCGTCAAGTTCATTTTCAACAAATCGTTGCGCCAAATTTTTAAAAGTACTTTCATTCAAAACATTAACAAACGTACAGGTGGCCGGAATCATAACTACCAGAGCCACAAGGGATGCAAATCTCGCAATGCGTTTGCGCTTTGCAGAATTAGCATATCTCAGCATTGGAAAACGTAATAATTTCAAAACCAGAAACGTTGCCAATGCAATAAAAATAGTATTGATAGCAAACAAATACATGGCTCCTATAGCCATATCAATTCCTTTTTTGGGATCTTCTGAAACTGCTACTGCCAATCCATATCCAACGGTACACAAAGGTGGCATCAAGGCCGTTGCTATTGCAACTCCAAAAATAACGGTGGCAATAGTCCCTTTTTTAGTTCGTGCAATAATTAAAGCTAATCCACCAAAAAATGAGATTAGAACATCACGAATATCGGGTTGAGTTCTTGATAACAACTCTGAAGTATCCTGGCTTAGTGGAAATATCCAGAAAAACAGAAATGCTGTCAGTAAACTTAAAACGATCATTATTGCTAAATTGATCAATGATCTTTTTAAAGTATCAATATCATTTACAGCCACCGACAGTCCAACACCTAATATCGGTCCCATTAACGGTGAAATTAACATCGCACCAATAACAACTGCGGTTGAATTGGCATTTAATCCAACAGATGCCACAAATATTGAACAAATCAAGATCCAAGCGGTAGCGCCCTTAAATGAAATGTCTCCTTTTATGGCCTCTATGGTAGCATCCCTATCGGTATCATTTCTAAAATCGAGTAATTCTTTAAGAAATCGTTTAGTGCTTCGCCATAATCCCTGGGCATCCGCTTTTACTTCTTGTTTAGATTGTTCAATAGCCTTGTCCTTCTCGGCACTATCTTCCGAAACATTCGAGTTATTATCTTCGGTATTAGCCATAATGTTCCCCAAATTTATCCTTCACATTCTGAAGGGTTACCTTGATATCTTGTTCTTTTTCCTTCGGAAAGATAAGTAAAACCTCATCCTTATCGACAATGATATAATCATTTAATCCCTCGATAACAACAACCTTATTTCCTTTTGTTCTGATCATGTTTCCAGAAGCATCTTCAGCCAGTACCTTGGCGTTAACAACAGCATTTTTTGCCTCGTCCTTATCTAATTTGTCATATAAACTTCCCCATGTTCCGAGATCATTCCAATCAAAAGTAGCAGGTAAAACAAATACATTCTCACTTTGTTCCATAATGGCATAATCTACAGAGATATTTTCGGCGTTCGGATAATTGATACGTACAAAATCATCTTCAGAATCTGTGTTTAAGACTTCATATCCTTTATGAAAGAGATCGAACATTTTGGGTTGATTTTTTCTATATGCGTTCACAACACTTTTAACACTCCACATAAAAATTCCCGCATTCCATAAAAAATTACCCTGTTCAATATATTGTTTAGCAGTTTGGTAATCTGGTTTTTCTTTAAAGGTACTTACCACTTTAATTTGGGCCATTGAATCCTTATCAAATTCGATGTATCCATATCCTGTATTCGCAAAAGTAGGTTGAATACCCAAGGTCATTAATGCGTCATTTTGCTCACAAAAATCAAAGGCGGTTTGAACATTTTTTGAAAATGCACTTTCATTTTCTATCCAATGATCACTTGGTGCGACGATCATTAAGGCATTTGGATTTTCTTTCTGGATCTTTAATGCGGCAAATAAAATACAAGGTGCCGTATTTCTCATTGCAGGCTCTAAAACAACCTGTCTATTTGTAATACCCGGAATTTGTTCAAATACAAGATCATTATATGCTTCATTCGTTAAAATAAAAATATTTTCCTTTGGAATAAGATGTGACAAGCGTTTAAAGGTCTTTTGTAATAATGAATCGCCTGTGCCAAGCATATCATGAAACTGCTTTGGAAACTTTTGAGTACTTACCGGCCAAAATCTTGACCCAACTCCACCTGCCATTAAAATGGCATAATAATTTTTACTCATATTTCTAATAATTCTACTTCAGCATTCGGATTGAAAAGATACAACTTTCCAGTTTTTATTTCAACGCACTCAAATCGCTTAATACGTTTGTTCCCTTTTTGAAATTTACGACCATTATATAATTTAAAATAACTTCCAACTGGTATTTCAAAAACAAAATTCTTATCATTTGGAGCATCATATTGCTTTAAGGCAAGTGCTAATTTTGAATCGGTATCACTGCTTGCTTTTGGATTTTTAAAATGATGAGCTAAAAGTGAAAGCAGATCTTCAGGGAAAACATCTGGATTTAAAAACGGCAACATTAAATGTTGAAAAGTCTGTTTCCATTCCTTGCCATGAGGTTTGACGCTTCTACCAAAAGTCTTATAGGTTTCAAAATGAGCGATCTCGTGCACTAGGGTTATCAAAAACCTGTAGGTGTTTAAATTTGAATTCACTGTTATTTGATGTTTTCCGTTAGGCATGGACTTATAATCACCATGTCTTGTTTTGCGCTCTTTTAGAATTTTCAAAATCAGCCGGTCTTGATCCAGGAGACCTTCTATTCGCTCAAGTGCTGTTTCAGGAATATAGTTTCTAAGGGTGTTTTGCATTGTCTCAAAAATAAGTCAATTTAATTATAATTAGCCTTTAACAATGACCATTTTCAAGGAAGTATTAAATTTTAGTATATACAATCCAGACACTGTAGTTGCTGGGATCCTAATTTGAGTAGTTCCAGAAAACTCATTATAATTTTTTTCTAAAATCTCAATGTAACGCCCTTGAATATCAAAAAATTCGAAACTATCGGTTTCGTTGGTATTGGTTATGTTGACACTAAAATCTGTTATTGGATTTGGATAAACTACTGATACTTCTGCATTTGGATTTGCCTCGGAATGAAAATATGGCAGCGCAAAATTGAAGGTCTCAATACCTATTTTTTCACCTATTAATCGGCCTGGAATATCATCAGCTGGCGGATGAATACCTCCCCAAATTCTAGACAAACTACATTGATCGGAAGCGTCTCTATAAGTTGCCCATTGCAATTTAACGTCGACCGATGGGCCTTCTTCAAAAACTAAAAATTCATTCTTTTTGGCAATAAATTCGCCGAGTCCACCAGGGAAAAATGCATCTCCGGTGATCATGGTAAGTACTTCAGCAGCAGCCCGAGAATACGTTGAATGTCCGGATACATATCCAGCAAATGGCGGTGTTACAAAAGTGGGGCGTTGATATGGCCACCAGTTTTCAGCAAGTATCCAACCAACACCAGCCTGATCGGTTTCTGTATCATTAATATAATCATGACCTCGCCAAGTGAATAATTTTATCTTTCCTAGATGTTCATTTTCAGATCCTGCCAATGGATCACCATCTTGCACAACTTCAACATATCCTTCGCGTAATGGAATACCATGAGGATCATAATTGTCAAGGGTTTGATCAGAACTTTGACCTTTATCGGTCATATATCTTATTGCAGAAATTGGTCTTAAATAATCATAATATCCTTTAATGCTCCAAGACGAAATTGCTGCATCATGCATGGCACCTCCAAGAATAAAATAAGCTTTTACATCCCATTCTAAAGGTTCTAATATAGGGCCTTCACCTTGAAATTGTTTTTCAAAGTTAGGATGATCATTTACATAATTTAAAAGGGTAAACCAATGGCCTGGAGGGGTTTCAGAATCTGGTCCATCAGCCCAAAATTCAGCTAATACGCGTGCATAATCGCCTCGGGGGACGTGTTGTTCCTGATATGCTGCCCCAGTTACTGGATTGATACCATGTCCTGGGCTTGGGTCGCCTCCTTCCAATAAATTATAAAAGCCTGGGTGATTTAAATATGTAGTTGGAAACGAACCTTCTGGAATATTCCCAATTGATTTGGGTGATATATCCCATATAATCCCATCGGTTGGATCGAGATGTGAACCCCAAATTGACACAAGTGAAAATCCCCATTTATAAGCTTCAGATGAAGCCCCTAATCCATTGCTTTCTAAGAACGGTGGATCTCCTGGATTGTTATACACATTAAATGTATTTCCATTGCGTTGAAATTCAATTTTATCATCATCAGTCATTGCGAATGGCCAAACATTTCCCCATTCAGGGCTCAGAAATTCAACTGTTGTACCGCCAAAAGGGTTACCGCTTTGGTCAATAAAAACATCAAGAGTAAGTTCTTGCCACCTGTTTGGATCTTCAATATCTGGATTTCCAGGGCCTGCGGGAGCTAATGGCATATTCACTGGCTCATAATAGGCATTATCATAACTTGTTGATTCTCTTGCACCATCGCTATTTCCAAAGTTTATTAAGGTTTCAGCTATATAATTACCCAAGGCCGCAGCATTACCAAATTCGTAAAGTGTGGTGGTATTAAATTCGGTTTCATAATCCAGTTGTTCCATGATTAGATCGAACCGTTCTAAAGTTTTTTCTGCATTTGGTGAATTTTGGAACCGATGAGTCAACAACCTATAGGCAGCATAGCTCATGGCTTTTTTCTGAGAATCTTCAATGCTTTCAATTGGGATAAAATCTAAGAGTTCACTAGTGAAACCATTAACATCATTCCCTATTAAATAGGGTCGTGCCTGTTCATCATAAATTGACCAAGCATCATAGAGTGCCACGCTGGTATGAAATAAATTGCGTGCATGCACTGTTGGTCGTGCGAAATCATTTCGAATGGCTTCAAGAAGCGCTTCATTCCATACTCTGGCGATAGAAATATCTGATGGAATATCTGCGACATTCAGTGACACATTAAGTTCAACTTCCAAACTAAAACATTCTGAGTTATTTTCTCTTACACGAACATGTCCTGTGGCTTCAATACCCCATCTTACCGTAATTGATTCTGAACCTTGTCCATTTAAAATTTCCCCACCTTCAACTTCCCATATTGCCGAAGATCCTGGGGTAATTGGATAAGAATAAACTTCAGTGCTCAAAAATCCAGAACTTAGGGCACCATCTATTTGATTAGATGTCAAGTAAGTACAGCTGCCATCATCAAGAGTTGCTTCGGGATTGTAGGAGCAGGAGTCAGGATCGGTGCACCCATATATTTTTATACTTGGTCCAATATCCAAAACTTCGAGGCCTTGAGCTTCAATAACCTTAACAATGGTGTTAGCTTCAAGATCCTGAAAAGTTTCGACAAGTCCAGAGGGCCATTTAATACGTAATTCTTGGATTTGAGACAGGTTATTCAAACCAAAATGTACAGGTTGCAAACTCTGGCCTAAAAATCCAACGCCTGTATAATATCTTTTTATAACACCATTAGCTGTAGTTAAAGTTAGTTCTGTACCGATAGCATTTCTGTTAGAGACAGTTCCTTCTAAAGCAACTTTGAACCAATTCATGGAGCCTGGTTCATCAAAATTGAGCAGTTTATTCTCAAATAACATAGAAGGCTGGTCAGAATTAGTAACAAAAATATCGAGATCGCCATCATTATCATAGTCAAAATCAACAGCTTCGACGCTTATGGTCAGATCAGAAAACCCAACGCTTCCCGATTCGTCTGAAAACCCTAACTGGCCTTCAAGAATTTGATTTTTATAATATTTATTTACTTGAGTGTTAAGAGCCTCAAATTCATAGCCATTGACCACTACGAGATCTTCATCACCATCAAGGTCAAAATCAGCAAATTTCGTTCCCCAGGCCCAATCAGAATCCTGAACATTCATTTCGGTGGCTAAGTCAGTAAATGTATTGTCGCCATTGTTAGTTAGTAAGGCATTGATATTTATGGCTGTTATAAAGAAATCAAAAAAACCATCCATATTATAATCGCCAATTGTAATTCCCATATCATCGAACATGGTATCTACGCCGTAGCTTTCAGATGATTCAGTAAAGGTTAATCCGTTTTGGTTGATCATCAGATCATTAGCTTCATCAAGATCATTTGTGATATAAATATCCATCCATCCATCAGAATTAAAATCAAATGGAAAAGGTGTAAAACTGGGTTCACTTTCTATGGTGTTTATACCAGCTTCTTCACTAACATTTTGAAAGGTTCCATTGCCATTATTTCTATACAGGCTATTGCCATTGCAATCATCCCAATCACTAATATAGATATCAAGAAATCCATCATTATTGTAATCAAACCAAGCAGCACCAGTATTTCGGCAAATGCTATTTACAGTGATCCCAACACCTTCGGTAACTTCAACGAATGTCCCATTTTGATTCAGAAATAATTGCACCTTAAACGAATGTGTGAATAAGAGATCAGGGAAACCATCATTATTATAATCGCCCCAAAAAGCGCCCATTTTAAAACCATCAAGACCAACATATTCAGTGACCTCTTCTTCAATGGTAAGTAAGCCCGTAAGACCTGCTGCTTCGGTAACATCGGTAAAGGATCCATCATTGTTATTTCGGAATAATCGGCTAAAAGACTTCGGTTTTGTTGGATCCTCCTTACCTTTGGCCACTACGAAAATATCAAGGTCAAAATCACCATCATAATCCGCGACAGCAACGCCATTATTTTCTTCCAAAACACCAAGTCCCGAAACGGTTTCGACTCGGTCAAATGTTTGAGCATTACCTGTATTGATTCCAAAACCAAGAAACACGGATATAAATAGAAAAAAGTTTCTTATAAAGAATTTCATCTAAGGGAGAACAATTTTTTTATAAATATACAAATTAAATCAAGGGGTTGAGCTTGACACCTGCATGACCTTTCCATTATAAAATTTGTTGCCATTTAGTGCAAAATCGAAAATGTATTCTGCCATTTCTTTAGCCGTTGTTGGTGCTTGATATCCTGGGAATGCTTCGGCAAGCATTTCGGTTTGTACTGCTCCTAAGGCAAGTACATTAAAACTCGGACCAGATTCTTTATATTCTTCTGCAAGCAGCTCGGTCAAGGTAATCACTGCGCCTTTGCTTGAACTGTAAGCAGCCAGTCCTGGAAACTTCATACTTCCTTGAACGCCTCCCATTGAGCTTATGGTGATCACATGCCCATTTTTAGGCATAAAAGGTGTGATTATCCTAGTCATTTCTGCTACTCCGAATACATTGGTTTTGTATACGGTTTCAAAATCATCCATGGTGGTTTCTGCAAAAGGTTTATTCAATAAAGTTCCAGCGTTATTGATCAAGACATCAACTTTAGTCCATTCGTCCTTTACAAATTTCACCACCTTTAAATAATCTTCTTTTTTACAAAGGTCAAAAGCGAACGAGGTTATATTATCAAAATGCAGGTTGTTTACTGGTTGGGCATTCCGCGAAAGCGTTAACACATTATGTCCCTGATTGGCAAAAAGATGTGCCAATTCAAAACCAATACCGCGACTCGTTCCTGTGATAATTACATTTTTTATATTACTCATGCATTACTATTTCTTTAGAAGTTGTAGAACTCATTTTTTCAATACCCGGAATTAATTCATTGATAAAATCGGCCATAAAATTAAAATCCATTTTATCAATTTCATCATCAACATGATGGTAAAAATCAAAGTTGGTCAGATCACAACTTGAAATAGTTTGACACGGTTTCTTAAAAACGTTATAAAACGGATAATTATCTGATCTTTTGAACAAATTGTATTTCACGGCAACTTCAGATTTTCCAATGAGATCTGTGCCTGTATATTCATTTAATTTTTGAGCCATATTAGAAAGGTCATAACCTGAGACAAATGCTTTATGATCCTTTTCGATAAGCGGTACACCTAGCATTTCAAAATTAACCATAGTATACAAGTTTAAATTTTGATCTTTTAATTTCTGGGCTAAATGTTTTGATCCTAAAAGCCCCATTTCTTCCGCTGAAAAAAGTGCAAACAACAGGCTTCGTTTATTAGATCTTGATCTAGCAAAATGGTCTGCAATAAGCAAAACAGCTGCTGTTCCAGTTGCGTTATCATTGGCACCATTCGCAATAGAATCATTGTCGACAATTCTGCCAATACCTATATGGTCATAATGCGCACCAATGATGATAACTTCCTCTTTTAGATTCGGATCTGTACCTTCAAGATATCCAACAATATTGAATCCCTTTTTATCTTTAGCATCAAATGCATCACGATAGGTCGAGAAGTAAGGCTTAATTTCGACTTCCATAAATCGTTTTTCAATATAAGAAGCTGCTTTTTCAATACCGTCAGAACCTGTAGATCGGCCTGATAATTCGTCAGACGCCAAATAGGATATGATTGACCTCGCATCGTGGCTTTCAACCTTTTTTACTTCTGAAACCTCAACGGTAGTTGATTTACAACCTAAGCATAAAAAAAGGATTAGCGTTATTAAATTTCTCATTGATAATTTAGTTTGGTTTAAAGATAAAAAATCATTGTGTTTTTCTCCCATTTTCAACACGCATTAAAAATATTTATAATTAGGCATTGAAGAAGACGACATACTCTGTAAAATCCCTCTGGATTAATTGCTTAAAAATCATTACCTTGAAGGTAACAAGATTTACCTATGTTGGCTCAGATAAAATTGGATGATGCAATTATTTTGGTAATCGAAACGAGTGATTATTTACATCGTTTGGAGGCCAACCAATTTAACTTGTTCACTCAGAAATTACATAATAGTCTTCTCAAAACCATTGGACGATTTAAAGGGAAAATAATCAGTCAAAATGACAATGCATATTCTGTAGCTTTTATTTCTGTTACCGATGCCGTTTTATGTGCATTAAAAGTGCAATCAAAATTTAAATATGTCACTCCGAAATTTGACACTTCAATTCGCAAATTAAAAATTGGTATAGCACATGGTGGTGGCAATTTGAATGCCCATTTATTAGCGACGCGTCTTTGCGAATTAATAACCGATCAAATTGTTATTACTAAGGATATAAAGACTCTATATGAGAAAGAAAATCAAAACACATTTATCGATAGGGAACACATTAAAGTGATGACATCTTCTGAGGTGTCATTTTTAACCAATCTTATGAATTATATCGAAACGGTCTGGAATGATTCTAATTTTAAGGTTGATGAGCTCCCAAAAGTACTTGGCTATAGCCGATCACAAGTTTATAGAAAAACAGTTGCATTAACTGGTAAAGCACCCAGCCATTTTATTCGAGATTTTAGATTAAATCGCGCATTATTTTTATTGCGGAACAAAAAGGGAAATATATCTGAAATAGCGGCACAAACAGGATTTGGAAGTGCTACTTATTTTTCGAAATGTTTTAAGGAACGTTTTAAGATATTACCCTCTAAATATATTCGTCAACATATTCATTAAACCAGCATGGTAACAGGGTTCTCAATGTAACCTTTTAGGGTTTGCAAGAATTGGGCACCAGTTGCACCATCCACCGTTCTGTGATCACAGGCCATACTTAATTTCATGGTATTGCCAACCACGATCTGACCGTTTTTCACAACAGGTTTTTGAACAATGGTTCCAACAGATAATATGGCTGAATTTGGTTGATTAATGATTGAAGTGAAACTTTCAATGCCAAACATTCCTAAATTGGAAATAGTAAAGGTGCTACCTTCCATTTCAGCAGGTGTCAATTTTTTGTTTCTTGCTCTTCCAGCGTAATCCTTTACTGCAGCATTAATTTGAGTTAAGGATTGTTCATTAGCAAATTTGAGTACAGGAACAACAAGACCATCTTCTACAGCAACGGCTACACCAATGTGAACATGATTATTGAGTTGCATTCTATCTTCATACCATCTCGAATTCACTTGTGGATGTTGACGCAATGCCAATGCACAGGCCTTTACGATCATATCGTTATAGGAAATTTTTGTGTCTGGAAGCGAATTATACTGCTCTCTAAAGGCGATAGCATTATCCATGTCGAATTCGACAATTAAATAATAATGAGGTGCTGTGAATTTAGATTCTGCAAGACGTTTTGCAATAACCTTACGCATTTGTGAATGTTGCACTTCATCGAAATCTTCTTGACCTGAAGCTACAAATTTCGCCACTTGTGCAGTTGATGTAGCCGTTCCAGGTACGAAGCTTTCTATATCTCTTTTAATGATGCGTCCATTTTCACCAGTTCCCTGAACCTGTGATAAATTAATGCCTTTTTCTGAAGCCATTTTTTTTGCCAATGGCGAAACAAATAATCGGCCATTAGTTGAAACCGAGGCAACTGGCTCTTGTTTTTGTACTTCAGGTTTTTTGGATTCCTTTACTGGAGTAGCTTCTGCTTTTGGTTCTGATACTTTTGATTCATCAGCTTGAGGTGCCTTAAAGTTTGCTGCAATATGAGAAACATCTGTTCCTTTTGGTCCAATTATGGCTAATAATGCATCAACTTTTGCCGATTCCCCTTCGCTCAGACCAATATGAAGTAAGGTTCCAGACTGAAAGGATTCAAATTCCATTGTAGCTTTATCGGTTTCAATTTCGGCTAATATGTCGCCTTCCTCCACGTTATCACCAACCTTTTTTAACCAGGAGGCCACAGTACCTTCCTCCATGGTATCGCTTAAACGCGGCATGGTCACTACGGTAACACCTTCGGGAAGTTCAACCTCTTCTTTTGGAGCTTCGGTTTCATTTTCTTCGGAAGTTGTTGCATCGGACTCAGGTGTATCTTTTTCTTTAGGTGTTTCAGACGAAGCGCCATTGATCAACTCAGAAACATCTTCACCTTCATCGCCAATAATAGCTAATAAGGTATCAACTTTGGTGGTTTCGCCTTCTTTTACTCCAATATGTAATAATGTGCCTTCATGGAACGATTCAAATTCCATAGTGGCCTTATCAGTTTCGATTTCGGCTAAAATATCTCCTTCTTCAATTTTGTCGCCAACTTTTTTTAACCAAGAAGCAACAGTTCCTTCTTCCATGGTATCGCTTAAACGCGGCATATTGATCACTTCGGCCATAGTCTATATTTTATGTTGAATAAATGGATAATCATCTTGTTCGTAAACGGCGTCATACATAAGTTGCTTATCAGGATATGGTGATTCTTCAGCAAACTTTTCACATTCAGAAACCCGCTTCTTAACTTGCGCGTCTATTTTTTTAAGATCGGCATCACTGGCATATTTCTTTTCAAGAATCACTTCTTTTACTTGTGTGATGGGATCAATCTTTTTGTACTCTGCAACCTCATCCTTTGTTCTATAGTGTTGAGCATCACTCATCGAGTGTCCGCGATAACGATAGGTTTTCATTTCTAAAAAAGTAGGACCATCACCTCGACGTCCGCGTTCAATAGCTTCATGAACAGCTTCAGCAACTTTTATAGGATTCATGCCGTCAACAGGACCACAAGGCATTTCATAGCCTAATCCAAGTTTCCATATCTCTGTATGATTTGCTGTACGTTCAACCGATGTACCCATGGCATATCCATTATTTTCGCAAATAAAAATGACAGGTAATTTCCAAAGCATGGCCATATTAAATGTCTCATGAAGTGATCCTTGTCTGGCCGCGCCGTCACCGAAGCAACATAAGGTCACCGCATCACTACCATGGTATTTATCTCCAAAGGCAATTCCTGCGCCCAATGGTATTTGACCTCCAACAATACCGTGTCCACCATAAAAACGATGTTCTTTAGAAAAGATATGCATCGATCCGCCCAAACCCTGTGAGGTACCCGTACTCTTGCCATATAATTCAGCCATAACGCGTTTAGGATCAACGCCCATTCCAATAGGCTGTACGTGATTTCGATAAGCCGTTATCATTTTATCTTTGGTAAGATCCATGGCGTGCAAAGCCCCAGCTAATACGGCTTCTTGTCCATTATATAAATGAAGGAATCCCCTAACCTTTTGTTGAATATAAACCGCTGCAAGTTTGTCTTCAAACTTTCTCCAAAACAGCATATCTTCATACCATTTAAGATATGTTTCTTTTGTTACTTTTTGCATACGTTGTATTATTGAACGAGTAACAAAAGTAACACTTTAGTTGGTTTTGCAAAAACTGTAATTACTTAATTTATTGGAAACATCAAAGTTGGGTCCTGTCAAATATTAATGGTAGTAAATTGGCTAGAGAATCTGATTTTACAACTTTCCCTTTTACGCCCATAAAATAGATGGCAATTGGCGCATTTTGTTTAACCTCATATTCGGCTATTGATTGCCGGCATGCACCACAGGGCGGAATTGGTGAATCGGTTTCTTTCTCATTTGATCCAGCAATTATGGCCATGGTTACTATTTTTGATTTTGGAAAGTTGGCACCTGCGGCGAAAATGGCGGTACGTTCGGCGCAAAGACCAGAAGGATAGGATGCATTTTCTTGGTTATTCCCTGTGACAATTTTATTATTATCTAAACGAATGGCAGCACCAACACTAAAATTTGAATAGGGTGCATAAGCATTTTTTCTAGCTTCCTTTGCTTTATTCATCAGCTCGATAACGTCCTTTGGAAGTTGATCTAAGGCGTCGTAAACAGTCAATTCGGTTTCAAGTTTAACTTTCTTCATAAGCTTATGACAGTAGACAAAAAAACTATTGTGAAGCACAATAGTTTTAAAATAGTCATTATAATATAAATATACTAATATTCATCATATTCTCCATCTCCAAAATTAAATGTTAATGAGAATCTTAATGTATTTTCAAGTGGACTCTGCACTTTAGAGGCAGAGAACAGGTAAGACACATCAATGTTTATGGTGGTATATTTAAATCCGGCACCTAACGCAAAAAACTTACGGGCACCTTTTTCTTCACTTTCGTTAAAATAACCCATTCTAAGCGCGAATGAATCTTGATATTTATATTCGGCACCTAATGCCCATGTAAATTCTTTGATCTCTTCACTAAATCCGCCAGGAGCATCTCCGAACGATTGAAATACGCCTTGAAGAAAATTAACATCTGTAGATTGTCCTTCAATAATGACATTATCAGTTTCACTAATAAAATCATCTTCATCTTCTTCATAGGTACCATTACCGTTATTATCTGTAAATTCTACTTCACGTCCTAAAACTGGAGGTGTTGGCACTAATAATTTAGTAATTTCAGCAGTAACAGCCACACTATTATATTCGTCTAAAATAAAATCAAATCCGCCACCAAGTCTTAAGTTTGTAGGTAGGAAGTTTTCTCTTCCGGCATCGTCATATTTAATTTTTGGCCCTAAGTTTTGAATAGCAAATCCAGCTCTCCATCGTCCATTAAAACTATCATACGCTTCTTCTTCACTCTGATAAAATCCAGTAATATCAACGCCAAAGGTACCTGCAGCACTTGCATTGGCATCAACAGCTTGGATTCTAAGGTCAGACCTCAAATAGCGTAAACCAATACCCATTGAAAATTGATCGGCTAAACGCAATGAATAGGATGCATCAATGACTAATTCATTTGGTTTTTCAATCAAGGCCTCTGAGAATTCATCTTGTACGATCTCAATTTCTCCTAAAGAAAAATATTTAAAACTTGCTGCAAACGCACTTCGCTCATTAATACGATTGAAATAGGTGACGTTTCCAAGGAAAATATCATTAACTAGTTTGCTTAGGTATGGTGTATAACTGATCCCTATTCCGGATTTTGTTTCTGAGAAGGCATATTTTGACGGATTCCATTGCTGAGAATACGCATCGGCTGAAGTCGCAACACCCATATCTCCCATACCGGCAGCGCGCGCGTCAGATGCAATCAATAAAAACGGAACACCAGTTGTAATAACTCTGGTGTCATTAGAATAAGGTATAACCTCTGTTTCAGTTTGGGCGCTAATTGGCACTATCAGACATAAGGTTAAAAAAGTAAAAATGTAATTTTTCATATTCAAATATAAATTTAAATCAATGTTATTTCTAACAATAACTTATTGGACAAATATAACTCAATATTACAGTATAACAAGTTTTTGAAATTTTTCAACCGTCTTATTTCCGAGGGGTGATCGTACGGTTAGCTTATAAACATAAACGCCTTTTCCTATTTTTTCACCGAAATCATCACGGCCATCCCAAACAATATCTTTTGACAATGAACTGGTTACTTTACTTCCGCCTGTTGTTTTTCCGTTGATGGTTTTGACAAGTTTTCCTGAAATCGTAAATATCTGTATAGAAACGTCTAAAACCTCGGAACTATTGTGATTAAACCAAAATTCTGTATAATTAATAAACGGATTTGGATAATTTAGAAGGTTTCGTATAACCAGATCTTCCTTTTCATCATATACAACAAACTGAATTTCAGAAGTTGAAGAATTGTTATAAACGTCCCACGCTTTTAACGATATTGTATGAAGTCCAGGTTCTAAATCTCTAAACGGATAGGTCACCGTTCCTTTTGTATAATCATCAACATTGGCTAAATAATAGGCATTGAGCTTGAACGGATTTGTTTCATCACCATCTAAAATAGCAACAATATCATGACCTATACCACTCGCTGTATTGATTCCGTTGGTATCGGTTAATTTTGCCAATAAGGTTGGAGATTGATTGGTTATTCCGCCAGAAACGAAATTTTCATCATTCATAAATAAGGCGATATTTGGCCCTTCGGCATCCTCAGGTGCATTCACATTTAAGCCACCTATTTTAATTTCAAAGCTAGATCCAGCCTGATCTTGTAAAGGCGTCTCAGTTTTTGCATAAAAACTAATTTTACCATTGCCTTCAGGAATGCTAATATCCCTTGGCACTATGAAATCGAAATCAAAAACACCATTTTGAATTGTGGCCTGACCTCTAAAAATGATCTCTCCTAGTGTTTTAAAATCTAAAATAATGAGCTCTCCACTTTCAGTAGTCCCATCATTACCCAAAGTGGATCTGTCGATCTCTTTATCGTATATTGTAGCTGTAAGCACACCATTATAATTGTCGAGAAGATTTCCCATTTCATCTACAACTTCACCTTTAATCTTAGCATAACTCAATGCTTGGAGCACATCGGTTTCCTGATCAATTGGAACATCATTAATTTCGGTTAGCCGAATATTTGGTTTTGGAAATGCCAAATTCATGGCAGGATCTCCAATAAAGAATACGAGTCTCCTTTGTTCTATTGATGAAATGGTAGGGTCATTCTTTGTCAGCCTTAATGCTTCAGCCATTGAAGGATAATCATTTGAACCTAATGCAAAAAGATATTCTTCCAAGACGATATTAAAGGCTACACCAACACTCACGAAAATTTGCCTTGTTGTTGTAATTAAGCTAATTGCGCCTGCTTCCTTATTCCAAAATAGAAACTCACCTGCCGTTGGTCGATTAGGATTATCAAATTTTGTGTATTCACAAGTAACAGTCACAAAACAAGGTAATTTGCATACATTGTTAAGTTCTTGAACGTTATTTTTATCCCAAATACGTTCTCTTGCCAATCCATCTTCGCCTCCATGGCCAAAATAATTTACAACCAGAGCGCCAATTTCCATGGCATCAAAAATTGCTTTATTCACGTCTGGGTAACGCTGGCCACCTGCAGTAGACTCTTGTTGGAAAGCATCAGAATGTATCTTTGTGACATTAATGAATGGCTTATCACCTGTAACTGTATCGCCAATATCATCTGTTGTACCTTGTAAAATTGTTTCCCAAGATTGATCGACATCATCGGAAATTGTAATGAAATTATTGCGCCAGCTTCCGTAGGATTCAGAAGCATAATAATCTTTGATCTTATCTACTAATTCTTTTGCACGCTGGGGCGTATCGGCTAAAATTCGACCCATGGCAATATCCAACTTATCTGAAGATTGCATGGTGCCTTCATTTTCATCCATCATCCCAATAAAATCATCGGAAACAAAGGAACTCGATAAGCTAAAACTGTTCAATGAATGCCACGAAGGCACAACATTGGTATTGTTTGAAATTCGATCTTTATAATCATAAGAACCATCGCCAAATAAACAGACGTACTTTATTTTATCTTCTGGATCTGCAACATTATCATATATGTACCGTACTAAGTTTCTAATGGCACTAACATCTTGATTTCCAGAACTGAATTCATTATATATTTGTTGAAGCGGTACCACTTTAACCATTAACCCATTGACATCTCTATTAATTTGCGCAAGGCGTTCGGCCTGATCTAGCATATCTTCTCTAGCAACGATTAAATAATCTAAATTCTGAAACTGACCTTGGTCATTTAAAAATATAGTGCCTTTAATATTTTGGTTGAGAACCGTTGTATTAGAATCTCGCTTTGGTTCGTAATAATCGGAAGGGTCAACCGCCATAAAGGATCTAGAAGTTCCTAATTCGGATTTAAAACTGATTGTGGACTCACCTTCTACATTTTCTAAGGATGTCACATTATATTTATCGGTAACTTCCCAAATTTGTGAAATATTATTTGCATTTGTAACGGTGTACTCAGCAATTCCCGACATTGCAGCAACATCGTTATTTTTAAACAAAAATTGTTCTCCATCATGAGTTAAATTGCTCAACGCTTCTACGGAAATATAATCGAGATAGCCCAATGATGAAGGATTACCACCATTATCATAGGTTAGGTCAATAGATATGGTAGAAGAATTAGATATGACATCGTTATTAAAAAAATCATCATCGCCCAAAATAGGATCCTCGATACCATCAAAAAAGAAGGTGTCTATCATGTTTCCGTTCATGGTCACCGACATCGTGGTACTAATTTCTCCTGCGGCTGCCGCATAGACTTTTAAGCGAATAGGTTCGGTGGTTATCATTCTAGGGAAGTCAAACTCATAGGATCTCATATTTTCAAAATCGAATCGATCACCAAACCAACGTCTTCCAAGACGTGCCAAATTAAAATCATCGACTTCATAAAATTTAAGCTCATGAAAGGATACGATTGATTCCGTTGAATCTCCAACAGGCTCCTGATATGCTTGAATTCGTTTTCCATTACCAGCGCTTACATTAACAAAATAATAGGCACGGTCTGTAAAAATATTTTTATAGGTATTGCTTTCGGCATTAAATCCTTGAGGACCTTCGGCATAAAAAAGAATAAAATCATTGTTATTTAAAACACCGTCTTCTTCTCCAACAAATTGAATAGCATTTTCTGTAAGATCAAATGGATAGCTTACTGAATTTTCAAGAGGAAGCATTTGTCCGCCTTGACCGTATATTTTAACGTTACGAGGATCAACATTTGAACTGACCCCTATGCTATTCAAAAAACTCTTTGTCAGTTTAAAAACCCCAGTTGTATCAACATAGAATCGGTACCAATTACCTTGGCTTAAAACAGAATTTGATATGGCGAGTGTATTTCTTGAATTGCGATTATTGTCTAGTCGATAAGATATGGAGACTTGATTAACTTTTTTGTAGACGCCATTTTCAATAATTATTGGTGAAAACTCCACCATAAGCTTGGTTTTTCCTCGTGCCGTAGAATTACGAAGCTTAAGTTTGATATCACTCGGAATGGATTTTACATTTAGTTGTTTTAATTCTTGTTCAGAAATCGCCGAAGTTGACACATTGCTTATGACAACAGAAGATTCGTCAACTTTGATTCTTTCGTCCCACTCCGAAATAAACTTCAAACCGCGTTCATAAGAGAAGCTGAAATTTTCAGCATTAAAGGCAGGCACCTCAATTGACGATGACTCAGTTGCCAATACTCTACTGTTTTCCCAATTTATTGTAAAGGTTTTTTGTTGTGAAAAGCCGTAAGAATGCAAAATAAGTACAGCAAAAAGTAAGAGTTTATTCATAAAACAGTTAACGATAATTTTTTATTGATATTATAGCAATTTTACTTTAATTCAAATTTACGATAATAAATGTTCATAAAGTGCGTTTTACTAAAACAAAATTTGGTCTAAAAACATCAAAATATCCGTTGTTATGTAACAAAAATCGGATGAAATGCACTTTTTTTTTGCATTTTCCGTGAAAAAAACTTGCGTTATTAGGTTTAATTGTTATATTGCAAAACCAAAAATTTAATCGACTTACGAAAAAAGTATGGACATGAAAAACGTTGTAACATTAAGGTTTGTAGTGCTTTTGGCACTATCCTTATCTATGTTTAGTTGTAAAAAATCCTCCAGTTCTAAAAACAGTTCTAGAGCTACTGGTTGGAAAATTAACGCAAAAGAAGGAGGTTTTCAATATAATACCGACTTTAAAGAGCAACAAACCGCCCCAGGTTTAGTGTTTATTGAAGGTGGTACTTTTACTATGGGAAAAGTACAAGATGATGTCATGCATGATTGGAACAATAGTCCAAATCAACAGCATGTACAATCCTTTTATATGGATGAAACTGAGGTCACCAATATGATGTATCTAGAATACTTAGATTGGATCAAAAAGGTTTATCCTCCAAAAGACCCTAGATTTAAAGCTATCTATGATGGTGCAGTACCAGACACACTTGTTTGGAGAAACCGACTTGGATATAGTGAAATGATGGTTGAAAATTATTTACGTCACCCAGGTTATGCAGAATATCCTGTTGTTGGAGTAAGTTGGATTCAAGCCACAGAATTTGCTAATTGGAGAACAGACCGTGTAAACGAACTCTATTTAGAGGAAGCTGGTTATTTAGCTAAAGATGCTCGAATTGGTGACGTAACGGCTGAATCTAATTTCAATACAGACACTTATATTAATTCGCCAAGATTAACTTATGGTGGAAATGACAGCATCATAAAACCTGAAAGAGGAAGACGTAGACCAACGACTACTGCAACTGGTGATACAATTAATGTATTTGCCTCAAGAGAAACCGGAATAATTTCGCCTAAATACAGATTACCATCTGAAGCAGAATGGGAATATGCAGCTTTAGGTTTAAGTGAATTAAGAAGTTATAATGTATATAGAGGTCGTAAGAAATACCCTTGGGATGGACAATATACACGTTCAGGAAAACGAAAAATACGTGGTGATCAATTAGCTAACTTTAAACAAGGTAAAGGTGATTATGGCGGTATCGCAGGATGGTCTGACGATGGCGCTGACATTACAGCCGAAGTTAAATCTTATGATCCAAATGATTACGGTTTATATGATATGGCTGGAAACGTTGCCGAATGGGTAGCTGATGTTTATAGACCAATTGTAGATGACGAATTTAACGACTTTAATTACTATAGAGGTAATGTCTATACTAAGAACGCCATAAATGATGATGGAACTGTAAAGCTAGTAACTGTTGATTCTATAGTGTATGACACACTAAGCAATGGTAAAGTTGTCGCCAGAAATCTTCCTGGTGAGATTTTGCAAGTAGGTGTTAACGAAGACGAAACTTACTTGAGAACAAATTTTGATACCAGTGATAACAGAAACTTTAGAGATGGTGATAAAAAGTCATCCCGTTATTTTGAAAGTTTCAACGATGATGAAGAAACTACAGATAAAAGTTTTACCAAGAAAATGTATAATTCACCTCAACATAATATAGAATCAGATTCGACAGGTAAACTGTTACGTGATTATGATAAATCTAATACGAGAACTTCATTGGTAAGTGATGAAGTGCGTGTTTATAAAGGTGGTTCTTGGAAAGATAGAGAATACTGGTTAGATCCGGCACAACGTCGATTCTTCCCACAAGATATGGCTACCGACTACATTGGATTTAGATGTGCGATGTCTAGAGTTGGCTCTAAGACTCAAGGAGGTAACAAAAGAAAAAATTAAAATAACTTCTTTTTTTCAAAATACAAGTCCTAACCGTGAGGTTAGGACTTTTTTTTCTAAATTTATTTCATGAATATTGAATCCCTTCACAACTTATTCTTAAAGCATAATTCAGTTTGTAC
>JABDMU010000055.1 GCA_013001285.1 Flavobacteriaceae bacterium
CATGAAATCACCTCTTGGCCAAATATGTAATGCGTTCTTATAGGTTTTATAATCACCATTCGCTGTTGGCAAAATACTTAGCTCTTTATAGCCATGAGTTAGAAATTCCTGTGAAAAACTAAATAAAAATTTCTTACCTAAATAGTAACTCCTACGCATGGCCGATCCAGCACCATCTGTTGCGATGATGATATCGGCATCTTCTACAAACTCATTTTTAGTTTCAAAATCTTTAAAGGTTGCCGTTGTTTTCTCGAAATCGACAGATTTACATTTTTTATTGAAATACATGGTTACATTTTCATGTTTTTCGGCTTCAGTCAATAATAATCCGTTGAGTTCGCCACGAGAAATTGAATTGATGTATTCATGTTCTCGTCCACTATAATTTGACAGAATGGTATTGCCTTCTTTGTCATGAAGCATCCGTCCGTTCATTGGAATACAAAGGGCTTTCACCTTATCTTCAATACCAACCAATTTCATGGCCTTATTTCCGCGATCTGAAAAGGCCAAATTTATGGATCGTCCTGCTGAAATATCAACTTTTCGAAGATCAGGTCGCATTTCATATACATTAACATTGTATCCACGTTGACCAAGACGTAAAGCAAGTAGGCTACCACAAAGTCCAGCACCAATAATGAGTACATTTTGTTTGTTTTCAGCCATTGAGAATAGTTTTTAAACGTTTTACCATTTCATAGACATCTTGATAGGAATTATACAAAGGAACGGGCGCACATCTGATAACATCAGGTTCACGCCAATCGCTGATCACCCCGGCTTCTGTAAGTTTTGTATGCAGTTCCTTATTCGCATTTTTGACTTGAATAGAAAGTTGGCATCCCCGTTCTTCGGGATTTTCCGGAGTGATGATTCTAATCACATCTTCGCCAAGTTGTTTCAACAAGAATTCAAAATAACCAGTTAGTGATTTTGATTTTTCCACCAACTCTTCAATGCCTACTTCATGAAAGATGTCTAAGGATGCTTTTATAGCAGCCATCGATAGAATAGGAGGGTTACTTAATTGCCAACCTTCGGCACCAGGCAGAACATCAAATTCATGCCGCATGTTAAAGCGTGTTTGTTTGTTATGAGACCACCAACCTGTAAATCGGTTGAGATTATTTGAATATGCATGGCGTTCATGAACAAAGCAGCCACTCAAACTTCCCGGTCCTGAATTCATATATTTATAAGTACACCAAACTGCAAAATCGGCGTTGGAATCGTGAAGATCCAAAATGACGTTTCCTGCACCGTGAGCACAGTCGAATCCAACCATACAGCCATGTTTATGACCTAAGGAAGTAATGCGTTTTAAGTCGAAGTATTGTCCGGTATAATAATTGACACCTCCAATCATAATGAGGGCAATTTTCTCACCCTGCTCTTCCAGTATTTGTTCGAGATCTTCATAACGAAGTATTTCTTCTCCCTTTCGTGGTTCCCATAAAATCAAGCCCTCCTTATCATCAAAACCATGATGGCGTAACTGTGATTCCACAGCATATTTATCGGATGGAAATGCATCACTCTCAATTAGAATTTTATAACGCTTTTTTGTGGGCTGATAGAATGAGACCATCATAAAATGTAAGTTGGCTGTGAGCGTATTCATAACCACAACCTCAATAGGCTGCGCGCCTACAAGGTCAGCCATGCTTTTGGTTAAAACCTCGTGATATGGTAACCAGGGATTTTTTGCTTCGGTATGACCTTCAACTCCCAAATTGGCCCAATCTTTTAGTTCTTGTTCAATATATTTTTGAGTTGATTTAGGCTGAAGACCTAGTGAATTTCCGCAAAGATAAATGAGTTCATTTCCTTCGGAATCCTTAGGCATGTAAAACTTTGATCTGTATTCAGAAAGTGTGTCATTTTGATCTAAAAGTTTTGCGTATTCTAACCCAAGTTGAAAATCAGGCACATTAGTTGGTTTTGATTGTATTCAAAAATAGGAATTTAAAAGCTAAAAAACGATAAGAGTATGGTAAGTTATTCTTCCAATTCTACTTTTACTTTCCATACAAGAAGATTCCAATCACCTTCAGCCTTTTTATGTTCTTGAGCAATTTTTAAGCCATTGAAGTCCTTGTAATTTTCAAATGTATTGGTCAAGGAGCTTTCTACTGAATTTCCTTTTCGAAACGTCCATTCTTGAATTATATAGTCATCATTGTAAAAGATATCATAGGCATCTCCCGGCGTGTAACCACCTTCATTTCCGTAAAGTAGCGTAATTTTATTCAGTTCTTTCTTACTTATTGGAGCAATTTCTTTAGAAGGTTCTGAAATAGTCGTGCCTTCATCCCAGACCAATTGAAAGGGAATTAATGCCCAAAATTTATCATTAATAAAGGCACGGTCTGATCTTATTGCTATTGAATCCATACTATTTCTATTATAAGAACTGGTTTCACCTTCGCGAGTTAAAGTAACATCATTCGTCTTTGGGTTCCAAACCCATGAACGACCACTATTGGGCTCATCATAATTGCCTCCAAAAGTAAATGCAAACGTTTTTACTTGATTCCAGTTTTCATATCCATGCGCATTAGCTATTTTTTCAGCTTCAGTTAAGGTCTTTTCTGATTTAGTTTCGGTGTTGGTTTCTTTGCAAGAATTTGCAGAAATTACAATAATTAATATGACAAGAAATCTTTTCATTTTTCTAATTTTAGTAAATGTAAGAAACATAATGGAATTGTTATAGTTGTTTTATATTGCAATTAAAGTCAAAGAGATGGGATCGAACACCAAATACTTCAATATAAATAGATCGACATGGAATCAAAAAGTAAAGATTCATGCAGAGAGTGAGATGTATGCTATTGAAGCATTTAAAAAGGACAAGTCATCTTTAATGTCTTATGAATTGAATGCCCTTGGAAATGTGAATGGGAAATCTCTTTTGCACTTGCAGTGTCATTTTGGACAGGACACACTTAGTTTGAGTAGGATGGGAGCGAAGTGCACAGGAATAGATTTGAGTGATGAAGGTATTAAACTCGCAAAATCACTAAATGACGAATTGGGCTTAGATGCAAGGTTTGTATGTTGCAATGTTTTAGATACCTCTAAGCACCTTTCAGAATCCTTTGATATTGTCTTTACCAGCTACGGGGTTATTGGCTGGATTCCAGACCTACGGCCATGGGCACAAATGATTTCTGAACGATTGAAGTCTGGAGGCACCTTTTTTATTGCAGAGTTTCATCCCATCGTTTGGATGTTCGATTATTTATCTGAGCCTCCTAAAATGTCCTATGGCTATAATCAAAAAGAAGTGATCTATGAAGAATATGAAGGTACTTATGCCAATTCCACTTCTCAAATGCTTAGCAAAGAGTATGGATGGAATCATGGATTAGGCGAGATTGTATCTTCCTTAACGGAAGCTGGACTTTTCATTGAATACCTGAAGGAGTTTGATGAAAGCCCTTATGACGTCCTGCCAAACCTCGAAAAAACAAAGTCAGGCATGTATGCTCTAAAATCGAAATTATACCCACTTATCTTTACACTTAAAGCCAGTAAACCTTAATGAGCAGATTTTAGCAAATGGGGGAACTTCTTTTGAAATCGCTTTAATCTAGGAATGGAAACGTTTCGAATATAGCTGTTATTTGGATGTAATCTTTCGTAGTCTTGATGATAATCCTCACCTACCCAAAACTTTAAAAACGGATACACTTCTGCCGCCACCTCTTTATTGAGCTTTTCGGCAAGTGCTTTTTTCTTTTCGAGAATGATCTTTTTTTGTGCTTCGGTTTGATAAAAAATGATAGAACGGTATTGAGATCCACGGTCTGGACCTTGCCCATTAACTTGAGTTGGATCCTGAGAGCCAAAATAAACATCTACAAGAGTGGCAAAATCTACAATTTTCGGATCATAAATCACTTCAACGGCCTCAGCATGCCCTGTTCTTCCTGTATTACTTAATTCATAGGTTGGATAATCAGTGTAGCCTCCTGCATAACCATTGACCACTTCTTTCACGCCTTTTACACTTTCGTAGATAGCTTCAACACACCAAAAGCAACCGCTGGCAAAATAAGCCTTAGCCAAACCGTTTTCAAGCGGAACAACAACAGGATCGGCCTCTATTATAGCTTTTTGTTGTTCATTAATTTGAGCATTATTTTGGCAGCTGAAGAGCAAAGTAAAAGCTAGAGAAAGTACAATATGTTTCATGAGACGAGTGTTTCTTTTAATAGACGAGAAAATTACTAAAACCTTAAAAGAATTACATTAAAAAAATCATAAAAAAAACCCTCGCTACTGCAAGGGTTCTGATCAATATTATGAATTTACCTGATTATAATTTGGCAAATAATTTAGTCATTTTTTGTTTTTGTTCTTCCGCTAATTCAGCGTCTACTAAAATTCGACCACTATGTTCGTCAGTAATGATCTTTTTACGTGCAGCGATCTCCATTTGAACCTGAGGTGGAATCGTGAAAAATGATCCTCCTGAAGCACCTCTTTCAATGGGTACAACAGCTAAACCATTTTTTACATTTACACGAATTCGGTTGTAGGCAGCCACCAATCGCTCTTCGATCAATTTCTTGTAATCATCAGATTTTTTAAGCAATGCTTTTTCTTCCTTTTCAGTTTCAGCAAGAATAGCATCTAATTCACTTTTCTTATGTTTCAAATGATCGTTACGTTCTTTTAAGCGTTCTTTGGTTTCGCTAATCACATCGTTTTTCAACTCAATTTGAGCTTTAAATTCTTTAATGTGTTTTTCAGCCAATTGAATTTCTAATTCTTGAAATTCAACCTCCTTGGTTAAAGAATTAAATTCTCTGTTATTTCTAACATTTTTTTGCTGCTCAGTATATTTTTTGATTAGAGCTTTGGCTTCTTCGATTAGATTCTTTTTTGATTTAATTTGCTCATCAAGATCAGAAAGACTATCGTTCAATTTTTGAAGTCTTGTGTTTAATCCTTCAACTTCATCTTCTAGATCACGTACTTCCAGAGGTAACTCACCTCTTACATTTCTAATTTCATCTACTCTTGAATCAATCAATTGTAAGTCGTATAACGCTCTTAATCGGTCTTCAACAGTAACTTCTTTCTTTTTAGCCATGCTTATAGATACTTTACGGGATTGGTATTTGTCTTTGATAAAACGACTGCAAAATTACTAATTTTTTTTGTAAGATACCCTACCAAAAGATTTTTTGTGAATTGTTCACTTTCGTAATGTCCTATATCAGCTAGAAGAACATGTTTTTCAGCTTTAAAAAAGTCATGATATTTGAGATCTGAGGTTATGAATATATCAGCATTGGCTGCTTTTGCGGCATCAATAGCAAAACTTCCAGAACCTCCCAGAACAGCTACTTTTTCTATTGGCTTTTTTAGCAATTCGGAATGTTTGATACATGCTGTATTCATTTGCTTTTTTATAAAATTGAGAAACTTCAGTTCATCCATGGGTTCAGCAAGTTCGCCAACCATACCCATACCTATATGTTGATTTTTATTTTCAAGAGTTGTGATTTCGTAAGCGACTTCATCATAAGAATGTGTTTTGAAGAGTGTTTGCAGAACTTTTGATTCCAGGTGTTTGGCGAATGTCATGGTTAATTTGACCTCAGATTCGGTGTGAACTTCTCCTTCCTTGCCTTTGGTAGGATTTGCCGAGGCATTTGGCTTAAATGTTCCCAATCCGTCTGTATTGAAACTACAATGACTATAGTTCCCAATTTGACCGCCTCCGGCTTCAAATAGTGCATTCCGAAGGGTGTCAGCTTCATTGGTTGGTACATAAGTGCTTAATTTCTTGATGGTTCCAACTTGTGGAATTAATATTTTTCTATTTATTAAACCAAGGCGTTCGCATATCATATTATTCACACCTTGTAGCGCATTATCCAATGCAGTGTGTATGGCAAAAATGGAAATATTATGCTTTATAGCCTTGATGACAACCCGTTCAACATAGGATCTACCTGTCAATTTTTTTAATCCGCTAAAAATAATTGGATGAAAACTAACGATAAGATTGCAGTTATTCGCGATGGCTTCATCAACTACAGTTTCCAGCGTATCTAAAGTGATTAAAATGCCACTTACTTTATTTGATCTATTACCCACCAATAAGCCAACATTATCAAAGTCTTCGGCATAGGCTAATGGAGAAAGTTCCTCCAAATGATCGATGACGTCTTGAACAATCATAAATTTTGTGTTTCTTCAAATATAAATAATTACTTTCGTTACAGTGAAGATCCTTCGAAACATATTAATACTATTTGTGCCGGTTTATTTTATAGTGACCTGGTTGAGAAACAAACTTTATGATACTGGCATTCTCACTTCCCAAAGTTATGATGTACCTGTAATTTGTGTTGGAAATTTAAGTGTTGGCGGCACAGGTAAAACACCAATGATCGAATATTTGATAAGACTTTTGAGGGATTCTCATCGCCTGGCAACGCTGAGTAGAGGTTACAAACGCCATTCAAAAGGATTCGTTTTAGCAGATGCATCAGCTACCGCTTTAAAAATAGGGGATGAACCCTTTCAATTTTTTTCGAAATTCAATGATATCATTGTTGCGGTAGATGCAAATAGGAGGCGAGGGATCGAGAATTTATTGGCTTTGGAACAAGCACCAGAAGTTATATTATTGGATGATGCTTTCCAACATAGAAAAGTGAAAGCAGGACTTAATATTTTGCTCAGTACTTATGACGATTTGTATGTTGATGATATGTTGTTACCAACGGGAAATCTGCGTGAACCAAAGCGTGGTGCCCGTCGGGCGGATATTATTCTAGTCACAAAATGCCCAACATATATAGGGGAAACCGAAAAGCATCTAATTCGAAAAAAACTCAATCCTCAAGCACATCAAGCCGTTTTCTTTAGTGAAATTTCTTATTCGGAGCAGGTGTATTCGGAAAAGGAAAGTATGTTACGAACTGATTTGTTAGACAAGCAGTTTACTTTGGTTACTGGAATTGCCAATGCGCAACCTATGGTATCTTTTTTAAAAGCGAATGGCTTCAAGTTCGAACATGTGAACTATCCAGATCATCATCACTATTCAGACGCTGATATCGTGGAATTAAAGAAAAAGGATACGATCTTGACTACCGAAAAGGATTTTATGAGATTGAAGGGCAGCATAAGTTCAGATAGATTATACTATTTGCCCATTGAAACTCAAGTTTCTAATGGTTCAGATTTGGATCAATTAATTCGAAATTTCGCAGCGCTCTAGGCGGAGGCGGATGTCTTCGGTTTAGATAAAGCAGCATATAATTTCTTTTCGAAATCTTCTTGCTTGAACGGTTTTGAGATAATATCATCAAAACCTGCTTCATCAAACTCTTGCATCTTGTCCTCGAGGGTAACCGCGGTCAATGCGAAAATAGTTTGGGTCTTGTCAAAACTTCTAATGCGTTTTGTCGCTTCAAGTCCGCTAATGCCAGGCATATGAATATCCATAAGCACAACATCGTAGGAATTAGCTCTAACAAGATCAACGGCTTCTTCACCGTTATCAACTACTTCACAATTAAGATTCATTTTATTCAGAATCTTTTTCGTAATCATTTGATTAATTTTGTTGTCTTCTACTACTAATATAGTCACGTTACTTAGATCTAGATTATTTAATTTTTTACTATAATCATTATTTCGAACCTTTACGGCTTCTTTGGTTTCATCTAAAGGAAGTTCGACATAAAAAGTTGTGCCTTCACCTAAGGTACTCTTCATGTTTATTTTTCCTTTAAGTATGTCTATCAGTCCTTTTACAATTGAAAGTCCCAGTCCTGTACCACCATATTTTCTATTGATCTGTACCGAACCTTGAGAGAAACTTTCAAACATATTTTGTTGCTTTTCTTCACTAATACCAATACCATTATCTTCGACTTCAAGACGGATATTGAATACTTTTTTAGATTTATCAACCTTGATCACTCTTACCCAAATGTCGCCATCTTTTGTAAATTTGATCGAGTTTCCAATGAGGTTAATGAGAATTTGCGAGATCTTTAATTGGTCCCCATTAAATACCTCAGGTAGGTTTTTATCGTATTCAAAATGGATCATGATATTGTTATCCATTGCCGAATTATTTAAAGCAGCAATGACGTTTTCTACTTTGTTCTTTAAATTGAAGATCTCTGGATCCAGTTCAACTTTATTCGCCTCGATCTTATTGATCTGTAAGATGTCATTAATAAAAGTAAGCAAGTAGTCTCCTGAAAATTTCAAAGATTTCAGATGTTGCATCTGCTCAGGTTTCGGATCTTCCTCCAACAACATATTGGTAAGACCAGTTACTGCATACAAGGGTGTTCGTAGCTCGTGGGTAACTGTCGATAAAAAATTCGCTTTTGTTTTTGCTGCGATTTCTGCACGTTCCTTTTCTGTGAGCAATTCCTCATTCTTCTTGTACAACATATTATTAGTCTTTAATCTTATGTTGTTGTTCTTATATAAAGATAAGGTGAGCAATGATAAAATTGTAATTAAAGCGACACTTAGAATCGTTGTTAATTTATTTAAATTAGTTGCTTCATTTTTCTGTTCAATTTCTTCGGCTTGCTGCTGAATAAATGCATCCTTATCATCAATTATGAATTGTGCTCGTTTTTCTGGTGAAAGATTTTCCTTTCTTAATTCAAGGATAGAATCGTTTAATTTGATATATGCTCGTAAATTATTAGCTGCAAGTTCGTGTTGACCGCGTTTCGAATATATCTCACTTAATAATTTATAGCCTTCATTTAAAATCTCTAATGCGTTATAGTTAACAGCAAGATCTGATCCTTTTGTAGTTTGTGCAAGCGCTCGGTCATATTTACCTTGTAGGAAAGCAACTTTTCCACTTTTTATCATGGCCAAACTTTCAACAAGAGGTAATTCATGTTTTGTAGCTAAAATGATGGCCTTATCTAAAAGGACATTGGCATGACTTAGATTATTTAAGCCAATATGAGCTTTAGCTTCACTTAAAGTGACTTCAGCTACTAATTCATGGAGTTCTTCTTCAGTAAAAATGGTTTTGGCCGATTTGAAATAATCGAGGGCATTGAGGTAATTATTTTGACTCAGGTGAATAAGACCGTAGGTAAATCGTGAAACAGCTAAATTAACCTTATCATCTATGGCTGTTTGCGAATTAATGGCTCTGATAATAGAAACTTCGGCTTCCTTGATTTCATCCGCCTTATATTGCATTTCTCCTAGCTTAGAAAGAATGATCCCTTTATCTCTCTTATCATCTATTTTCTCAGTAATGGTAAGGGTTTCATTGAGTATTTTAATGGCCTCATAATAGTTGCCACGTTGTGCTTCTTGATCGACATTATATAAGGCTCTGGCAATTTGACTTTTCTCCACTACAAAATCACCATCGTAAGTTTCTTGTGAAAAACTCATGGTGAATATTAAGACATAAAATACAAATATGTAATATTTGATTCGGGACATTTTAAGTCAATTTTATCGACAAATATAACAAAATATCCGATAAAACGCACTTTTTTTGTATAAATCTACTTTTCCACTAAAATTTATTTAGGTGAAATTTTACGAATTAAATCAATTATTCGGCTGGCATACCCCGATTCATTATCATACCATCCTATAATTTTCACCATGTTTCCGATAACTGAAGTCATTTCAGAATCGAAAATACAAGAATGGGGGTTACCTACAATATCAATGGATACAATTGGATCACTTGTATATTGTAAAATACTGGAAAAATACGATTCTGATGCCTTTTTGAAGGCCTTATTAATCGTGTTTACTGATACTGGATTGGTCACGTTAAAGGTAATATCGGTGAGGGATCCGTTTGCAACAGGAACTCGAATGCCACAGCCACCAATTACATTGGCAAGATCCGGAAATATTTTCGTCAAGGCTTTGGCTGCACCTGTAGTAGTTGGAACAATAGACTGCCCAGCAGCTCGTGCACGCCTCAAATCACGATGTGGCTGATCATGCAGGCTTTGATCTGTTGTATAAGAGTGTACTGTAGTAATATAGGCTTGTTTGATACCACATAATTCCTTTATGATATGAATCATTGGTGCTGCATTGTTCGTGGTACATGATGCATTTGAAATAATTGTTTCGGAACCATCAAGAATATGATCATTGATACCTACAACCACTGTTTTAATATCATCTTGAAGAGGAGGGACTGATAAAATAACCGTTTGTGCACCATTTTTTATATGATGATCAAGCTCTTCTTTATTCTTGAATTTTCCAGTGGCTTCAATAACAATATCAACTAGATAGGGTTTCCAATCAATTTTATTAGGGTGTGTTGCATTAAGCAATGGAATTTTCCTCCCGTTGACTATGATTTCATCATCTTCATAGCTGATTTCGGCATCGAATATGCCATGAATACTATCGTATTTTAACAAATGACTTAAGGTCTTTGCATTGGCAAGGTCATTTATAGCAACTATTTGAATATCTGGATTTCCTTCAAGGAGTCGAAATAAGCGTCTTCCAATGCGTCCAAAACCATTTATGGCAATATTTACCATTTTAATTGATGTGTTTTTGCGCTTTATATGAAGATCTCACCAAAGCACTGCTTTCAACATGTCTAAAGCCAAGGTCAAGTCCAATTTGCTTGTATTCCTCAAATTGATCAGGCATGATGTATTGCTTCACTGGAAGGTGTTTTTTACTGGGTTGCAGGTATTGACCAATTGTAACGACATCGACTTCAGCTGCTTTGAGTTCATGTAAGGTTTCAATGACTTCATCACGAGTTTCACCTAGGCCAAGCATGATCCCGGATTTTGTTCGTCTTTGCCCTTGGTCCTTTAAATACTTCAAAACCCCAAGACTCCTATCAAATTTTGCTTGAATTCTTACCTCACGTGTTAAACGTCTTACAGTTTCGATATTGTGGGAAACGACCTCTGGGCTGACATCAATAATTCTATCAATATGTTTTTCAACGCCCTGAAAATCGGGAATTAAGGTTTCTAAGGTCGTCTCTGGGTTCATACGTCGCACTGCTTTAACAGTTTCGGCCCACATAATAGAACCCATATCTTTTAGATCATCACGGTCAACGCTAGTTAGTACGGCGTGTTTTATATTCATGATCTTAATAGATCGTGCTACTTTCTCAGGTTCATCCCAATCTACATGCTCAGGTCTACCCGTTTTAACACCACAGAACCCACAAGATCGTGTACAAATATTTCCGAGTATCATAAACGTTGCGGTACCTTCACCCCAACATTCGCCCATATTTGGACAACTTCCGGAGGTACAGATCGTATTTAGTTTGTATTTATCTACAAGACCACGTAGTTCGGTGTATTTTTTACCGGTAGGTAATTTCACCCGAAGCCATTTCGGTTTCGGTTCGCGTTGAGGAAGTATATTTGAAGCTGTTTTAGATTCCATTCCGTTCATTTAAGAAAGCAAAGATACGAAGTATTATAATTCTATTGTCGTTAGAAACCAAATACTAAATCCGATTAAAAAAAGAATACCAAGCCAACTTAAAATATGCATTATTAAAGATGGTTGCCATACTTTTGGGGTATGTCTACTGCTTATTAATTTATAATTAATAATGGCATAAAAAGGGGCTGTTAAAAATGAAAGAATGGTTGCAATTTCGATTAAAAGACCCATTTCGGAGGCGAAAAAGAAGAATATGATAACAGTACCTATAGTTAACAGGGTAATCCATCCGAAATAACCATTTTTAGATGATCTATTAAATAACAGTTCTGTTGTTCGGTGCATGGCGCGAGGTGAGGCGTCTAAGGTCGTTAATGTTGTACTAAACATGGTTGTAAAAGCTGCAATCCCAATGATCACATAAGACCAATTTCCTAGGCTTTTGGTATACATCTCTATAAGCTGATTTGAAAAAACGCCAGCAGAAGGGCTAAAGGTTTCGCCACTTGAAAACATAACAAGGGTGCCTAATACCACGAACCCTATCCCTAGAACTATCGTCCCGATATATCCAATATTAAAATCGAATAAAGCTGTGTTGGTGGTGAATACCTTGGATTCTTTCTGCTTTTCTACTGTCCATAATGAATGCCAGACAGAAATGTCTAAAGGGGCTGGCATCCATCCCATAAAGGCTATTAGAAAAGCAATGGCAATTGGATCAGCCGGTAGCACTTGTTGAAGCGATACTGCACTTTCATGTTTAAAAAGTGCAACACAAACTGCTAAAATCGTACTTATGGTTAAGGTTATAATTATTATTTTGATGAGATTATCTAATAATTTATAGCGTCCGTAAATCAAAAGTGAAAGACAAATACCTAAAATGATGATGGTCCAAACCTCAATACTAACAAAATCACCAAATAGCGTAGAAGCTAATCCTGCTGTGACTATAGTAACCGCTGTTTGAATGGTAAACATAGTTGCAAAGGTCAGAATATAATAGGCTATCAGTACACCTTTACCTAGACGTTTGTAGCCATCTAATAAGCTTTCTCCAGTAGCTGAGGCATAGCGTGGTCCGAATTGAAAAAATGGATATTTGAACAAATTAACCAGCAAAAGGGCCCAAATGAGTCCGAGGCCAAAATCGGCGCCAGCTCGAGTTGATTGTACTAAATGAGAGACTCCTATCGCAGCTCCAGCAAATAATAATCCAGGACCAAGCTGTCTTAATCTCAAATTCATTTTTTCTGAATGATGTTGGCCAGGAGTTTTTTAGCGCGAAGTAACTTTACCTTTATATTGTTCATGGGTTCGTCTAGTTCTTTGGATATTTCTTGGTAGGACAACTCTTGGAAATACCGAAGATTGATTACTTTCTGATAATGTGGTTTAAGTTTCTTGATATCTCGTAAAAGTTGCGCTAGATTTTGATCAGTAATGATCTTATCTTCTGGACTTGGGGATTCATCAATAATACTATAAACACGCTCTTCGTCTTCTTTGGTGGTTTTTTGAGCAATTGACGTTTTTCGCTTTCTAATATCATCTATATGAATATTTTTAGCAATTGTAATGAGCCATGTTTTGAATTCATACTTTTCATTAAATGAATCGATCTTATCAAACCCTCTTGAAAAGGCCTGAATAGTGATGTCTTCGGCATCATTTTCGTTTTTTGTGCGTTTTAATAGATAGCCGTATACATCATTCCAGTAGGTATCTAACAAAAAATTAAATGCAGACTGATTGTTTTGCTTCGCTTTTTGAATGGCTTCTTTTATCTCCAATGATGTGTTTTTGAAGTCTGATTTGAGATAAAGATAACCATTTGGACGATAATTAAAAATAGTTCAAGAATCGGTAAAAATAGCAAGGTATCCAGGGCTTTGAATTTTTTGGCAGACAAGCCATAACTTATATATACCAATAGCAGTCGAAGCAAGAAAATGGCTAACACCAATTTCCATTGAAAAGAGAGTATTAAAAGGGTAAATGCCAAGGCCCAAAATAAAAATTGAGATATATAAAATAGCCCTAACAGTATTTTGAAGTTGGATTTATAATATTTAGAGGTTGTGATATGACGTCTTTTTTGATCAAACCAGGCTCTAAAGTTCTGTTTTGGTATGGATTCAGTGAAACTGGCTGGATCAATACAAATGGTAGTATTATACGAATTTGCAGCTTGATTAATAAATAGATCATCGTCCCCAGATGCCACGTTCATATGCTCTGTGAAGCCCTTAACTTTAAAAAAAGTTTCCTTTCTATAGGCTAGATTTCGACCAACTCCCATATAGGGTTTTCCCATTATTGCATATGAAAAATATTGCATTGCAGTGAAAACTGTTTCGAAGCGTATCAAAGTATTTAGGAAACTACCAGGTATTTTTTTATAACCACCATATCCTAGTACAATTTCATTGGTATTACTGAAATGCCTGCTCATTTCTGAAATCCATCTGTTGGACAATGGCTTACAATCTGCGTCAGTAAATAGTAAAAAATTATAAGTACTTGCCTTAATTCCTAGAGTGAGCGGGTACTTTTTGTTTTTCCAAAAAGCATCTACGGGTTTAACATTAACTACTTTGACACGTTCGGATGAAGCGGCAAAACCTTCCATGATATCTAAGGTATCATCTTTGGAGTCATCGTTGATCAGAATTATTTCAAATTGCGGATAATCCTGTTCGAGAATAAAGGGAATAAACGCTTTAAGATTTTCCGATTCATTTTTAGCACAAATCAAGACAGAAATACCAATATTCTTTTTAGAAGGTTTATTGATTTTTGAAAGTCCAAATCTTAGAAAGAGTACAGCATAATAAGCAACCTGAATAAGAAAAATAATCAGGAAACTATAAAACAGAAAATTTATGAGGATCATTGTCGTTAGGAGGCGTGTTGTGGTTCGTCACAATCTCCAAATTGATCTGGTGTTTTTCCACAAAATCCGCAGGCTTCACCATCTTGATTTAATAACGGGTTTTGGCTTGCACAGGTTCCTGCAAATTCACCATCTTTTTTTGCCCAAAGTTTTATAGCAATTCCGGCAATTGCAAGTCCCAATAAGATCAATGTGATCAGTAAAAGTTTCATCAAAATTTAATTTGTACAAAGATACAGCTTTGTTTTAAAATAATTTAAAAACACAATTAAATCGTAAGCTGAAAGGTAAGTAAATAGAAAAAAAAAGAGGAGCTAATTGCTCCTCTTTAATTTAATTGTTTTTTATGTTGAGTGGAATCTTAGCTACAGCATTTTCGATCTTAGCATTTTTATTCCCTCCTTTTGGTTCAATGGTGATACTTAAGCTTAAGGCATCTTCGATATACGGAATAGGCTTTAAATTCCTGTCAGCTTCATCTAATATCCCTAAATTAACCATCTTGTCATTCATTTGAGCCCACATTTGATAACATTGTTCATTTGATAATTTCGGCAACTCTACAACATCAATTAGAGATGATTTTTCAATGGGATTGATATAGGCAACGGTCTTTAAGTCTTTAGCACGATCATTCCCTCTAAGCACATATTTCTGTGTTTCAGGATTATTCAATTTCATTAACTGACGCATCACATTATCCAACATGTCATTGTTTTTTTCAATATCACTTCTCAGATCAAAGATCTCTTCAGCAATGGTATCATTTTCATTCATCAGTGATTTGTTTTGATTATAATAGATAAATGATGTGCCTGCAAAAACAAGAGCTGCGACACTAGCTGCGATACTCATCCATAAACGTGATTTGCTTTTAGGTTCAAGTTTAACTATAGTTTTTTCATTAATTTCATCCATAATAACGCCTAAAAGATCTGGTGCTTCCACAGCTTGAGATCGTGCAGAAATTTCTAACTGATCCTGTAGAAGATTGTATTCTTCCTTTACTTCTGGAAATTGAGCAATATATTGTTCAACTTTAAGAGTTTCATTGGGTAAAGTAAATCCGTTGATATACTTATCCAACAAACCAGAATTTAAAAATTCTTGTACTTTTGGTTCCATGATTTAATATTATTGCGGATCGTAGATCTTTTTTAATTCTCTCAATCCAATTTTTAATCTTGACTTCACCGTTCCAAGTGGAATTTCAAGTTCTTCGCTTGCTTCCTGTTGTGTCATACCCTCAAAAAAGAGAGCTTTTAACACAATTTGGTACTTTGAATCCAAGGTTGCCACATGTTTTTTTAAATCAATTGCATCCTGATTTAAACTCATTGTTGGTAACTTATATACGTTAGAATCTGTAATTTGGACTTCTTTTTCAAATTTTAAATTATGACTTCGTAATTTATCGATTGCCGTGTTTCGTGCGATACGATACAGCCAGGTGAATAATTTAGCCTTTGATGCATCGTATTTCTTGGCAAAGCGCCATATTTTTATGAAAGTCTCCTGTAAGGCATCTTCGGCAAGAGCTTCATTATTAGTTACTTTTAGAATGACCCCATACAATGTATTTGAATAGTTCTCATAAATGAGAGGGATGGCTCTTCTGTCGCCTTCCTCTAACAAACTCACAATATGCAGCTCTAATTTTGAAACCAATTCTAAAACTAAAATTTAATTGAACATGTTGGTCTAGGTTATTTTCACGAACCATGCCAAGATTAATTTCGATAGCATAACGCTAAAGACTAAATAATATTGACTTCAGCCTCTAAATTTATATTAAAAATACGTTTTATTGTACTTTGAATAAGTTTTGAGAGTTCAAAGATATCGCTTCCTGACGCATTTCCATAATTAACTAAAACCAATGCTTGTTTTGTATGCACGCCGTATTCTCCGAAGCGTTTACCCTTAAATCCAACTTTTTCAATTAGCCATCCAGCTGGTATTTTAATGTCGTCTTCTGAAACTTTATAGGAAGGCATATCGGGGAATTGATCTATTAAAGCCTTATAATTTGATTTAGAGACGATCGGGTTTTTAAAAAAACTACCACTATTGCCAATATCCTTAGGATCGGGTAGTTTAGAGGATCTAATGGCAATAACTGCTTTTGATACGTCCTGAATGCTTGGATCGACAACTCCCATTTTTTGTAATTCTTCCTGAATACTTCCGTAGGATGTTTTTATCTTATGATTTGACTTCGATAATTTGAGGGTTACTGAAGTAATTATAAATTTCCCCTTATAGTCTTGCTTAAATACCGAATTTCTATAGTCGAAATTACAATCTTCTTTAGCGAATTGTTTCGGTTCAAAAGACGTTTTATCTAAAGCTTCACATGCATAAAAAACATCTTTTAATTCAACGCCGTAAGCGCCTATATTTTGAATTGGTGCAGCTCCAACATTTCCTGGGATCAATGACAAATTCTCTATACCACCATAATTCTGATCTAAACACCACAGTACAAAGTCATGCCAATTCTCCCCAGCCATAGCTTTTACAAGAACAGTTGATTCATCTTCTGAAACGATCTCAATGCCTTTTAAATTTAAGTGTACAACTAAGGCTTCAATATCCTTGGTGAGCAACATATTGCTTCCGCCTCCTAAAATAAATTTATCCTGAAATTCCTTGAGTTGTAGTGTTTTTATAAGTTCATCAATATCCTGAACGCTAACAAAATGCTTCGCATTGACGTCAATTCCGAAGGTATTAAAAGGTTTTAATGATGAATTATTCTGAATCTGCATTAACCTTTATAGTGTTTTAGCGCTTCCTTTAAAATATTTACAGCGGTGATTAAACTTTCCTTTTTAAGCACATATGCTATCCGAATTTGGTTCATACCAACGTTTGGTGACGAATAAAAACCAGCTGCTGGAGCCACCATAACTGTTTCACCATTAACATCAAATTTTTCTAATAGCCATTGCGCAAAATGATCGGCGTTTTCAATTGGCAATTCAGCAATACAATAGAAAGCTCCATTTGGTTTAGCCACCTTGATGCCTTCTATTTTATTTAGTTCTGAAATAAGAACGTTTCGTCGTTCAACATATTCGTCAATCACATCATCAAAGTAACTCTGAGGTGTGTCCAGTGCAGCTTCACTTGCAATCTGAGCTAAGGTCGGCGGACTGAGTCGCGCTTGGGCAAACTTTAAGGCGGTTTTAATGAATTCCTTATTCTTTGAAACGAGATAACCAATACGTGCTCCGCACATACTATAACGCTTTGAAACCGAATCGATCACAATGGCATTTTCAACTAAACTGTCTTCCTCTAAAATACTGTAGTGCTTATGACCATCATAGGCAAATTCTCTATAGACTTCATCAGCAATTAAAAACAGATCATGCTTTTTAACAATTTTAGCTAGCTTTTGAATTTCTTCCTTACTGTAAAGATATCCTGTAGGATTGCCGGGGTTACATATTAAAATGGCCTTAGTTTTTGAGGTTATGAGTTTTTCAAATTCTTCAATAGGTGGTAAGGCAAAATTATCTTCAATTTTAGAAATTACTGGAACAACTTTAACCCCTGAAGCCGTCGAAAATCCGTTATAATTGGCATAAAATGGTTCTGGAATAATGATCTCATCATCAGTATCCATAATACTGCCAAATGCAAATAGAAGTGCTTCACTTCCCCCTGTTGTGACAATAATATCACTATGATCTACAAAAATATGATGTTGTTCATAGTATTTTGCAATTTTTTGGCGAAACTCTTCAGAACCTTCAGATCGCGAATAGGCAATGATTTCTAAGGAATGCGTACTCACGGCATCTAAAGCTATTTGAGGTGTTTTTATATCGGGTTGGCCAATATTTAAGTGATATACCGTTTTACCCTGCTTGTATGCGTTTTCAGCAAAGGGCACCAATTTTCGTATTGGTGACTGTGGCATATTATAGCCTTTTTTTGAGATCGTTGGCATTATTAAGTCTTTAAGATACAAAGTTGCGAAAATAATCTTAAAGTTTATTTAAAATACAATCCATTTGGAATTATTTATCTAAAAGAATCGTAAATTGAATAGTAACCTATTTATATGAAAAAAATAAAATTGCTTACTTACTTTTTTTTGCTTGTTTCCTTAAGTTCAGGTGCTCAGGGTAAATTTGTTTTACAAAAAGAAAAAAGTGATAAGATCAATTTTAAAATGATCAACAATCTTATTGTGATCCCAGTTGAGGTGAATGGCGTTGAACTTTCTTTTTTAGTTGATACCGGTGTAAGTAAGCCAATTATTTTTAACTTCTTGAACATCACTGAAGCCCTTCAAATCAATCAGGCCGAACAAATATTTTTGCGTGGTCTTGGGGAAGGAGAACCCGTTGAAGCATTAAGATCTAGGAACAACATTTTTAAAATAGGCAATGCCATTAATATTAATCAGGACTTGTATGCTATTTTTGATCCGGCTCTAAATTTTGCACCGCGATTAGGAGTGCCCATTCATGGCATAATAGGTTATGACTTTTTTAAAGATTTTATTGTTGAAATAAATTATTCAAAACGATTTATTCGAATAAATGAACCTGAAACCTATCGACCAAAACGCTGTCGAAAATGCGTGACCCTAAAATTAGATTTCTTCAATAACAAACCTTACATCGACTCTGTTGTACAATTGGAAGATCAAGAAATTCCTGTGAAATTACTCATTGATTCCGGTGGTAGTGATTCTATTTGGTTATTTCAGGATGAGGAAAAAAATGTTGAGGTGCCTGATAAGTATTACGATGATTTTTTGGGTAGAGGATTGAGTGGGAAGGTTTACGGAAAACGAGCTAAACTAGCTAAGTTCATTTTGGCCGATTTCGAATTAAAAGGAGTTAATGTTGCCTTTCCTGATTCGACATCTATATCATATGCGAGGAAATTTAAAGATAGAAATGGCAGTATTGCTGGGAATATTTTAAAGCGTTTTAATTTGATCTTTAATTATGCCGAAGGAACGGTAACCATCAAACGCAATCGATATTTTTCAAATCCATTTTATTACAATAAAAGTGGAATTGAACTTGAACATGATGGTGTACGCGTAGTAAAAGAGGTGAATAAAGATATTCCGCTCAACCCAATTGGTACGGGAAACGAATCGGTAGCACAACAAAGTTTAATAATCGCTGGGAGTTATCGTTATGCACTTGCACCTTCCTTTGTTATTGCTGAAATACGAAAGGATTCTCCAGCAGAACGTGCAGGCCTAATGGTAGGCGATGTGATTTTAAATATCAACAACAAACATGCGCATCAATACGATATGCAACAAATCATTCAAATGTTCTATGCTGAAACAGGGAAGCGTATTAAGCTCATAATTGATAGACAAGGCATTCAGAAGAAGTTTCAGTTCAAACTTGAAAACCTACTATAATAAAAAAACCCTCTTTTAAAGGAGGGTTTTTTTAAATATATGTTTGTTTGTGTTATTGCTGCTCAACAACGCTTTTATTTTTTTTCTCAAGAACGCTGTCCTTGCTTGGATCAATAACATTTCCTTTGATCTTTAAGGCAACCGTTGGCGTATCAGCATTAGAAGTAACCGTAATGGTCTTTCTAATAGGCATTACTCGATTAGTATCATATTTCACCTCTATTTCACCAGTTTCACCTGGTAAGATCGGGCCTTCTGGTTTTTTAGGAACTGTGCAGCCACAGCTTGATTTTACTTTTGAAATAATCAATGGGGCATCACCAGTATTTTTAAATTTAAAAACACGAACACCGTCGGCTCCTTTTTCGATAGTTCCATAATCAATTGTTTCAGATTCAAATTCAATTTTAGCTACTTTATCTTGAGCATTAACTGAAAAAGTAATCAATCCGATAAACAATAACATAATTATTTTTTTCATCACATTTATTTTAAATTCAACGTAAACTTAGTTACTTTTTATGCATTCTGCAAAAATAATGGATGTAATGCATGTTTGTGAGTGCATTAATCCCGTATTAGTCTACTTTATAATTTTGCAGAAAACAAAATATAAGTACTTTTGCTCATTATTGTTCAAAAACTATTCCAAAGTATGTCCATTCCATCACAATATGAGTCAAATAAGGTAGAAAATAAGTGGTATGATTACTGGATGGAGAACAACTATTTCCGTTCAATTCCAGATAAAAGAACGCCTTATACCATAGTTATTCCTCCACCTAATGTGACAGGTATACTGCATATGGGACACATGTTGAATAATACCATTCAAGACGTTTTAATAAGACGTGCGCGTCTTCAAGGCTTTAATGCGTGCTGGGTACCAGGAACAGATCACGCCTCTATTGCTACCGAAGCAAAAGTTGTAGCCAAATTGAAAAGTGAAGGCATTGATAAAAACGAGCTGTCACGAGAACAATTTCTAAAGCATGCCTGGGATTGGACTGAAGAGTATGGCGGAGTTATTTTAGAGCAATTAAAAAAATTAGGCTGTTCATGTGATTGGGAGCGAACCAAATTCACGATGGATGATGACATGAGTGAAGCGGTTATAAAAGTTTTCGTCGATCTTTTTAATAAAGGCCAGATATACAGAGGGTTTCGTATGGTCAACTGGGACCCTGTAGCCAAAACAACCTTATCAGACGAAGAAGTTATACATATTGAACGCACCGACCCATTGTATTATGTAAAGTATAAAATTGAAGGTGAAACCGACTTTGTAACCATTGCCACAACACGGCCAGAAACCATTCTTGGAGATACTGCGGTTTGTATTAATCCCAATGATAAGCGCTTCAGTCATTTAAAAGGCAAAAATGTGATCATTCCTATTTGCGATCGTGTTGTCCCAATAATTTTCGATGATTATGTCGATATGGAATTTGGTACCGGATGTCTGAAGGTGACTCCTGCTCATGATATAAATGACAAAGAAATTGGTGACAGACACCAATTAGAGGTTATTGATATTCTTAATGATGATGGAACATTAAACAGTTTCGGATTACATCATGAGGGCAAAGATCGTGAAATTGCACGCGAGGATGTAGCATCTGAACTAGATCAGCTAGGTATTCTTGTAAAAACTGAAGATATTACACATAAAGTCGGGACTAGCGAACGTACACATGCTGTCATCGAACCGCGATTAAGTGATCAATGGTTCTTAAATATGACCGATTTGGTAAAGCCAGCTATAAAATCGGTTTTAATAGATCATGATATTAAACTATTTCCGAAAAAATTCGAAAATACCTATCGTCACTGGATGGAAAATATCCGCGATTGGAATATCTCTCGACAATTATTGTGGGGACAACAAATTCCGGCATACTTCTATGGCGATGCGAAAGATGATTTCGTCGTCTCTGAAACTATTGAAAATGCTCTGGAATTGGCAAAATCCAAAACGGGTAATCAACAACTAACGCTCAATGACCTAAAACAGGATGCCGACGTACTCGATACTTGGTTTTCGTCATGGCTATGGCCAATGAGCGTATTTGATGGCATAAGAAATCCCGAAAATGAGGAATTCAACTATTATTATCCAACTAACGATTTGGTCACAGGACCAGATATTTTATTTTTCTGGGTAGCTAGAATGATCATTGCTGGATATGAATTTAAAAACGAACGCCCATTTAATAATGTGTATTTAACTGGCTTGGTCAGAGATAAGCAACGCCGAAAAATGAGTAAATCACTTGGGAATTCTCCGGATGCCTTGAAACTGATCAACGATTTTGGAGCAGATGGTGTTCGCGTTGGATTACTATTGAGTTCTGCCGCTGGAAACGATCTATTGTTTGATGAAGCCCTTTGTCAACAAGGAAAATCATTTGCGAATAAAGTATGGAATGCCTTTAGATTGATAAAAGGTTGGGAAGTTTCAGATATTGATCAGCCTGAATATTCTGAAGTGAGTGTCAGGTGGTTTCAAAATAAATTTCAACAGACCCTTGAAACCATTGAGGACCATTTTAGTAAGTATCGCATAAGTGATGCTTTAATGGAAACCTATAAATTGATCTGGAATGATTTCTGTTCATGGTTGTTGGAAATGGTAAAACCAGCCTACGGTCATCCAATTGACAGAAAGACCTATACATCTGTAATTCAATTATTAGAAGATAATTTAAAGATATTACATCCGTTTATGCCATTTTTAACCGAAGAAATTTGGCAGCGTTTAGAAGATAGAACTCCGGAAGAAGCTCTTATTGTTGCCTCATGGCCAAAAGTGGAATCTGTGGATGCTGAAATAATTTCGGAATTTGATTTTGCGTCGGAGGTAGTGTCAGGTCTTAGAACATTAAGAAAACAAAAGAATATTTCATTCAAGGATCAAATTGAATTGGTCGTATTGAACAACGAAAAAAGATCTACAACTTTTGATGTGGTCATCTCTAAATTGGGCAATATTTCAAATTTGGTTTATGCTGAAGAAAAAGTAGATGGCGCTTTAACTTTTAGAGTGGGATCCAATGAGTATTTTGTGCCTATGCATGGTGCCATAAATGTTGAGGAGGAAATCAAAAAGTTAACCGAAGAGCTTAATTATACAGAAGGCTTTTTGAAGTCTGTTCAGAAAAAATTATCAAATGAACGTTTTGTGTCAGGAGCACCTGAACAGGTAGTCGCAAGCGAAAAGAAAAAGGAGGCTGATGCTTTGGCTAAAATTGAGATGTTAAAAGCAAGCCTAGAGAGTTTGAATTAACTTAGCCTAATCTAATTAGAAAAAAATAGGAGGTGTAGAAGTACACATCTTAATCTAACTGTAATTACTTTCGATATAAGAAATAATTATTGACCAGATCTATGTATTCCTGCTTTGCTTCGTCTTGACTTATGTCTTTTGCCTGAAAAAGTGCATTGGTCTTGAAAGCATTGATCAGTGGTTTTTTACTACTCGGTCTACCATAATCGTTGGTGGCCTTTTTATAATAAGCATATAACTTTAATAGAATATCGGCAGGGAAAGGCTCATTATGATCATTAATACGATCTACAGCTTCTTTAAATTTTATTTCTAATGCTTCGGATGTCATGCTTGTTCTGCAATGACGGTTTCACCGCCTCGAACTTTTTGGTTTAATTTTACTTTTATCTGTGTGTCAACCGGTAAAAACAGATCGACTCTTGACCCAAATTTAATAAATCCTGATTCACTACCCTGTTGTACTAATTCTCCTTCTTTGGCATAATTGATAATTCGCTTTGCTAATGCACCTGCAATTTGTCGGTGTAAAACTTGACCATAAGATTCATTTTCGACCACCACAGTCGTTCGTTCATTTTCAACACTTGCTTTTGGATGCCAGGCTACTAAATATTTTCCAGGATGGTATTTGCTAAAAACGACCTTACCACCAATGGGGTAACGTGTGACATGGACATTAATAGGTGACATAAAAACACTTACCTGTATTCGTTTTTCTTTAAAATATTCATTTTCTTCAACCTCCTCAATGACCACCACTTTGCCATCAACTGGCGACACCACTTGTATATCATTTAAGAGTGTATTGCGTTTCGGATTTCGAAAAAATTGAAGGATCAGAATGAAAAAGATCAATAACGTGATCTGTAATACCATTTGTAACCATGGTAATCCAACGAATCCATCAATTAGCAAAAACGAGGCAACAATAAAAACCAGAGTTGCAAAAATAATTTTATGACCTTCTCTATGAAACATATTTTAAAATGCGTAAAAATAAATATATAAATGGTGCTGCAAAAATAATACTATCTAATCGATCAAGCAAGCCTCCATGGCCAGGCATAATGATCCCACTATCCTTCACATCAGCTTGTCGCTTATACTTCGATTCAATCAAATCGCCTAGAGTTCCAAATACGCTCACTATTATGGCTAAAATAAGCCAGTTCGAAAAATCCAGTGTATTGGTAAATTTAGCTATAAAATAACTACTTAAACAAGAAAAGAATAGTCCACCTAAGAAGCCTTCAACGGTTTTTTTAGGTGAGATGCTTGGAAATAACTTTTGCTTACCTATGTTTTTCCCAACCAGGTAGGCAAAGGTATCATTAACCCAAACCAAAATAAATGAACCAAGTAAAATATTTGGATTATAATCTTCATAAAAGTTGGCGATCAATATAATGAATATAAAAGCGCTTGAAATATAAAAGGTAGTATTGATATACCGCTTAGTTATAAATAAGGGGAGGGTCTTTTCCGAAAAAATATCTTTTATCAAAAACAAAAGGACGAAGATGGTAAGCACATGCAATATTTGAATAGCTTCATCATATCCTTCGTTTGAATCAACCATTAATTGCCAATAAGCAAAGGCAAAATATAGAATGACAAAAATGACATAAGGAATGACACCCTTTAGTTGGATCAATTTATTGAATTCAGCAAGGCATATCAATCCAAACACAAAAAACAATCCTATCAACGCATGTTGAGACTGTAATGAAAGTAAAAATAAGGAAGCGTAAAGTATTCCCGAAGCTGCTCTTACAATGAATTCTTTCACGCGGTTAGTTTAAAGATCTTCTAACAAAAGAAGGTAAAGGTTTTTTGTACTACTGCCATAACTTAAAAAATCACCATCATCACTGGTTTTAAAATGTTTGATGGTTGTTATATTCGTAGGTATTTTATTTCGATTTTTATCTTTTATGCCTCGAAGTCCTTCACTTATGGATTCCACAAATTGACTTGTAGTCGCATAGATCACAAAATTTATAGGGAGGTCTCTCAGTTTTTTTTCTGCTATTTGATTTGAGGAAATCAATAAGGAGCCATCGTTGGCGACCAAGTATTCACATGTCGTAAAAAAATAATCTGCTTCTGAGGAACGCTTTGTGGTCTTTAGATTAAAATCAGAAAATTTTTCAATGAGCCGATCATCAAAACAAACAACCATTTTGTCTTTCCAATCATTTTCTTCAAGAATGTTCATGTAATTTTCTAAAACCTCCTGATGATTTTCACAATACAGAAACTTTCCGCCGTTACCCTTGAAATTAATTGTAAATCGTTCGTCTATTGGCAAGGAAATTTCGGGCATATACTTACTTCGCTCATCGCTTTTTATACGCTCATGAGAGTCATCAGATTTTGGGCCGAAGATTTTTCGAAATAGACTCATTTAAGGTTGTGTGCTATTAACCAGGTTTGTCTTAGATTTTACCAAATATATAAAAACTAAAGTTAAATTTCAGTTAATAGGTTTAATTAATGGAGCAATTATTCTTCCTCAGAAACGTCACTTTCTTCAGTATCGAAAGGCCGTTTTCCGAAGATCTTTTCTAGATTATCCTTGAATATGACCTCCTTTTCAAGCAATACTTCTGCAAGCTCAGTAAGCTTATCCTTGTTATCTTGTAATATTTTTAGAGCACGTTGATATTGTGCTTCAATAATATCAGAGATCTCTCTATCAATGAGTTCGGCAGTTTGCTCACTATAAGGTTTTGAAAAACCAAATTCATTCTGACCTGAAGAATCATAGTAAGTCAAATTTCCTACTTTATCACTAAGTCCATAGACGGTCACCATTGCACGAGCTTGCTTGGTTACTTTTTCAAGGTCACTTAAGGCTCCTGTACTGATCTTATCAAAAATTACCTTTTCTGCAGCACGGCCTCCAAGAGCGGCACACATTTCATCTAGCATTTGTTCGGGGCGAACGATCAAGCGTTCTTCAGGAAGGTACCATGCAGCACCTAGAGAACGACCTCTTGGCACGATGGTTACTTTCACCAATGGAGCGGCATGTTCAAGCATCCAGCTCACTGTAGCATGGCCTGCTTCATGATAGGCTACCGCTTTTTTCTCCTCTGGGGTTACGATCTTATTTTTCTTTTCTAATCCACCTACAATACGATCAACCGCATCCAAGAAATCTTGTTTTCCAACCGACTTTTTATTAGATCTTGCAGCAATTAGCGCAGCTTCGTTACATACGTTGGCAATATCGGCACCTGAAAAACCAGGTGTTTGTTTAGCGAGGAAATCGGTGTCTAAGTTGGGGTCTTTTTTTAAGGGTCTTAAATGCACTTCAAAGATCTCCTTACGTTCTCTAATATCTGGAAGATCGACAAATATTTGACGATCAAATCGACCAGCACGCATTAGGGCTTTATCAAGAACATCGGCTCGGTTTGTTGCGGCCACTACAATAACATTTGCGTTAGTGCCAAAACCATCCATTTCGGTTAAGAGCTGATTCAATGTGTTTTCACGTTCATCATTCGAACCTGAGAAATTATTTTTTCCTCGGGCACGACCTATAGCATCGATCTCATCAATAAAAATGATAGATGGTGATTTTTCTTTAGCCTGTTTAAACAAGTCACGCACACGTGATGCTCCAACACCGACAAACATTTCAACGAAATCTGATCCTGATAATGAAAAGAAAGGCACTTTTGCTTCTCCTGCAACTGCTCTAGCTAAAAGCGTTTTACCTGTTCCCGGAGGGCCAACCAATAATGCTCCTTTCGGTATTTTTCCACCAAGGGCGGTGTATTTATCAGGGTTTTTAAGAAAATCTACGATCTCCTGAATTTCTTCTTTGGCGCCTTCAAGCCCTGCAACATCTTTAAATGAGGTCTTTACTTCGGTGTTTTCATCAAAAAGCTTCGCCTTTGACTTACCAATATTGAATATTTGTCCACCAGCACCTCCACCAGCACCTGAAGACATACGTCGCATGATAAAGATCCATACGGCAATGATCAATGCAAAGGGCAACAAGGTCAATAGGAAATCACCCCAAACATTTTGTTCTGTAACGAATGAATAATCAACCTCAAGTTCCTCTTCCTTGATGGTCTTTTCTAATTTTTCTTGAAAGAGTGTTGCATCTCCAATTTCAAATTGATAATTGGGAGTTTGCCCAGACATGGGAAGTAATTGTGGGCTTTTCGCATTTTTATGAACTTCTTTCTGTTCGGCATCATTGGTTAAATATACTTTTGCTTCGAGGTTATTTACGATTTGTATTTTCTCAATGTCACCATCTTCTAAATATTCAAAAAATTCCTGAGGTGTCATTTGTGCTCCAGTTGATCCTAATCCCCCAGAAAAAATATTTATTGATAGAAAAATGACGAGAACCAAAGCATAGATCCAATATGAACTAACTTTTGGTTTTTTATTTATGTTTTTATTATTTGACATTCAATTTTTTTTAATAATTGGTTTTGATCTCAGTGGTAACAGCATCACCCCAAAGACTTTCAATATCGTAATATTCTCTAATATGCTTTTGAAAAACATGAACGACCACGTTAACGTAATCCATTAAAACCCATTCGGCGTTCTCACTGCCTTCAATATGCCAAGGCTTATCTTTTACCCCTTTACTTACTTTTTTCTGAATGGAATTTACTATGGCATTAACTTGTGTATTGGAAGTTCCTTCACAAATAATGAAATAGTCACACACTGTATTCTCAATTTCTCTAAGATCTAATATATTGATGTTTTGTCCTTTAATATCTTCTATACCATTTAATATAACTGTTATTAACTGGTCTACATTGCTATTTTCTTTCGTCATTAAAAAGTTTTAATTTGTGCAAAGTTATTATTTTTTTAACTCTTTATACGTTTAATATTCTTAAGAAAATTATAATTTAAAATTATTTATAATAATGCCTATAATCAAACTTAATGCCATTGATTCCACAAATTCTTATTTAAAGGAACTCCATTCTAAGAATATCGTAGAAGACCTTACGGTTGTAATGACCAAACATCAGATGAATGGTCGAGGTCAGATGGGTTCTAATTGGGAATCTCAAAAAGGTAAAAACCTGACTTGTAGTGTGTTAAAACGATTTAGTAACCTACAGGTATCAGATAGTTTTTATATAAGTATGGTGACTTCATTGGCCATTGTTAGAACCTTAAAATCATTCAATATTCCCAAATTACGTGTAAAATGGCCTAACGACATATTGTCAGAGAATCAAAAAATATGCGGGATCCTTATCGAAAATGTCATAAAAAATAACAAAATAGAAGCAAGTATTATTGGTGTTGGGATCAATATAAATCAAACTAAATTTAAAAATTTACCTCAAGCATCATCGCTTAAAAACATTAAGGGTCAGCTTTTTGATGTTGAAGAAATTTTAGACCGATTACTAAAGCATTTAAGATATTATTTTGAAGTATTCAATAAAGGAAATCATACCATAATAAAAGATAAGTATGAAAATCGACTCTTTAGGATCAATAAGCCTTCATCATTTAAAGCTAAAAATGGCGATATATTTCCAGGCTATATAAAAGGGGTAGATCCAGCTGGTAATTTGTTGATCCTAACTGAAGATGAGCATGTGAAAGCTTTCGAACTAAAAGAAATTCAATTACTTTATTAAATGGCTGTTGGGATATTTCTTGTTAAGGTCTCTAAGAATTTATTAATAGGCCCTTTTATCATCATGGCCATCATAGGATTGAAATCGCCGCTAAAAATAAGTTGAACTTCACTTTGTGATTCGGCTATTTCTGTAATGTGCCCAGTCAGAGAAAAATCAATTTTTCCTCCAGCTGCACCTAAAACGATTTTATTTGGAGCTTCAACTTCTTTTTTTTCAAGCGTAATTTCTGGCATTCCAGATAAACCAAAAATAAATTTACCCTCACCTAAAACTTCAAATTTGCTAATGTTCTCCGGCATGAGCTTCTCAAAATTCTCGACATTACTTAAAAAGTCAAAAACTTCTTGAGCCGATTTATCAACACTAACTTTTGGTGAATCTAATTTCATTTAATCTATTTTTATTTTGAACACATCAATTAGTATTCCATTCTGAAGGATTTGCATTCCAACGTGACAAAGTTGCCAATTCTTTTTTGTTAATATACCTAGTTTCTAAGGCCTGCTCCAAAAGATTTTCATAATTGCTTAAGGTATGAAGTGTCAAATGTTCCTTCTGAAAATTGTCATTAGCTAAAGCAAATCCGTAGGAAAAAATAGCTACCATTCCTTTTACATTTACTTGAGCTTCCCTCAAAGCACGAACAGCATTTAAACTGCTTTTTCCCGTACTTATAAGATCTTCTACTACCACGACACTCTGACCTTTTTCAATAAAGCCTTCTATTTGGTTTTTACGACCATGCCCTTTGGGTTCAGGACGTACATAAATGAAAGGTAGTCCTAAATATTCAGCCACTAATGCGCCAATTCCTATAGCTCCAGTAGCAACTCCGGCAATCACATCGGGTTTGCCATAATGCCTTTCGATGTGCTTCGCCATTTTTTCTCTAACATAATTTCGAATTGGTGGAAATGAAAGTACAACGCGATTATCACAATAAATCGGCGATTTCCAACCAGAAGCCCAAGTGAAGGGCTCTCGTGGACTTAGTTTGATGGCATTTATTTGAAGAAGTAATTCGGCAGTTTTCTTTGCTGTACTTTTATTGAAAATCATAGCGCAAAACTAGTAAAAAATACTACTTTTAGGCCATAAAAAATTTCTTTTTAAAGCAGATGTACAAAATCTTCGCTGGAGATAAACCAATTATTCTTACAACTAAAGTTGAACCGGAAACAGATTTTAAGAATTTTCCTCTTAAAGGTTGTAAAATTTCCAAGATCATGAAAGTCCTGAGTCGACCTAATATATCTTCGGTAAGGCTTATAGGTAAAAACGAAAATAAATTACTTAAGAAATTTTTAAAGCTCATGCCAAACGTCATCGCTGGTGGTGGCAAGGTTTATAATGCAAAAGGAGATATATTATTTATCTATAGAAATAATAAATGGGATCTTCCTAAGGGGAAAGCTGAAGGCAATGAAACCATTGATAAAACAGCTTTGAGAGAGGTTGAGGAAGAAACGGGGATCACTAGCCTGGAAATTATCAAACCTTTAGAAATGACTTACCATATCTTTAAAAGAAATGGACGCTACAAAATAAAAGTGACCTATTGGTTTGAAATGAAAACTAATTATAACGGAAAACTTGTTCCACAAACTAAGGAGGGTATTACCAAAGTTAAATGGCTTAATCCAAATCAAACGGAAGAAGCCTTAAAAAATTCATATGCTAATATTCGAATGTTGGTGTGATGCTTCAGATTTTTCCCTGAGAAAATATAAGTTAACAAGCTCTTGGCGTTCTTGAATTTAACTGTATTTTTGCCGCTTATTTTAAATGACCCTCTATGACTGAGTTTATTAGAAAACGCGCCGTAAATGTCAAGAATGATATTTTTAGTGGTTTAACTGTTGCACTTGCCTTGGTTCCTGAAGCTGTTGCCTTTGCCTTTGTTGCAGGAGTTGATCCTTTGGTAGGTTTATATGCTGCATTTATGGTTGGGCTGATCACTTCAGTTTTTGGAGGACGCCCTGGAATGATAAGTGGTGCAACTGGTGCTCTGGCTGTTGTAATGGTTGCTCTTGTTGCTAAAGGGAATGCTATGGGAGTAGAGGGTGAAAATCTTGGACTTTATTATCTGTTTGCAACCGTTATTCTAATGGGAATCATTCAAATGCTCGCAGGAGTTTTTAAACTCGGAAAATTTGTTCGTTTGATCCCGCATCCAGTTATGATGGGCTTTGTCAACGGCTTGGCCATTGTTATTTTCTTATCACAATTGGGTATGTTCATGGTTGTCGAAAACGGGGAACGCGTTTGGATGCAAGGCAATACTTTATTTATTATGTTAGGGTTGGTAGCCTTGACGATGGGAATTATGTTAGGATTGCCTAAACTAAATAAAAAACTTCCTGAGGCTTTAATTGCGATAATTGCTGTTTCTGCCATCGTTATTTTGGGGAATTTAGACGTTGCTACGGTTGGAAGTTTTATACGTGAAGGTGGTGGTGAAGGACTAAAAGGTGGCTTACCACAATTTCAATTTGACATATTTAATAAGGTGCCACTGAATTTAGAAACTTTAAAATTTATTGGTCCATATGCGCTGATCCTTGCAGCCATCGGGTTGATAGAATCTTTGATGACCTTAAATTTAATTGATGATCTTACAGAAACTCGAGGGGATTCAAACAGAGAATGTCTTGCTCAAGGTGGTGCAAATATCGTGACCGGATTGTTTGGCGGTATGGGAGGCTGTGCTATGATCGGACAATCAATTATCAATATCAAAGGTGGTGGGCGAGGTCGCTTATCTGGAATCGTCGCTGCTTTGGCCTTATTGGCCTTTATTCTATTTGCTTCTGGGCTTATAGAACAAGTGCCTATTGCGGCATTGGTTGGGGTCATGTTCATGGTGGTCATTGGAACCTTCGCATGGAGTAGTTTTAGGATCCTAAATAAAATTCCAAGAGCTGACCTTTTTGTTTTGGTCTTGGTTTCTGCCTTAACGGTTATATTCGATCTAGCTATAGCTGTATTTGCAGGTGTTATTGTAAGCGCTTTGGTATTTTCATGGGAAAATGCGAAACGTATTCGTGCACGAAAACGACTTAAAGATGATGGAACTAAAGTATATGAGATCTGGGGCCCGCTTTTCTTCGGAAGTATTTCGGTGTTCAATGACAAATTCGATATCAAAAATGATCCTGAAAAAGTAGAGATCGATTTTGTGGAATCGCGAATCAGTGATCATTCAGCTTTAGAGGCCATATTCAATGTGGTTGAAAAATACGAGGCTGAAGGTAAACAGATCAAATTGAAGCATCTCAGTCAGGATTGTAAGATTTTGTTATACAAGGCAAATCCAAAATTTCGTGAGGTCATTGTAGAAGATATCGATGATCCACGATACCATCTTGCGGCAAATCCAGAAAAATTTACGAAAGGATTATCTGACTATAACTTATAAATTTATTAATAGAAATCCTTTTCATCTATCATTAAGGTCGTGAGTTCTACCTTATGGCCATCTGGATCCTTCAAATAGATGGAATGAAAGTAATGATGATCTTGAAAAGTAAAAGTTTCGTTTAAATCTTTGAAGTGTTCTTGTGCTTTGGTGAAATTTTTATGACTCACATTGAAAGCGAAATGTTCGATAGAAATATGTCTTGAATTCTTTGGAAATTTGGGATCATCCATATGGGCTGGAAAAATTGCGAGACCTGATTTTCCTGATAACATAAAAACAGGATAGGCACCCCATTGTTCCAGTTGGTATTTTTTCAACCCCATTACCCGTTGATACCAGTCAATAGAACGATCCATGTCCTTAACATAGATGGCAACATGATCAAGAAAGTTTATTTCAAAAGGATTCATTTTACACGAACACTAGATGGTACTAATTTGGTGTAATCGCCATTATTTCTGATTACATCTCTCACTATAGAAGATGCTATGTAAGAGGTTTTGGCTGAGGTCAATAGAAAAACCGTCTCAATTGGTGCCAAGTCTCTATTGGTATGAGCAATTGCTTTTTCAAATTCGAAATCGGCTGGATTTCTTAATCCCCTTAAAATAAATTCGACACCAATTTCTTTACAGAAATCTACTGTTAGTCCTTCATAAGTCATCACCTTGATCTTGGGTTCATCTTTAAAGGCCTCTTCAATAAATTTCTGACGTTCTTCAAGACTGAACATATATGATTTATCGGCGTTTATACCGATAGCCACAATTACTTCATCAAATAAGGTAACGCCACGTTTAATGATATCGTAATGACCTAAGGTGAGTGGATCAAAGGATCCTGGGAATAAAGCTCGTTTCATAGTATAAAAATACACATTTATTTTAGAGCTTCCTTCACGGCATTTCCAAATAAGGCTTCTAGGCTGATCCCAGCGGCCAAAGCTTGTTGTGGTAGGATACTCTCCTTAGTAAATCCTGGAACGGTATTGATCTCCAGCAAATAAGGTTCCTTGTCCTGAAAGATGAATTCACTTCTTGTGAAGCCTTTCATTTTTAGAATTTCATAAACCTGTTTAGCAACCTCACTGACTTTAGCTGCCATCCCATCTGAAATTCGTGCTGGCGTAATTTCTTGTGATTCACCTAAATATTTGGCTTTATAATCAAAAAAATCATTATCACTTACAATTTCAGTAATAGGTAAAACTGTTACTTCGCCTTTATAAGTGATCACACCAACCGAGACTTCTGTCCCATCAAGAAAAGCTTCTATGATGATCTCATCATCCTCTTCAAACGCGAGACCTATTGCTTTTCGCAATTCATCTTTCTTATATACTTTCGAAATACCAAAACTACTTCCAGCCTTATTCGCCTTTACAAAACAAGGTAATCCAACAGTATTGATAATAGCATCTTCATCAATAGCATCGCCCAAGTTCAAATGAAAACTTTCAGCCATATTAATTCCGTAAGGTTTTAAAACACTTAAGCAATCTCGTTTATTAAACGTCAATGCGGCTTGATACATTCCACAACTGGTATGAGGGATTTGTAATAATTGAAAATAGGCTTGCATGAATCCATCTTCACCTGGCGAACCGTGAATAGCATTGAAAACACAATCAAAAGATATCTTTGTGCCATCTAGTTTAATTGAAAAATCATTTTTGTCGATTAAATATTCCTGTCCGCTATCATTCACATAAACCCATCTGTCTTTAAAAATATGAACACGATAGAGATTATAAAGCCCTTTATTCAGGCTAGCATAGACCACGTTTCCGCTTTTTAGTGAGATCTTGTACTCACTTGAAAAACCACCCATGATTATGGCAATGTTTTTTTTCATTTACTTTTTTTGGTAAAAAGGTTAGTTAAAAGTATAACATATTTATACTAACGAAAAACTTTTTAAGTTTATATGGCGTATATAAACTAAAGTAAATCTATTTTTATTCAACATTGCTAAAATTGTTTAGATTTGTGACATTATAAAATTATAACATGAGCCTTATTAAATTCCTCACCAGTAAAACTTTTGCCAAACAATTAGGATTGGCAATACTTGCTGTTGTTGTCCTTTGTTTTCTTATGCTGAAATGGTTAAAGTTTTCCACGAATCATGGTGAATTTATAGAAGTCCCACAACTTCAAGGAAAAACTCTAGATGTAGCACAAATTGAACTTGAAGACAATGACCTACAAATAGTGGTTCAGGATTCGGCTAATTATAATCCGAATTATCCTAGATTTTCTGTGATCGAGCAGTTGCCCGAAGCAGGATCATTAGTAAAGGAAGACAGAAAAATATATTTAACCTTAAACCCTTCAGGTTACAAAAAGGTTGCAGTACCCAAAATAATTCGACGTACCATTCGTCAGGCTAGACCAACTTTGGAAGCCTTGGAGTTCGAAATTGGGAATATCACATATATAGATGACATTGGTAAAAATGAAGTCTTAGCCATAAAGCATAAGGGTAAAACCATTACTCCAGGAACGATGTTGCCAAAAACTTCAAAAATAGACCTTGTACTTGGTAATGGAAAACGTCCATCAAATTAAGGTAAATGATTCCTGAACAAGAACAACTTTCAGAAGACGAAAACGAGGATCTCTACGAACATTATGCTTTCACTGCAGAGAAAGGACAGCAACCACTGCGGATTGATAAATACCTTATGAATTTTATTGAAAACGCTACACGAAATAAAATTCAGGCGGCGGCCAAAGAAGGGAGTATTTTTGTAAATGGAACTCCTGTCAAATCGAATTATAAGGTGAAGCCTTTTGATGAGATTCGCGTTCTTTTAGCGCATCCACCTTATGAGTATTTACTTGTTCCCGAAGATATTCCTATTGATATTGTATATGAAGATGATTACTTATTGGTTGTGAATAAGCAAGCAGGAATGGTGGTGCATCCTGGCCACGGCAATTATTCAGGAACGCTCATAAATGCACTAACGTTTCATTTCGAAAACCTCCCTAAAAACTCGAACGAACGACCAGGTTTGGTGCATCGGATTGATAAGGATACTAGCGGGCTTCTCGTGGTTGCCAAAACCGAACAGGCCATGACCCATTTAGCACAGCAGTTTTTTGATAAGAGTAGTGAACGTGAATATGTTGCCTTGGTTTGGGGAAATGTTGAAGCTGATGAAGGTCGAATAGAGGGTCATATTGGTCGGCATCCAAAGAACAGATTACAAAATACTGTTTTTGAAGGTGATGATATCGAAAAAGGCAAACCGGCCGTTACACATTATAAGGTCATAGAACGCTTGGGTTATGTCACTCTGGTATCCTGCAAATTGGAAACTGGCAGAACGCACCAAATTCGAGTGCATATGAAACATATAGGTCATACCTTGTTCAATGATGAACGGTATGGCGGTGAGAAAATATTGAAGGGGACCACCTTTTCTAAATACAAACAATTTGTAGATAATTGTTTTAAAATACTTCCAAGGCAAGCTTTACATGCCAAAACTCTTGGATTTGTTCATCCGGTAACTCAAAAGAAAATGTCGTTTAGCACAGAGATCCCAGACGATATGCAACAATGCATAGAAAAATGGCGTGCCTATGCAAAACATGCTGATTAAATATCAAGCGAATTTATCATCATATTAATATTTTCGATTTCTATAATATTTTGTTTTAGGTTTAGTTCGTAACTTTGAAAAAAATGAAAAAACGACTATGAAACTCGTCATATCTCCCGCGAAATCTCTTGATTTTGAAAGTAAATTACCTAAGATTCAATCTACGGAATCTTGCTTTTTAAAAGAAGCTGAGCGTCTCAATAAATTGCTTAAAAAGAAATCGGCGAGAAGTTTGTCTCGACTTATGAGCATTTCTCCCAACTTAGGCGAATTGAATTATGAACGGAATCAAAATTGGGAACTCCCATTCACAGAAGATAAGGCACGACCTGCGATCTATGCGTTTAATGGCGATGTCTATCGCGGCTTAGATGCCTATAATTTACCAAAGGAAAAATTAGAGAAGTTAAATAGCACAGTACGTATTTTATCTGGTCTTTATGGGGTTTTAAAACCAACAGATCTGATCATGCCATACCGATTGGAAATGGGTACGAAATTACCTGTAGGAAAAAATAAAAATCTATATGCTTTCTGGAAAAAGAAAGTGACTCAAGCTTTAAATGAGGAATTAGAAGACGACGAACTGTTTTTGAATTTGGCTAGTAACGAATATTTTAAGGCCATCGATAAAAAAGCGCTTAAAGTTCCTGTGATCTCTATCGATTTTAAAGAATTCAAGGAAGGTAAATACGTCATGGTTGGCTTTTTTGCAAAATTTGCACGAGGATTAATGACCAAATATATAATTGAGAACGATGCTGAAACCATCGACGATATAAAGGGCTTTAATTATGAAGGCTATGGTTTTAATGAACCGCTTTCTACAGAAACTAATTTAGTTTTCACGAGATAAAAAAAGCGAGGATAACCTCGCTTTTTTTTATTCTTCTTTTTTATCTTTTGGTTTTGCTTCAGCTTTTGCCTCAGCTTTTTCTTCGGCTTTTGGTTTTGCTTTAGCTTCGGCTTTCGGTTTTGCCTTAGCTTCGGCTTTTGGTTTTGCCTTAGCTTCAACTTTTGGTTTTGCCTTAGCTTCAGCTTTTGGTTTTGCTTTGGCCTCAGCTTTTGGTTTAGCAGCAGCTTTTGCCTTAGGTTTTGCGGTTGTTTTTTTCTTAGGCTTCGTGACTACAACAGCTTTCGCTTTTTTTCGTCGTCTACGTACGCCAAATGTTCCCAGTGAAATCTTTCCGCGTTTCGATTTTCTATCACCTTTTCCCATATGGAATTATTTTAGTCGTTAGCTTTTAAAAGTACTATTTTTAACCTTCAATTCAAAATCAAGTGTTTTTACATCAACATCCATATCAACCATTTATTCAAAAGGATACCACTAAGCTTATTGTTGGAACCCTTCCACCACCCAGGTTTTCGGTGGGTCAACTTCTTGAGCGAGATGTAGATTTCTGTTATGGAAGTTGTCATAATTCGCTGTGGAGATATATTGATAAGATCCATGGACTTAATTTAACATATGATAATTCAACTGAAGCTATTGAAGAGCGCAAACAATTTTTGATTAAAAATAAAATTGGAATTTGTGATATTGTTGAACGTGCTGAACGCGATAAGATCGATGCTTCCGATCTTGGAATGAAAAACATTTTGCTAAGAGATTTAATTGGTTATTTAAGGCAATTTCCTAATGTAAACACCCTCTTGTTCATTGGAGGACGGAGTAAAAATGGACCTGAATATTTTTTTAGAAAACAGCTCAAACAGTATGACATTAGCCTAAAAGTAATTGATGATACAATGCCAAGAATTCATGAATTTGCAGTGGACAAAAGACCGGTAAAAACAGTTTCATTGATCTCGTCTTCTGGGGCAGCTAATTTAAGTATAGGGAGCAATCAAGAATACAAACGTATAAAAGCAAAAGACAAGGCATTCACAACCTTCGATTTTCGAGTTCTGCAGTACAGACAATTTCTATAAGTTATTTGTTAGGTCAACAGACATCCATTTAATTAAATCAATGACACTTCTCTAAAATAGATGTACCTTTGTGCTTTATTCTGAAATGGCTTTCATTTAAATTGTCATTTTATTAAACAATTTATATGTCATTCGATTCACTAGGCTTGACTGAAGCCTTGTTGAAAGCTATTCAAAAAAAAGGATACACTCAACCATCACCAATTCAATTAAAAGCCATTCCTCGCATTTTAGAAGGAAAAGATGTGTTAGCATCTGCACAAACGGGTACTGGAAAAACAGCTGGTTTTACCTTACCAATGTTGCAATTATTAGCGGAAGGCCATCAATTAAGACAACGACCGGTACGTGCTTTGGTTTTAACACCAACACGTGAACTGGCAGCTCAGGTATTTGCTAATGTCAAGGAGTATGGTGAGTATCTTGATTTAAGATCGGCTGTGATTTTTGGAGGTGTTAATCAAAAACCTCAAGTGAATCAATTAAGAAGAGGTGTAGATATTTTAGTGGCTACTCCTGGTCGTTTGCTTGACCTTCATAACCAAGGTGTTTTATCACTAGCGAAAATTGAAATCTTAGTCCTTGATGAAGCAGATCGTATGCTGGACATGGGTTTTTTAAGAGATATCCAGCGTATCATGAGTGTCATGCCAGAACGAAGACAAAATTTGATGTTCTCAGCTACCTTTTCAAAGGAGATCAAAAAATTGGCGCAAAGCATTTTAAGGTATCCTGTTTTAGTGGAAGCAACACCAGAGAATTCGACTGTTGATGCCATTAAGCAAAAAGTATATCGCGTTGCCAAGGGATTAAAAACTGCCCTTATCATAAAACTAATCCTAGATGGCGATTGGACTCAGGTTCTTGTGTTTACGCGAACCAAACATGGGGCTAATAAGCTGTGCAAAAAAATGATCAATGCTGGCATCTCAGCTTCGGCCATTCATGGCAATAAAAGCCAAGGTGCAAGAACAAAAGCTTTAGCAGGTTTTAAAAAAGGAAGCATCAGTGTTTTGGTAGCAACAGATATTGCTGCCCGCGGACTTGATATTCCTCTACTTCCTCATGTGGTTAATTTTGAATTACCAAATATTTCCGAAGACTATGTGCATCGTATTGGTCGAACAGGAAGGGCAGGAGCAAGTGGCGAAGCAATATCCTTGGTGAGTGCTGATGAAACCACCTATTTAAGAGATATTGAAAAATTAGTCGGTTTTAAAATCCCAATGGAAATCATTGAAGGATTTGAACCAGATCCAAATGCTTCAACAGCACCAATAAAACAGGGTCAAAAAAGCAACCGATCTAGACAAGGTAACCGATCAAATTCAGGCTCTTCTAGAAATCAAAAAAGTGGTAATAATTCAGAAGGTCAGAAAAGGTCGAACAGAAGACGTCCTAAAAGAAATAAAAACCGACGATCTTCAGATCGCCGTAATTAATTTCAAAATGACTTCACAACCCAACAATCCTTTACACGGTGTAAAATTGGAGCAGATTTTAAATGAATTAGTCGCGCACTATGGTTGGGAATATCTCGGTCATATGATCAAGATCAAATGTTTTAATAATGACCCTTCAATCAAATCAAGTCTTAAATTTTTAAGACGCACGCCTTGGGCAAGAAATAAAGTTGAGCAGATGTACTTAAATATGCTTAAAAATCGCAAATCTTAATTTAGCGCAGTGCTTTAAGGCCTTCATAGATCACCACACTCACAGCATTTGCCAAATTTAGACTTCTAACATTTTCATTGTATAATGGTATTTTATAAACAGCTTGAGCATGCTTCTCAAGTAATGATTTTGGTAGGCCAACAGATTCTTTTCCGAATACTAAATAAAGATCTTCTTCAAAAGGAATATCCCAATGCGTGTTAGACCCATGACTTGACAGATACACCATTTGTTTATTGATATTCAGTGCTAAAAAATCATCAATATCATCGTAAATGGAAACTTGTAAATGCTGCCAATAATCAAGCCCTGCACGCTTTAAACGCGTGTCATCGATCTCAAATCCGAATGGCTTCACCAAATGTAAATGGCAGCCTGTCGCCAAAGCAAGCCTTCCAATATTACCTGTATTATTTGGTATTTCAGGTTCGATCAAGACTATATTAAAAGCCATTAGCCCAAAATTGATTTTACAAATTCAGAGATCTTTGAAACTCCATTTTTTGAGAGATGTTTAATGAATGCACTGCCGATGATCGCACCTTTGGCATGTGTTGTAGCCTGTGTAAATGTAGTATGATCGCTGATGCCAAAGCCAACTATTTGAGGATTCCTGAGATTCATATTTTGAATACGTCGGAAATAGTTGGTTTGTTCGTCACCAAATCCAGATTGACTGCCAGTTACACTAGCTGAACTCACCATATAAATAAACCCTTCAGAAATAGAATCGATATATCGTATTCGATCTTCACTGGTTTGAGGTGTAATTAAAAATATGTTTATCAATCCATGTGCCTCAAAAATAGACTTGTAATTCTCGTAATAAACGTCGACTGGAAGATCTGGAATGATCAGTCCGTCAATACCAATTTCCTGACATTTTTTACAAAATGCCTCTACCCCAAATTGTAGGATGGGATTGAAATATCCCATGAGAATTAAGGGGATCGAAACGGAGTCTCTAATGTCATTAAGTTGTTCAAAAAGTAGGGTAGTGGTCATACCATTTTTCAAAGCTTGAGTTGAGCTTGCCTGTATCGTGGGTCCATCGGCCAAAGGATCACTAAATGGTAGCCCGATCTCGATCATATCTATACCATTTTGTTCTAATGCTTCCAGAATGGAGACCGTATCATTAATAATAGGATAACCTGCAGTAAAATAAATAGAAAGAATTTTCTGCTCTTCTTTAAGTTTTTGTTTGATTCTATTTTCCATCAGGCCAAATTAAAATGATTGATATAGGTTTCGAGATCCTTATCACCTCTTCCAGATAAGCTCAATACGATGAGGTCATCTGGCTTAAACGATTTATTTTTGAATACAGCAAGTGCATGAGCACTTTCAATTGCTGGAATTATACCTTCTAATTGACAGAGTTCAAGGCCAGCCTTCATTGCTTGATCATCTGTAATCGATATAAATTCTGCGCGTCCCGATTTATATAAATGAGCATGCATAGGGCCAACACCAGGATAATCAAGACCTGCAGATATAGAGTAAGGTTCAGTGATCTGACCGTCATTGGTTTGCATTAATAAGGTTTTACTGCCATGAATTATACCTTCTTTGCCAAGAACTGAAGTTGCTGCACTCTCACCAGAATCTACGCCTAATCCGGCAGCTTCAACGGCAATGAGCTTCACATCAGTTGTATCTAAAAAATGATAGTAGGCGCCAGCTGCATTACTGCCACCACCAACACAGGCAATGATATAGTCGGGTTGAGATCTGCCAAGGTGATCTTTGAGTTGCCATTTGATTTCTTCGGAAACCACAGATTGAAATCGTGCCACCATATCAGGATATGGATGAGGTCCAACCACAGATCCAATAATGTAATGGGTGTCAACTGGATTGTTTATCCAATCTCTAATGGCTTCGTTCGTGGCGTCCTTCAAGGTTTTACTTCCTGAAGTTGCAGGTACCACCGTAGCGCCAAGCATTTTCATCCTAGCCACATTTGGTGCTTGTCGTGCAATATCGATTTCCCCCATATAAACAATGCATTCCAATCCCATTAATGCACAGACGGTTGCAGTAGCCACACCATGCTGCCCAGCACCCGTTTCGGCAATGATTCTGTTTTTCCCAAGGCGCTTGGCCATAAGGATCTGACCAATAGTATTGTTGATCTTATGTGCACCTGTATGATTTAAATCTTCTCGTTTTAAATAAATTTTGGTATTGTATTTTTTAGAAAGCCGCTTCGCAAAATACAAAGGTGAAGGTCGCCCAACATAATCTTTTAAAAGCTGATCAAATTCTTTTTTAAATTCGGGCTCAGCCATAACTTTCAGATAGTTCTGTCGTAGTTCTTCTACATTTGGATAGAGCATTTCAGGGATGTATGCACCTCCAAATTCGCCATAATATCCTTTTTCATCTACGTTATATTTCATAGTTGTGATTTGAAAACTTTAAGTTCATTTATATTTTTTAGCCCCGGTTCAAGCTCGAATTTACTATTAACATCAATAGCATAACAATGTGCTGCAGCCTCACTTTTTAAAAAGGAGTGCAGATTATCTATTTGATCTAATCCAATACCACCACTTAAAAAGAAAGGTTTATTTGATGGGTAGGACTCCAATATTTTCCAATCGAATGCAATTCCATTTCCTCCTGGTAATTCCCCTTTAGTATCAAAAAGAAAATAGTCACAATCAGGTTCAAAGGCTTCCAATTGATTAAAATCGAAGGTATTTAAAATTGAAAACACCTTGATCACTTTAACACCTAGTTGTTGAACCCTAGAACAAAATTCCGGACTTTCATGACCATGCAATTGAATGAATTCAAGAGCATAGTTGTTGATCCTCTGTTTTATTTCTTTCAATTCAGCATCTACAAATACACCAACCTTTGGTATTGAATTTGGAATTTTGAGATGATGATCCTTCGGTATATATCGAGAAGACCTTTCATAGAAAATAAACCCTAGCAGGTCAGGTTTTAAAGCGACAACCGCCTCAATATTATCCTGATATTTCATGCCGCATACCTTTAGTTTCATCCTTCTAGATCGTTAATAAATTCGGCTGCATGCAACCCAGGGTTCTCTGTTTTCATAAAATTTTCACCAATCAAAAATCCTTTATAACCGAAAGGTTGTAATTCCTTGATAGCTTCGACTGAACTAATGCCGCTTTCTGAAATTTTGGTAAAATCGTCCGGAATGAGGGCACTTAACTGCTTACTCGTCGTTAAATTGACTTCAAAGGTTTTAAGATTTCTATTGTTAACCCCTAACATATCAATACTTGAGATCAGAGATCTTTGCAGTTCCTTTTCGTTATGTACTTCAAGCAAGACCTCAAGTCCTAGAGATTTCGCTACTTGTGAAAACAGTTTAATTTCATCGGTGGTCAAAATGGCTGCGATCAATAAAATGACATCGGCACCATAGGCTTTTGCTTCAAGGATCTGATAAGGATCAATAATAAATTCCTTTCGTAATAATGGAAGATCACAACTTGCTCTGGCGATCAATAAGTCGTCTAAGGAACCACCAAAATATTTCGTATCGGTTAAAACCGACATGCCGCAAACGCGTGCATTTTCATAACCTATAGCCACATCTTGAACATTGAGATCTTGATTAATAACCGATTTGGAAGGTGATCTGCGCTTATGTTCGGCGATAATACCTGATTTACTTTTTTCAAGATTTTTTTTCAATGACAAGGTGTTGCGTTCAAATAATGGTGACACTTCCAGATGTGAAACCGAAATCACTTTTTTTCGATATCCCACTTCTTTGAGCTTATCATTCACTATTTTATCCAGAATATCCATTATTTGCTTAGTGCTTGTAGTTGTTCTAATACCTTAAATCCTTTACCACTTAAAAGTGTTTCTTTAGCGATCGCAAATCCTTGTTTATGATCAATTTGTTTTGTGGTTGCAATAGCCAGTCCGGCATTGGCAGCCACGACATTGTTTTGAGATTCGGTGCCATTCCCCTTAATTACTTTTAAAAAAATATCTGCGGCTTCTTTTACAGTGTTTCCGCCAAAAATAGATTCAGCCGTTATTGTATTAATCCCTAGTTCTTCAGGTGCAAACAGAATTTCTGATCTGTTAGAAATGACCTTGGTCTTACCTGTAAGGGAAATTTCATCATAGCCATCAAGTGCGTGAACAATGGCATAGTTTTTTTCTGTATCCTGATATAAATAGCCGTAGAGTCGAAGTAATTCCAGATTGAACACGCCTACCATTTGGTTTTTTGGAAATGAAGGATTGACCATTGGACCAAGCATATTAAAAAATGTTTTTACGCCAAGTTCACGTCTTATTGGCGCTACATTTTTCATTGCTGGATGAAAAAGTGGTGCATGTAAAACACAAATTCCAGCCTTATCAATACAGTGCTTTAGATGGTCTTTATCATTGGAGAATTTAATACCAAGATGTTCCATGACATTCGATGATCCACATGCCGAAGAAACTCCATAATTACCATGTTTGGCCACTTTAACCCCTGAAGCGGCAGTAATAAATGAGGATAAAGTAGAAATGTTAAAGGTGTCTTTTCCATCGCCACCAGTTCCACAAAGATCGATGGCGTTGAACTCATCGAGATCAACGGCTAAACACAATTCAAGGAGTGCATCTCGAAAACCTTTTAATTCTTCCAAGGTGATGCTTCTCATCATAAATACAGTCAGAAATGAAGCAATCTGACTTTGATTATATTGATCATGACTAATATTCACAAGTACCTGCTTAGCTTCTTCGCTGGAGATGCTTTCATGATTAATAAGTCTGTTTAAGATTTGTTTCATTTCTTATGAATTGATCCAGTTTTTTAGCATTTGTTTTCCCTTAGGCGTAAGCACAGATTCTGGGTGAAACTGTACACCTTTTACATCAAAACTTTTATGGCGAAGGGACATGATCTGGCCATTTTCATCAACGCTCGTTACTTCGAGTACTTCGGGTAAATCCTTAGAAACAACCCAAGAATGATAGCGTCCGACTTCGATTGTTTTGTCTAAGCCATCAAATAATGATTCGTCGTTAACAATTTGATTTATAGTGGTTGCAACACCGTGATATACCTCATCTAAATTTATTAAAGAGCCGCCAAAAACTTCACCAATTGCTTGTTGTCCAAGACATACCCCTAAAATACTTTTTGATGCCGCGTATTTTGCGATAATTGGTTTTAGTAATCCCGCTTCATCGGGAATACCTGGACCGGGCGAAAGCACGATCTTATCGAAAGGTTCAACATCCTCCAAGGTTAATTTATCATTTCTAACAACCGTAACTTCACAATCGAGGTCCTCCAAATAATGGACGAGATTATAGGTGAAACTATCGTAATTATCAATGACTAAAATCTTTTTCATACAGCTAAATATTTTCTGCTAATTTTATGGCGCTTGTGAGCGCTCCTAATTTATTATAGACCTCTTGAAGTTCATTTTCCGGATCTGATTTTGAAACGAGACCTGCTCCTGCCTGCCAATGTAACTTGTGGTTTTTACTTAGGAAGGTGCGTATAAGAATAGCATGGTTAAAATTACCTTTAAAATCCATAAATCCAATGGCACCACCATAATAGCCCCTATTGGTTTTTTCATAATCTTCAATAAGCTGCATGGCACGATGTTTTGGAGCACCGCTCAAAGTTCCGGCTGGGAAGGTATCTGCAACCACTTGCATGGTTGAGACATCTTTATGTTTTGTACCCACTACCTTACTTACCAAATGGATGACGTGTGAGAAAAATTGGACTTCTCTATAGGTCTCTACATTCACATTGGTACCATGTCTGCTGAGGTCATTTCTTGCGAGATCCACCAACATGACATGTTCACTGTTTTCTTTGGCGTCTTCAACTAATTTATTAGCCAATTCGGCATCTTTGAGGTCATTTCCCGTACGTTTGAAGGTGCCAGCAATTGGATGAATTTCAGATTGGCCATTATTGACAATCAGTTGTGCTTCGGGAGAGCTTCCAAATATTTTAAAACTACCATAGTCAAAATAGAATAAATAGGGGGAAGGATTAATACTTCTTAAGGCTCTATAAACATTGAATTCATCACCTTTAAAGCCTTGACTAAATTTTTTAGAAAGAACCAATTGAAACACATCACCTCTTGCACAGTGCTTTTTTGCGAGTTCAACATGATCTTTATATTCCGAATCTGTTAGGTTTGAACTGATATCGCCTTCAGAAGCAAAAGTATATGAAGCATAATTTCTAACATTTATAAGATGTTCAATATCATCAATATTATTTTCGGTATCGAAACAATGCGCAAAAATATAGGCTTCATTTTTAAAATGGTTTATAGCGATGATGTTCTGATAAACGGAATAAAACATATCTGGGATTTTAATATAATCACGCTTTTTCTTTATTGAAATATCTTCGAAATACCGTACAGCATCATATGATGTATAACCAAATACGCCATTATTTATAAATTTAAATGAGGTCTCAGAATTTACCTTGAAGCGTTTTGTGAATTTGTGAATTTCTTCAGTAACTCCTACATCTACTGTATTTTTTTTGGTGCTGCCATCAGGGAAGGACTGATAAATATATTCGTTTTCAACCTTGAAAGAGGCAATGGGATTGAAGCATATGTATGAGAAACTATTATCATTGGCATGATAGTCGCTACTTTCCAAAAGAATACTATTTGGGAATTTGTCACGAATTTTAAGATAGATACTTACAGGTGTAATAGTATCAGCAAGGATCTTTTTATAATGTGTATATAAACTAAATGTCTTCATAAAAATTAAAAAAGGCTTGTCGTGAATGACAAGCCTTAAGTTTATTGTGATTAAACATACAATAGGACTAGTTCACGAAATTTAAGTTTCGAGAAAGCCACCACCATGTATTATTTAAATTTATTTTCATATCTAGTTCAAATATAGAAAGGTATTTGGAAAAATCAAATTTATATAATTAAAAACTTCCGTCTAGGGATAAGACGGAAGTTTAGCTAATTACTCAAATGCTATTAATTAAGTAATTAGGGATGTACTTTAGTTGTTTTAAAACTTCCGCCAGGTAAAAGACGGAAGTTTAGCTATTTATCATTCTGCTATTAATCTATATGCAACTATGAATAAAACAATCAATCAAAAAATCAATTTATCCAATAATTTATTCAAATTTTTTAGCTCTTTGTTTGTTAGATTATATGTGGCCTTCGATTCAAAATCATCTACTTTAGGATCAATATTTAATAGGGTTTTAAGTCCTTTTTTTGTAATGGTTATTTTTAATTTTCGGCGGTTCTCTAAATCAACCTTACGTGAAACTAATTTTTTATCGACTAACTTATCGATTAAGCGTGTTGTATTACTATTCTTATTGATCATTCGTTCTTGAATTATCGATAATGTTGCCGGATTGCCTTTCTGTCCTCTTAAGATCCTTAAGACATTGTATTGCTGACTTGTTAAATTGAAAGGCTTTAACCTGCCATTTAGCTGATCCCGAAAAAATTCACCAGCATATAAAATCTGAACGACAGTGCGCTTAGCTTGTGATATTGGTGATTTTATTTTCAAAATAGTTTCAATACTCATATGTACATACAACTGTTGTATGTACAATATATAAAAATTAATTGAATAGTTTTTTTGAGATTAAATTTTTCAGCTTAAAATTCTGTTAAAGCAGTACTGCATGTAAAGGGTTTTATTATTTTTATAACATGAAAAAAACAATTGCTTGCCTCTTGGTTATCATAACTATGATTGGATGTAAATCTGAATCCAAGGATTTAGCCATTAATGATGAATTGGTAATTTATGATTTTGAAGGTCTTGAGCCATTATTAAATAATAAGGATGGGAAAACATACGTTATTAATTTCTGGGCGACTTGGTGCGCTCCTTGTATAAAAGAATTGCCCTATTTTGAAGAACTCAATCAGAATTATGCAGGAAAAAATGTTGAAGTGATCCTTGTGAGCTTAGACTTTCCTCAGCAATATGAAAAAAAGTTAATCCCCTACATAAAAGAAAAGAATTTAAAATCGCAAGTTGTAGCATTAAACGATACAGATATGAATTCCTGGATCCCAAAGATCAGTGAAAGCTGGACAGGTGCTATTCCAGCAACCCTCATATATAATTCTAAAAGAAGAGCGTTTTACGAACGAACATTTAGTTATGATGAACTTGTGATGGAATTAAGAAAATTTATTGAAAATTAAAATGCAAATTATGAAAACACTAAAAACAATTTTTATGCTTGCGGTAGTTGTCCTTATGTCATCTGCCTTTACCACTGATGTAAGTGGTGGATATGAGATAGGTGATATTGCCACCGATTTTAAATTGAAGAATATCGATGGAAAAATGGTGTCACTGGCTGATTATAAGGATGCCAAAGGATTCATTGTTATCTTCACATGTAATACCTGTCCGTATGCAGTCGCTTATGAAGATCGTATCATTGAATTGGATAAGAAATATGCAAAAAAAGGGTATCCTGTAGTGGCCATCATGCCAAACAATACTGAAGTAAAACCTGGCGATAGTTTTGATTCGATGAAAGCAAGAGCGCGTTCTAAAGGATTTACTTTTCCATATTTAATTGATGAAGGTCAGAAAATATATCCTCAGTATGGTGCCACTAAAACACCACATGTATATATTTTAGAAAAAACCAAGGCGGGCAATGTGGTACAATATATTGGTGCTATCGATGACAATTATCAGGATGCTGCTCAGGTTAATACAAAGTATGTAGAAGAAGCTGTTGATGCATTAATTGATGGGAAAGAGATCAAGGAAAAGAAAACAAGAGCAATAGGTTGTTCAATAAAAGTTTAGAAAAATTAATCCCAAAATGTAACACTTTGGGTTTTTTCTCGTCTTTTTATTGGATGCTAAAGAAATGTTAATTTTAAAAAATTAAAATTTTAATGGCAGATTTATCACAGGAGGCATGGTCTACTCAACTCTCTAACGATGACAACGCTGTTATCTTAGATGTAAGAACAGATCGAGAAGTTTCCAAAGGCATTATTCCAAATGCCATTCAAATTGACATTTATAAAGGGAAGGAATTTATTGATTCTATAAAGAAGTTGGATAAAAATAAATGTTACTATGTTTATTGCAAGGCTGGTGGTCGAAGCGGTCAGGCTTGCCAAATTATGAATCAATTAGGAATCGAACATACATATAATCTTGTTGGAGGCTTTGAAAAGTGGAGAGGCGAAATCACCAACATTTAAACGCATTTAAAAATGAAAAACTATTTAATCTTAATTTTGTTAAGCATGACCATTGTGCTTCAAAGTTGTAAAGAAGAACCTCAGCCAGAAATAGAGTTGGTGACTGCTGAAGAAATGAAAGAGCTCTCCGAACTTGAAGATATTCAACTTGTTGATGTAAGAACTCCAGAGGAATATAAAGAGGGATATATTGATAGTGCTCAAAATATCGATTACAATTCACCGTCGTTTAATACGGAAATCGAAAAACTGGATAAATCAAAACCTGTAATTGTCTATTGCCAGAAAGGTGGTAGAAGTGCTAAATGTGCTCAAAAGATGAAAGATGCAGGTTTTGTCAAGATCTACGATCTGGATGGCGGCCTCGCTAAATGGAAATATAAAGGCTTTGAGATTAATTCTTTTAATTAATAAAAATAAAGGCACAATTTAAATTGTGCCTTTATTATTTAACTTCATCTTCAAGTAAAATTTCATTTGTCCCTTATGTTTAAAAGCTAATGCTGCAAACTTAAATAGTGATAGACAACGATCTAGGTTTTGATCACTATAATTCACTTTGTAATAAATATTTCCAGAAAGAAAATCGGTCAGAAATCTCAGTCCATGTAAAAAAGGCATCAAGGCTACTCCAATAGGTAAATACTCTAGCTCATTATCGCTCAGTTGCATCTTGGAAAAATGTAATCCATCAACAATTTTTTCGAATAAATTAATATTGAACTTTACTTTGGAAAGGTTTTTTTCATCTTCCTCCACTGGATTCACAACAGTACGCACAAGATCACCAAAATCATATATAAAATAACCTGGCATTATGGTATCTAGGTCAATCAAACAAAGTGCTTTTTTATCAGCGCCGAATAGAATATTGTTCAGTTTGGTGTCATTATGGCAAATTCGTATTGCTAGGTCTGACATTTCTAAAGTGTCAAAATGTTCAATATTATCGTTAACAAATTTAATGGCATCCTTGGCGCTGGAAACAACCTTCGCGTTTGCGATTTCTAAAGCAGAAGTAAATTCTTTATATCTCACTTTATAATCGTGAAAATTCGGAATAGTTACATGGTATGCTGTCGTTGCTTCCTTTTCTAAAAGCCTGTGAAAGGTTCCTATAATTCGGCCTGCTTCAAAAGCGATACATTCATCATTGGTTGTATTGAATGTAATACTATCAGGAATGTAATGCATCATGCGCCAGTACCGATCATTGTACTTCACTAGCGTATTTCCATTACTAGACCTTAAAAAATCTAAGCGTGAATACTGTTCGTTGTACAAAAGTGAAGTCGCACGATCAATATTTTGCTGAAGCATTTCAACCTTTTTAAAAATAGAGGTATTTAATTGTTGTAAAACAAATTTTGGCTCGCCTTCGAGGAATATAAGATAGGTGTCATTTATATAGCCATGAGTAATGGTCTTATAAGAAACTAAAGTACTATCAATATTATATTTTTCTAATACCTCAGTAATAAGTTTATTAACCATGACTCATTTTTAGTTCCATAGCGGACTAGGATAATCGCCTTTTTCAGTTAATTTGGCCAAGGTCTTTACCGCTTCAACTTTATCGTCATAATAGGTCACACCAAACCAATGACTGTCTGCCGAAACGACCTTTATATTTATCAGGCCATTTGACATCATTTCTTGTGCAACAAATGGCAAATAGATCTCGTTTTTTTCCAGATTTGATGGTTCATTTAAAAAGTTTTTAAAATAAGATTCTATATAGTCAAAAATGGAAGCACTGCAAACCCAAAAATTCATCGATACCAGGGTGTCAGGATCTAAAATGCGACCTGATTCCTCGTCAATGATCACATTATCTTTTTCATGTATTTTGGTGTGCTCCTCTATGGTTATCAAATTCTGACCATCTGCTTTACACACACCTCTAGACACCGAACCATGATCAGACAGAGTATCTTTTAGCCTATAACCAACTAGTGCATAGGTATTTTCAGCATCGTTATTGGTGACAAAATCCGCAGCACCTCTAAAAGCTGGCTTGCCATAAAAGTCATCGGCATTTATAATGACAAAATCTGATTTAATGACATTTCTAGCTGTCCAAACAGCATGAGCAGTACCCCATGGTTTTTCGCGTTCGGTATGGAGTTCTATACCTTCAGGAATATCCGAAATCTCCTGAACTAGGACATCCAATTTAATAGATTCTGGCAATCTTTCAGACAAATAATTTTTAAGAAATTCCTGGTTAGCAGCTTTTGTTATTATCACAATATGATCAAAGCCACATGCAAGAGCATCATGAATACTAAACTCCATTAGAAATTCACCCCTTGGTCCTAATTCATCAAATTGTTTTAATTTTCCATAGCGACTACCACTTCCCGCAGCCATAAGTAATAATGTCATATCTAAATATTTGATCGTAAAAATAGAACTTTGTAGCGAATTAGATGATGTAGGAAACTAAAAAGGAAGGTATTTTTTAGTATATTGAAACAAATGTTAATGTTTTCACCTAATTGATAAATAAAAATTAAGTTTGGAAGCAATAACTAACAATTGACTTTATTATGGGAATGTTTTCTAAAAAACCTAAAAAGACAAAACCAGGTGCAGATGCCGGAAAATCAGGCAAACCAGTTCCGGAAAAACCAAAAACTAAACGTGAACAAATTGCTGATAAATATCAACAAATTGAAGATCGTCGCAAGGCCATTCAAGAGGAACTTAAATGGTTAGAAAATTTTAATAGAAATATTAAAAAACAAGATTGATCAGGTTACAGCTTTATAAGTTTCTTCAAATGGGACCCTGAATCTAGGGCCATAAACTCCTTTTTCGCTTCTGATACCGCAACCAATGACCATATTTATTTCGGCACTATTGGGAATCTTCAAAATGCGTTTGACTCTAAGGGTGTCGCTGCCTTCCATAGGACAGGTATCATAGCCGATTGCAGCCATACTGATCATAAAGTTTTGTGCGGCCAGGCCAGCACTTTTGTGTGCAACGATGCGCATATCACTGCGTCGTGCTTGTCGATAAATTGGTCTGAACAATCCAACAATTTGAAACATTAAATATTTTAGCATTCCAAAAATCCCTAAGAAATCGAAATAGGTAAAGGGGATGAGCTTGTCATAATAATTTAAGACTATTTTTTTTCGTTTGAGTAGCCTTGGTTCAAGATCTGGTCTATCAAAAGCCTTTTTCAGAAAGTTGAGATTAGCTTTTGCACGTTGCCGCCAAAGGTCTTTTCTGACGACGATAACAACCAGTTGCTGTGCGGTTTTAGCCGCATTTTGATCAAAACAAGCAGCTGCTAAATCCTGGAGTACTTTTTTGTTTGAAATATGATAGAATTCCCACAATTGAAGATTACTACTCGTTGGCGCTAATACAGCATTCTTCAGGCAGGATTTTACTTTTTCGATAGCAATGGGCTCATCCTTGTAAATTCGTACTGAACGTCGGTAGGCAATGGCATCCGAAACTGTTTTTTCCATATTAAGGTTTAATTAGATTTTAAATATACCATATTCAGTTAATTATCTTATTTCACCAGCTTTTATTAATATAAAGTTGTATTAATAAGCAGGTAAAAATGTTTAATTAATTGTAAGAAAAAACGGTCTGGTATAAGCCAAACCGTTCATGCAAATAAAAGCTTTCAAATTTAAAAATACTGAACTAGTTTATTGGAAGTAAAACTTGATCAATGACATGGATTATTCCATTTGAAGCAGTAATATCTGTGGCTATGATGTTCGAAGTATTTCCTACTGCAATAATTTGAGCATCAGAATTAACTTGAAAAGGTACACCTAGAAGTGTTTGAATATTTTTCAAATTTTTCTTGGGTACAACACTTTTTGCGGCTCGTCTTCCATTTGTTACATGGTAAACTAAGACATTTAACACCAACTCTGGGTCAACTTCAAAAATGCTTGATACACCCAAGGCAGAATAAAGCGCCATGAAGGCATCATCTGTTGGTGCAAACACAGTGTATTGATCTGTACCGTTTAAGAACAGATCTACAAGACCTGCATTTAATTCGGTGTCAACATGAGTTAATGCATTCACGAGTTCATCAAAGCCTCCATTAATTGCAATGATGGCAATTGAATCATCCCCAGGCGCATTGTTCTTGTCTGATTTTGAGACATCAGTTTTTTGTGCTTCAATTACTTCGTAAAGCGTAGCTTTGTAAGCCTTAAGGTCTTCATTTTCCAAAGAGTCATTAGAACAAGAAGCGAGACCCACAAACAACGCTGTTAATAGAAAAATTGGAGCCAGATTTAAAAATTTTGTTTTCATAATTAGTTGTTTTAATTTGAGTTAAATATATAATGTTTAATATAATAGTAAAAAAATTAAACAAATAATTAACATTTGCGCTAAGGTTTCAAAAATTGCAATTAGTCATATTTAGCCTTAATTTGCTAAAAAAGAAGATAAAACACCTAAAAATGAAAAGAAAGGTATGATTTTGAAGTAATTATAAAAATTTCAAGAATAAAGTATGTTTAATATATAATAAAATTAATTAAACAATATTATTAATTAAATATGATTGTAAAAATTTTTGCTCCAACTAAATAACCAAGACTTAGAATGAAGGGATAACCAACAAACAGCCATAAATAATCAATAATTCCAATGCGTTTTAATCCGTTGGAGCCATGTTCATTAAGCAAGGATAAGAA